>JBDTJH010000134.1:0-5985 GCA_039935955.1 Gemmatimonadaceae bacterium
CCGGGAAGAGTACCTCATCCAGCTCCTGCAGGAGTCGGCGAACAAGTAGCCAGCCCACCTTAGAATTGATACAACGAAGATCCCTGGAGAAAGTCCCAGCTCCGCTGGCGAGCTGAGTCCGACAAGCAGGACACCGCGCACGTGTCGCCGCTGGCGGCGACGGCTATCGCGGCTCTCACAGAAGCTCGAGCACGTGCATTGGCGCTCGGCGACGTGTGGATCTTCGCAGAGGCGCGAGGGAATGGGCCGCGCTCTCGACATACGTACGCAAAGTGGTGGCTGGAGGCGGAGCGGCTGGCCAGGCTCGAGCACAGTCAGCGCTGGGGGTCTCACAACCTGTGTCGGCAATTCGCGTCGGAGCTCAAGGATGAGCCGCTCTCCGACATCGCCGCGCTCGGCGGATGGAAGTCGACGGCCACGCACTTGACGCGCGTCGTAACTCGTGATGGTGTAACGGACGAGGTGGGATTCGAACCCACGGTACGCTATGAACGTACACACACTTTCCAGGCGTGCGGTGGGGGACTCCCGATCCGGACATCACGACTCATAACATAGAGCGTCGCGCGCGATCTGTCCTGGTCGCTACGCGTAAATGTCCGAGTCTGTCCGCATCCAGTTCGCCGAGAAGTTCGCCTAGCCGAGGCGCTGCGAGATTCCTGTGAACCGCGCAACGAGGAAACTCACGCGGCCGTTGAGAAGACGCGTCGCGATGAACTGCGCGTAGCGTTTTTGGTGCTTCTTGAATCGGTGCCATCTACTTCCGACTTCTCGTCCATTTGGCGGACGCCCTCGGGCGTCGCAGGGGAGACTCCGTCGAGTACTTCGCCGCGAAGGTGGAGCGCGGGGACATCCGCGATGCGATCGATGCGAGCGGACAGGTGAATGCGGTGGTGAGCGTGCAGGTCGGCTCCCAAGTCTCGGGAACGATCGCGAAGCTCAACGTCGACTTCAACTCACACGTCACGAAGGACGAGATCGTCGCGCTGATCGACCCGTCGCTATTCCAGGGAGCGCTTCTGTAGGCGAACGCCGACCTGGCTGCATTCAAGGCAAATGTGGCGGCGGCCAACGCCAATCTCGCCAAGGCGAAAGCGTCAGCGAAGCAGACGTCCGATCATTTTGATCGCATGTCGCAGCTCGCGAAGACGGGTGCTGCGACGGGCACGGAGCTCAGCCTCGCGACGGTCAACTACGAGGCCACCACGGCATCCGCGGACGCGGCGCGGGCCCGGCTCGTACAGGCGCGCGCGCAGATCGATCACAAGCCGGCGGCGGTTGCCGTCGCCCAGACCAATCGCGATCACGGTGATCCGCTCGCCGGTCGAGGGCGTCATCGTCGCACGAAGCGTTTATGTGGGTCAGACCGTTGCCGCATCGCTGCGGGCACCGACGATCCTCACCATCGCGCAGGACCTCACCACGATGCAGCTCTACGCCAAGCTCGACGAATCGGACGTCGGGCGGATTCGCCTCAACGAGCCCGTCACCTTCAAGGTCAACGCATTTCCGAAGGAGACGTTCGAAGGATCGGTCAGTCAGAGGCGAATGAATCCGACGACAGTGCAGCACGTCGTCACCTACGACGCGATCATCAACCTCGCCCGCCCCGGGGAGAAAGGTCTTTCCGGGAATGACTGCCTCCGTGACGATCCTCGTGGCGACAGCAACCGACGTCATCAAGGTTCCGAACGTCGCCCCTCGCTTTACTCCTCCGCTTCCGCCCGACGAGCTGCAGGCGCTCTACACGACGTGCGGCGTGAGCGCAGCTCGCTCCGACGCTCGTACACCGTCTGCCGGAGTCGAGACAGACGCGGCGGGAGGCGAGAGATCGCGACGGTGTGGAAGCTATGTTGGCGGCGACGGCGGCCTCGTCCTATTCCTCCAAATAGCAGGGCGAAGGGTCGCCGATGGCCGATCCGTCACTTTTCGAACGGCTTCTCGAGCGCGTCAACCAGATCAAGGATTGGCTTCGCGAGCTGCCCGTACTCCGCAACCGATTTCGCGGCGTCGAGCCGGACGACAAGCTGATCCATCTTCGCCGCCGGCGCAGCGCCGCCGTGACTGATCTCGTTCGTCTTGACCGCGTCCCACGTCCGCTTCAGGTCGGCCGCCGTCGAGGTGAGCTTCGTCATGTTCTTCTGCGCGGCCCAGATCTCGAGCTCGCGACCGTAGTAGTCGAGCCGGACGATGTCCGCCGGCATCTTCGGATGGTAGGCCTCGGTCAGCTTTGCGCCAATGAGCGTCACGTGGTTGGCGCCCTCGAGCGCCGCCTCACGCTGGTGCGCGGCGACCGCGCGGGTGAGGCTGTCTAGCGTGCCGCTCAGCTGGGCGCGCTCGTCGGGCTTCAACAGCGCCGCCGACCGGGTGAGCGAATCCATGATTTGCCCGGCTTTCGTCCAGCTCGACGCCTTCACCTGATCGTACAGGTCCTCGCCGTGCGTTCCGACGTCGGCTACCGCGGCCGGCACGCCGACCGCCTGCACGGAATCGGCCGTCCGCTCGGTCATCTCCGCATTCGCCACTGGCTTTGAGGTGGACGGCACCGCGCCGGAGTCGGCACGCGCGGCAGCCGCGGAACCGTTGTCGCTCTTGTTGCAGGCGAACAGGAACGGAAGGGCGACGAGATACGTCAGTGATGTACGCATGGAGATTCTCCTGAAGGGTGAGTGAGAGTGACGCTCGGCATCCCGCTCATTGCACGAATGGATGGCTCAGGTGCGACGGTAGATGCGGAGGAAAGTTGCACGGCACAGTTGCACCGGGCGCGAGACATGCCCGTGCGCGCGCGATGGCCTCGTCGATGCTCCGGAACCCGATGGTGGAGGACGGCAACTCGACGTGCGTCCAGTCCCACGTGTGGTCGAGCCTGCCGAGCACACGGAACGATTCGCCGCTTGGCGTCCGATACCCGGTCACCCATCGGCGGAAGGCGATCCAGTCGCGCCGAGTATGCGCGTTGCCACGATCGCCATCGTCGACCACGATGTCGAGCGCGCGTCCATACGAATGATTCGACGTGAGGGTGTGCGTGCGGCCTCGGCCCTCGGCCATGAGAAACGCCTCGCGCAGTGGCGAGCGGTACGTCGCCGTGACCCGAAGTCGGTAGCCCGCCGCTCTCGCGACGCGCAACATCGCTTCGGCCACGGGCCGCACGTTCGGATCGAGGTCTGAAGTGGACGTGTTCGAAAGAGACGCGCTGCCGGTGAAGTACGTCGGCGAAGCGGCGCGAACCCGGCGCTCCGCCTGGTCCCACGTTTCGCCGGGACGGCGCACCGATACGAACCCGATGCGATAGCTGTTCACGTAGCAGGTGAGACAGCGCTTGCGCTGCGTATCGTACTTGAGGATCCGCTCATCGGTGGAATCCGACACATAGAGGCGATGCGGGTCCTCGATACCATACACGCGTCGCAAGAGGTCACCGTCCGCGCTCGACAGCTCGACGCTGGCGTAGTGCGGGATGCCGCGGGCATCGACGCCTTCGTAGGCCGCCGCACTCGCGCTGCGGTTCGGCGGCGTATCCACCGCTGGCGACGCCAGGTCGCTGGCCAACCGGAGCTCGCCGCGCGCCGACACTGCGTGCTGGCCTGCCCCGCACGCCCGCGACGTGCTGGATTCTCCTGAGGAGCATCCTGCAAGCGCGAGCAGGGCACAGAGTGACGAGGCGAGTCCCGCAGCGAGCAGAGCGGCGCGCGACGCTGCCAGTGTCGCCATGAGATTGGCGACTTCGCCAGGTTCCGCGTTCACGTGGCAACCGGGACTGGTGGATGTCTGCGTTCCTGCGTCGAGAGGTAGACGACGAGCCCGATGATAACGACTAGGATCACCGCGGTGATGGGCAAGCGTCCCAGCCCGAGCCCGCCGTCGCGCGGCGCCTGTGTGAGCAGGTCGCCCGCCGACGCGCCGAGCGGACGCGTGAGGATATACGCGGCCCAGAAGGCGAGCACGCCGTTGAGGACGTGCATGCGGTAGAGCGCGTACACGAGCGCGATGCCGGCCGCGAACAATCCAAGGGCAACGCTGTAACCGAGACCGAAGCGCTCCGAGATCAGATCCCCGCCCGAGGTGCCGAGCGAGAAGGTGAAGAGGATCGCACCCCAGTAGAAAAACTCGCGTCGCTTGGTGTAGATGGTGTGCACCGAAAGCGTATGCTCGCTCAGGTACCACCAGATGAACACCGCGATGAGCGCGACGCTGAAGACGATCGTCGTCGTGACCAGTGTGACGCCGAGATTGTCGACGAGGTTGTCCGAGATGAGCGTGCCGACGACGCTGATGAATACGACGGTGATCCAGTAGAGCGTCGGGACGTATGAGCGGGCGCGGAACTGCACGATCAGCGCGATCGCCAGCAGTACGGCCATGACGACTGACGTCATGACGAGGCCGAGGTTGAACGTCGTCGAGAGAACGTCGGCGGCTGTCTCGCCCACAGTCGTCGCGAAGATCTTGATGATCCAGAAGATGAGCGTGACGGCAGGCACTTTATTGAACGCCGCGGTCAGGTCATGGGTCTTACGGTCGGTCACGGGCGCATCCTGTCAGCAGAATGACAGGAGGCACGAGCACGATCCGTTCCGTCTCACAAAATTGTACGCGGCTCGAGGAATGCGCCGGCGAAGATGGTCTGCTCCCCAAAGCCGATCCACTCCATCACACATGATGGAGTTGATGGCGGGTACCCCCGAATCTGATCCACCTCGAGCGCTAGTTTTTCAATCGAAGGGGGCTCGGGGTGAAGTGTCCGCCCGCGGCAGTGGCCGCGTACGTGGCTGGAGATTCATTCGCTAAGCTCTGGTGTGGGCGCACCGTGTTGTAATCCTCCTGCCATTCGCGTAGCAGGAGCTGGGCCTCGGTGAGCGAGGCAAACCAATGTTGCGTTAAGCACTCACGTCTCACGCTGCCGTTGAACGCTTCCACGATGCAATTGTCCACGGGTTTCGCTGGCCGACTGAAGTCTAGTTGCACGCGATTCCAGTACGCCCAATGATCGAGCGCGGTCGACGTGAACTCCGTCCCGTTGTCGACTTGTATCACGTCCGGCAGTGCGGCACGGGCTTCTCCCACCTCGCTCAGAATGGAGGCGACGTCTTCACCGCGGAAGCTTCGCTGCGCTCGTAAGGTTAAGCATTCACGCGTGTGGATATCGACGAGCGTGAAGATGCGGATCTTCTGCCCTGAGGCGAGGACGTCGTGCATGAAATCCATGGCCCACCGCTGATTCGCGGCGACGGTCGTCGCTCGCACGGGTCGGATCATGGCGGCCTTGCGACGACGGGGCCGCTTGCGCGTGAGCGCCAAGCCTTCTTCCCGATAGAGCCGATACACGCGCTTTCGATTGACCGTCCACCCTTCCCGTCGGAGCAGCACATGCAGCCGCGGATAGCCGAAGGTGAGGCGATCGCGCGCGAGCTCGTGCAGGCGCGCGCGCAACGGCGCGTCGGGCGCCTTCACGCTCGCGTAGCGGATCAGCGATCGTCCGACCGACACGGCTCTGCATGCCCGGCGCTCGGTGAGTTGGAAGCCATCCTTGGCCCAGTCCACCAACTCGCGCCTCGAAGCCGGGCTCACCATTTTTTTCGGAGCGCCTCGCGCAGAATCGTCTTGTCCAAGCTCAAGTCGGCGACCAGGCCTTTGAGCTTCCGATTCTCTTCACGCAGTTGCCGTAACTCGCGCAGATCGCTGACGTCCAGCCCCGTAAACTTCTTCTTCCACCGGTAGAACGTCGTCTCCGTGACTTGGAGCTTTCGGCAGATGTCGGCCACCGGCGTGCCGCTCTCGGCTTGGCGTAGGGCCTGGACGATCTGCTCGTTCGTGAAACGGCTGGTCCGCATGCCTTGGTCCTTTTGGCTCCGATCCCCGGAGTTTGGGCCAAGCTCCCACCGATGTCAAAACGTCACTCCACGCGGACCAGATTTCGGGTGTACCCGCCGGAGAAGACCACTGACGCTTGTGCACTTGCAAACTGTGCTGGGGTTCGTC
>JBDTJH010000135.1:0-10168 GCA_039935955.1 Gemmatimonadaceae bacterium
GGCCGCATTTCCCATCGGCGCCGACGGACTGCCCGCGCATCCGATGTCGCGCCGCGAGTGGAAGGAGTGGCGTCGCAACTATCGCGATCATCTGAAGTATGGCATCGATGGGCGGCCGGTGAGGACCATCGGCGAGCGCATCGTGCACTTCCGCAAGCACGTCGTGAGCAACGTCGCGGTGATCGCGATGCTCGGCGGAATCAACCTGCTCACGAATCCGGTATTTCCGTGGTTCCTCTGTCCCGCGATCTTCATGACCGTGGGGCTCATCAAGGAGTGGGGGAATCTCTGGTCCGAGGGCGTCACGCTCAGGCAGATCCTGTCGCGGCCGTCCGCGCCCGATCTCGCCTCGCTCGGCTCCGCCGGCAACAAGGCACCGCGCGCGCTTCCGCCGGCGGTGGCGGAGGATGAAGCAGCGAAGCTGGCTCCGCGCGAGGTGCTTGCGGGCGCGTACGGTGTGAACGTGCGGCGCGCGGTCGCCGACCGCACGACGATACTCTCGACCGTTGCGTCGCTGTCGCAGACGGACCGCGACATGGTTCCCGATGTCGTGCCGACGGTCACGGCGTTGGTCGAGCGCGTCGCATCTGTCGCGCAGACGCTGCATCACCTCGATGCAGACTGCTCGCCCGCGCTCGTGGCGGAGCTCGAGGCACGCATCGCGCAGGTCGAGCGCGAGCCGGCCGAGGCGTCGGATCGTGAGCGTCGGTTGTCGCTGCTCAAACGGCAGCTTGTTTCGATGACCGAGCTCGGTTCGCGGAGGGCGAGGTTGACCGGACAACTCGACAGCGCCGGTCTCGCGCTGCAGAATTTGAAGTATGACTTACTCAAGCTTCGCTCATCCGGTGTGCAGTCGGCCATCGGCGACGTCAACGGCGCGACCGTCGAGGCACGCGCGCTCTCTCGCGAGATCGGCCACGTGCTCGAAGCCGCCGACGAGCTCCGCAAGATCGACGTCTGATCGCGTGACGCCCTCGCTGCGTCGCATCGCACTTGCTGTTGCGCTCGTATTTCCGTCGCTGCTCGGCGCGCAGACGACGATAATTCCGACGCCGGCGTCGGTGATCGGCTTCGTTCCCGGCACCGATCGCAAGCTCCCTGCGTGGTCGCAGGTCGTCGCCTACTTTACCGCGCTGTCGAAGTCGAGCCCGCGCATCCAGCTTCACACGCTCGGCAAGACCACGCTCGGCCGCCCGTTCATCGCGGCGATCATCTCGGATTCGGCGACGATCGCGAATCTGCCGAAGTACCGCGAGATCCAGCGGCGACTCGCGGACCCGCGCGTGCGGCGCTCGGGCGAGCGCGACTCGTTGATCGCGGATGGGAAGCTGATCGTGCTCATCACATCGAGCATTCATTCGGACGAAGTCGGCGGCATCCTGACTCCATTCGTGCTCGCGCACAAGCTCGTGAGCGGCGAGGATGCGGAGACGAGGGCGATTCGCGCGCAGACCATCGTGCTCATGGTGCCGTCCCTCAATCCCGATGGCGTCGACATCGTTGGCGACTGGTATCGCAGCACGCTCGGCACGCCTGCGGAAGGAACCGATCCGCCGGTGCTCTATCATCACTACACGGGGCACGACAACAACCGCGATTGGTACGCGTTCACGCAGGTCGAGACGCAGATGACGATCGACTCGCTCCACAGCCTCTGGCATCCGCAGATCGTGAACGACATCCACCAGCAGGGCTCGGACGAGGCGCGGCTGTTCATCCCGCCCTACATGGATCCGATCGAGCCGAATGTGGACCCGATCCTCATCGCCGGCGTGAACGCGCTGGGTCTCGATATGACGTGGCGGCTGACGGCCCAGGGAAAGACCGGTATCACGAACAACTCGACGTACGATGCCTGGACGCCGAGCAGGTCGTATCAGCACTATCACGGCGGCGTGCGCATTCTGACGGAGACGGCGAGCGCGAGCATCGCCACGCCGATCACCGTTCCATTCGACTCGCTGAAGCCCGGGCGCGGCTACGACTCGAAGGTGTCGTCGTGGAATTTCCTCGTGCCGTGGCAGGGCGGTACGTGGACGATCGGCAACATCGTCGACTATCAGACGAGCGCGACGTGGGCGCTGCTCAACTCGGCGGCGCCGATGCGCACGACGTGGTTGAAGAACTTCGCGCGTGTGGGCGAGCGTGCGGTGCAAGGGAATAAGGCTGCGCAGCGCGAGAAATGGCCGGCCGCCTTTCTGATTCCGATGCAGCAGCCGGATCAGGCATCGCTGCGCACCGTGCTGCGGATTCTGCAGCGCGGGCAGGTGGAGATCCGTCGCGCGACGTCGCCCTTCGTTGCGAATCGCGTGCGCTTCTCCGCGGGGACCTACGTCGTGATGCTCGATCAACCGTATGGCGGATTCGCCAAGGCGCTGCTCGAGAATCAGCACTATCCCGATCTGCACGAATATCCGGGCGGCCCGCCGAAGGCGCCGTACGATGTGACGGCGCAGACGCTGCCGCTACTCATGGGTGTCGGCGCGATCGCGGTCGATTCCTTTCCGGTGACGATGACGGACGTGATCGCACAGATTCCGCCGCCGAAGCTCGACGTGCCGGGACTCTCCGACAAGACGACGCGCCGCATCGCGATCTATCGGAGCTGGAATCCGTCGATGGACGAGGGGTGGACGCGCTTCATCTTCGATCAATACCGCATTCCGTTCACGACCATCGGGGATCGCGAGGTGCACGCGGGGAACCTCGCGTCGCGCTTCGACGCGATCATTCTGCCGGATGAATCGCCACGCGGGCTGCAGTCGGGACCGCGCGAGGCGGGCTACCCTGACTCGCTCAAGGGCGGACTCGGCACCGCGGGCGACGCGGCACTGCATGACTTCGTGAAGGCGGGCGGCACGCTCATCACGTTCAACGACGCGAGCCGCTGGGCGATCGACTATCTCAAGCTGCCGGTGAAGAATGTGCTCGAGGGCGTGAGCAACAAGGATTTCTACGCGCCGGGCTCGCTCTTCGCGCTCAACCTCGATCAGTCGCATCCACTGAACAAGCTGATGCTCGCGCATCCGGCGGCGTGGTTCGAGGGCGGTCCGGCGTTCGAGATCACGGACTCGACGCGCGCGACGGCGGTCGCGGTCTATCCGTCGACGGGAACTCCGCTGCTATCCGGCTGGCTGCTGGGCGCGGAGAAGCTGCGCGGCAAGGCGGCGCTGGTGGATGTGAAGGAGGGGAAGGGACATGTGGTGCTGTTCGGCTATCGGCCGCAGTATCGCGCCCAGAGCATGGCGATGTATCCGCAGCTGTGGGCGGCGCTACTGGGGTATTGAACGATGGCTATGCGTCCGATGCTCTATCGGGAATTTTACGACGTCCCTCGTGCAATCCTCGTCGAGGCGAGAGTAGCCACGTACTTCCTCGATTGTCGCTTCAATGAGGAAGCGGACGGGTATCCCGATACCTACAGTGTCTATCGACTGCGCGAGACGAGGGCCGAAGCGGCGGGAACGATCGAGTGGAAAGACATCGCAGCGAGTGGCATCTACGTTGGCACGTTGCGCGTCGACGAGCTTACCTTCGATGCCACTCTTCGCGAGTCACTTGACGACGACGTCTTTGATTCGTTGCCTCCAAGTGGCTGACTCGGTATGAGCGTGCGACCTATGCCTTCGTCTTCCGCTCGCTCACCCACGCTCTGATCCGCGCATCCAGCACGTCCAGCGGCAGCGCGCCCTGGCCCAGCACCTCGTCGTGGAACTCCCGCACGTCGAACTTCTCCCCTAGCTGCTGCTCCGCGTACGCGCGCAGCTCCTTGATCTTGAGCTCCCCCGTCTTGTACGCGAGCGCCTGGCCTGGCGTCGTGATGTAGCGGTCGACCTCGACCACGATATCGTTGTGTGTCTTCGCCGAATTCGCCTCGAAGTAGTCGATCGCATCCTGGCGCGACATCCCCTGCGCGTGGATCCCCGTGTCGATCACGAGCCTGATCGCGCGCCACATCTCGTACGTCAGCTGACCGAACTTCGAGTACGGATCCTTGTACAGCCCGATGCTGGGCCCAAGGCTCTCGGCGTACAGCGCCCACCCCTCGACGAACGCCGTGTAGCCGCCGTAGCGCCGGAAATTCGGCAGGTCGGTGAGCTCCTGCGAGATCGCGATCTGCAGATGATGCCCCGGCACGGCCTCGTGCGATGACAGTGCCTCCATCTCCCACTTCGGGCGCGTATTGAGCGCGTACGTGTTCACGTAGTAGTAGCCCGGCCGCCCCGCCTCGTACGAGCCCGGCTGGTAGTACGCCGTCGTCGCGGACTTCGCGGCGTACGATGGAATCGTGGTGACGCCATACGGCAGCCGCGGCAGATGCCCGAACAGCTTGATGAGCTCGGGGTCGATGCGCTTCACGATGTCGCGATATGCGCGCACGAGATCGGCGCTGTCGGTGAAGAAAAACTTCGGATCCGTACGAAGAAAGTTCGTGAACTCCGCGAACGTCCCCTTGTAGCCGATCGACTTCATTACGCTGTCCATCTGCCCGTGAATCCGCTTCACTTCGGCCAGCCCCGTCGCGTGGATCTGCTCGGGGGTGCGATTCGTCGTCGTCTGAATGCGCACGTTGTACGCGTACCACGCGGCGCCATCGGGGAGCGCGCTCATGCCAACGGTTTCCCGGGCACCCGGGATGTACTTCGTCGTGAGGAAGGTGTAGAGCCGCTCGTACGCGGGCTTCACCTTCTCCGCGTACGCCTTCACCGCCTCGGCCGTGAGCCGCTTCTGCTCCGACGCAGAGATGCTCGCCGGGAATCGCGTGAACATCACGAGCACGGGGCTCTGCATCGGGTCGGCGGTGAGCAACCCCTTTACTTGGTCCGGCACATCGCGCAGCGTGATGCGTGGCGCGGTCACCTTCGCATCGAGTCCCTTCTGTAGGAGCACGATCGTCTGGTCGACGACGTCGCCGAGCTTGTCGACGCGGGCGACGATGTCCTCGTAGTCCTTCACCGTTGCGTTCGGATTGAGCTCGAGAGCCTGGGACAGCAGCTGCGGTCCGCTTCGCGCATCGATCGAGAGATACTCGCCGGGGAAGCGAGTGCCCGCGATGTTGTCCTCCGCGCCGCGGCGGAAGAGATCGTAGTTGAGCTGATCGTGGGGCGCGAGTGACGTACGGTCGATCGACATGATCACCGCGAGTGGCCCCTGCAGCTCCTTCTTTCGCTGTGCGATCGCTGCGAGCGACTGGTCGGTCCAGCGATCGTTCTGCCCCTTGTAGCCGGAGTACGTCGCGCCCTCGGGATACTCGATGTTGCCGTAGTCCCAGTCGAGGGCAAACAGCTCGTGCAGCCGCACGCTGTCCGCCTTCTGCCCCTTTTCGGCGACGATCGCCTGGTAGCGCGCGGACCAGTCTGGACGATTCGGGCGCTGCGCAGGCAATGATGCCGCGAGGAGGAGGCTCGCGGAGAAATAGAACGAGATGCGAACGAGCTGCTGAATCATTGTCGTCATTCCTTGAGCGTAAGGCCGTCGCGCGCGAGCAATTCTTGCAGCTTCGGAATCGACGAGGGCCCAACTCCGTGAAGCTGCAGCAACTCTTCCTTGCTCCACCCGCTGAGCACTCTCAGCGATGTGATGCCCGCGCGCTCGAGCGCGCGTCTCGCAGGAGCGGAGAGCGCTGCCAAAAAACCTTCGGTCGGCCGCCTCGTCGCTTCACACTTCGGGCAGGTTGGGCACGATGATGTCTTGTAGAAGCGGTGTCCCTTTTCACACGTCCGCATCGCACGCTTCGCCGTCGCCATTTTGGAAGTTATCCGCGGACAGCTGAATCGCCAGCGGTCGCTATTGGCTTCACGTAGATTGGGGAATGTACTTTCATCGCTGCGCTCTGGCCGGCACGTTGCTCGCGATCGCTGGTTTGACATCGAGCTTCGCGCAGGCGACGAAGCCCGCGGCGTCTCCGGCGACTCAGCCGAACTTCTGCCCCAAGCCCGAGCGCGTCACCTCGCCCGACTCGCTCCCCGATCTCCGTCCGCCGCTCGTCCCCCAGCCCAAAGTCGTCCGCGGCGTCTACGTGAATCGCTGGGCCGCCCTCGGCGATCGCGGATGGGGGCTCATCGGTCTCGCGAGTCGAACGGAGGTCAACGCGCTCGTCATCGACGTGAAGGACGACCGCGGCTTTGTGCTCTATCGCTCGCGAGTACCGCTCGCGCAGGCGATCGGCGCGGACACCAATCGCCCGATGACGCACGCGCGGCTACGCGCGATGCTCGACTCGATGCGCGCACATCACATCTACCCCATCGCGCGCATCGTCGTCGCGAAGGACCCGCTGCTGGCGAGCACCAAGCTCGAGTGGGCGATCCGCCGGAAGGCCGATCCCTCCACGCCGTGGCGTGACAAGAAGGGGAATCCGTGGCTCGACCCTCATCAGGACGGCCCCTGGCGCTACGCCGCCGACCTCGCGTGCGAAGCCGTCGACCTCGGCTTCAGCGAAATCCAGTTCGATTACGTTCGATTCCCTGATGACAAGCGGCTCATTTCCGAAGCGACCTTCCCGCTCGCGCGCGGGCGTCTGCGCGCGCAGGTGATTCGCGAACAGCTCCTCACCACGCGCGCGCGCCTCCAGCCGCTCGGCGTACCTATCACTGCGGATGTCTTCGGGCTCACGGCCACCGACACCACCGACATGGGGATCGGGCAGAAGTGGGAGCAGTTCGTGAACACAGTGGATGTCGTGCTGCCGATGATGTACCCGTCGCACTATAATCCTGGCTCGTACGGCATCGGGAATCCGAACGCGCATCCGTACGAGACCATCGCGCATGGGCTGAAGGACGTGCATCGCCGTTCGGCGGGCATCGCGGGCGCCGCCGCCGTGCGGCCGTGGTATCAGGATTTCACGCTCGGGCCGCCACACTACACCGCGACTGAGGTCCGGGCGCAGATCGAGGCAGGGTACGCGAACGGCGTGCAGGGATGGGTGCTCTGGAATCCACGAAGCATGTACACCGAAAGTGCGATCAAGGCGGCGCCCGAGCGCGCCGCGATGCAATACGACAAGCGGCGCGCCGGCGCCGCTCGTGCAGCCACAACGAATCCCGAACCAAGGTCGTGATGATGCGTCGTTCGATTTCCATCTCTCTCGCACTCGTGCTCGCCGGCCAGCTCAGCGCGCAAAGTCAATCGACACCCGGTTACTCCCCCGCCGCCGCGCGTACCGAGCGCGCGCTCGAGGCGAGCGCCACCGCGCTTCCGGACACTGCGAGCGCGCGGCATAACTCGCACGAGCTTTCGAAGGAGTCGCACATTGCCGGCACTCCAGCGCAGGAGCACACACGCGACTACGTCATCAACGCGATGAAGTCGTGGGGGCTGCAGACCGAGGTGCGGTCGTACGACGTATGGATGCCCTTCACCACCGAGATCAAGCTCTGGCGCGTCGCCCCCGACACGCTGTCGCTGGACCTCGCCGAGGGTGCGGTCGCGGACGACTCGACGAGCGGGCCGGCCTTCGAAAAGATCATCGCCAACGGCTACAGCGGCACGGGCGACGTAAGCGCGCCGGTCGTCTACGTCAATTACGGATTGATCGAGGACTACAAGCAGCTCGACTCGATGGGCGTGTCGGTGAAGGGGAAGATCGCCATCGCGCGCTACGGGCGCTCGTACCGCGGCATCAAGGCGCGCGAAGCCGAGAAGCGTGGCGCACTCGGCCTCATCATCTACAGCGATCCCGCCGACGATGGCTACGTGCGCGGTGACGTGTATCCCGAAGGCCCGATGCGCGGCGAGACCGGCGTGCAGCGCGGCAGCGTGATGAACGGCGACGGAGATCCGAGCACGCCCGGCTATCCGAGCCGTCCCGGTGCGAAACGCATTCCGCTGAGCGAGATGGACGTGCCTCGCATCCCCGTCATTCCCGCGAGCTACAAGAACGCCGCTGCGCTCCTCAAGGGCGTGCGCGGCTCCGACATTCCGCAGCCGTGGCAGGGCGGTCTTCCATTCCGGTATCACGTGGGCCCCGGTCCCGTCGCCGCACGCATCGTCGTGCGAAGCGACACCGCCGCCAGCACGTTCAAGCATCTCTACGACACCTTCGGCATCGTGAAGGGAAGCGAGTTCCCCGACGAGATCGTGATCATCGGCGGACATCGCGATGCATGGGGTCCTGGCGCCGGCGACAATGTCAGCGGCGTCGTCAGCATCCTCGAAGCCGCGAAGTCCGTTGCCGCCGAGGTGAAGAAGGGATGGAAGCCGAAGCGCACACTCCTCTTCGCCACGTGGGACGCTGAAGAGTGGGGACTTCTCGGTTCGACGGAGTACGTCGAAGATGATTCACTCCGCCTGCAGCACGGCGCCGTGGCCTACTTCAATCAGGACGGCGCGGCCGACGGTCCGCATTTCGGCGCCGGTGGCTCGCCGTCGCTCCGCCCAACGCTGCGCGATGTTGCGCGCGAGGTGCCCGATCCCAGCGGCAATGGCTCGATCTACGCCGTGTGGCGCAACGATGGCACGGTCGCGGACAGTGCCGAGCCCGAGATGGGCGATCCGGGCGGCGGCTCCGACTTCGCCGGCTTCTACAACCACCTCGGCATTCCCATCGCCGAGTGGGGCTACCACGGCCGCGGCGGCGTCTACCACTCGCAGTTCGACTCGTACCACTGGATGGCGACCTTCGGCGATCCGACGTACGCCTATCACGCGGCGTCCGGCCGCCTCGCGACCGCGATGATGCTGCGGCTCGGCGACGCGGAGATCCTCCCGTACGACTACGTCGAGTTCGCGCGCGGCATGCGCACGCACATGGGGACGACGTTGAAGAACGCGACGGCGAAGAAATGGACGCTCGATGCGACGGCGCTCAGCGCGTCGATCGATGGGCTCGAACACGCGGCAACGATCTTCGCAGCGGCGCGCGACTCCGTGCTCGCGAAGGGCGCGCCATCGAAAGCGGTGAGTATGCGCACCAACGCGTCGCTGCTGCTCGTCGAGCGCGCGCTCACGCGCCCGCAAGGACTCAAGACGCGTCCCTGGTTCCGCAACCTCATCTACGCTGCAGATGAAGACAACGGCTATTCGAACATGGTCTTCCCGTCGATCAACGAAGCAACGCGCGCGGGCGACCAGCAGCTCGCGCAGTCGGAGATGAACGATCTCGCGACGCGCTTTACGAACGCGACGGAGGCGCTGAGCAAGGCGACGGCGGCGCTGCACTAGGCGTCAGCCCTCGTCCAACTCCTCGAGACGCGCCTCGAACTCAGCCGCCATACTCGGATGCCCGAAGCGACGCGCTGCCGCGATCCCCGCGTGCAGCGCTTCCTTCGCCTCATCCGCACGCCCGAGATGCTCGAGCGCGAGCGCGAGCCGCCCGAAGCCGTTCCCCTCATCGTCGTACGCCGAGAGATACGCGCGCAGCTGATCAACCGCCTCGGCGTGCAACCCCTCCTTCAACGCCTCGTTCGCCAGACCGAAGCGCGCGAGCACATTGTCCGGATGCTGCGCGACCATCGCGCGAAACGTCTCGAGCCGCGAGCTCATCGCACCACGAGATTCGCGATGACGTCCGCGACGCGCTGCGGCGCGAGCTCCGGGACGAAGTGCCGCACGTCCGGAATGACGTCGAACGTCGAACCGCCAATCTCCGCGTGCAGCCGCTCCGCGACGCCGATGCCGAGAAATGGGTCGTGCGCGCCCGTGATGATCGCCGTCGGCGCGACGATGTCCTTCAGCCTCGGCGCAAGCTCCTCCGTCTCACCCGAATCGAGCGCCGCGAGATGCTCGACGAGCGTGTCGCGTCCCTCCGCTCCCTCGAACGGCAGGATGTACATGTCCACCGAGTGGCCGCCGCGCTGCACGTCCGAATAGCCGCGCAGGAGGTCG
This sequence comes from Gemmatimonadaceae bacterium, assembly GCA_039935955.1. Classification (GTDB taxonomy): domain Bacteria; phylum Gemmatimonadota; class Gemmatimonadetes; order Gemmatimonadales; family Gemmatimonadaceae; genus FEN-1250. The sequence continues at coordinate 9,829 of JBDTJH010000135.1, forward strand.
GAGCGGAGCACCGACGCGACCCACATCGCGGGGAGATAGCGCGTGAGCGGGAGCGTCGCCTTGACGAGGCGCACCTCGCGCGTCGGCCAGCTGTCGAACGCCACCGAGCTGACGAGCCCGAGGCGCGCAACACGCGTGGGATGCCGCACCGCGAGGTACTGCGCGATGCCGCCGCCGAGATCGTGTCCGACGATCGTCGCGAAGGAGATGCGAAGCACGTTGAGCAGCGCCAGCACACGCTCGGCGTGCGCCTTGATGCTTAGATCGCGTCCCTCCGGACGGTCGCTGCGACCGTAGCCGAGCAGATCGATGACGACGACTCGACGCCCCGGTGGAACGA
>JBDTJH010000136.1:0-8896 GCA_039935955.1 Gemmatimonadaceae bacterium
GTAGACGCCCGGCTCGCGGCCGGTCTCTCCGTATGCGAAGCGAAGCTTACCGAAGTCGACGCCGTGGTTCGCGAGCGACGGCATGGACTTCGTGAACGTCCACGCGGCGCTGGCCTTGGGGAACCAGTGACGGCGGTTGTTGTTGCCGAACGTGGAGAAGCCATCGTTACGAAGCGCGCCGGTCAGGAAGAGCTGATCCCACAGATCCGCCGTCGCCTGTCCGAAGTACGACTCACGGTGAATGTGCGCCGTGCTGTCGTTAACGTCGCGGCTGACCGTGTTCAGGATCGCGAACGGCTGCGGCGCGATGAGCGTCGTGCCCAGTGCGTAGATCTGATGAAACGACGTCGCGTTCAGGTTTTGTCCGAGCGTAAACGTACCGGCGAACCACGGCGAGAATGTGTGGCTCGCGACGGCCGTCAGGTTGTGATCGAGCACGTAGTTCGTGAAGTCGGCGCGGATGACCTGGCCGTCGGAGGTCGTCGCGTTCCCCTGCGGCAGCCCTTCGAGGCGCGAGTCCGTGTAATAGTCGGCACCGGCCGTTTCCTGAATCTTCAGCCAGTCCACGGGCTCGAAGTTGACGTCGACGTTTCCGAAGACGCGATTGAGCTGCGACTGCGCCGGCGCTTGCGACGAGATCCAGAACGGATTGTCGTAACCGCGGCCCGTGGTCGCCGAGAGCGTCGACGGCGTCTGGAAGCGATACGTCTTGTACTGACCGTTCGATGCGAAGTAGTCGAAGTTGTTCCATTCCGGCGGGGTGCGGAGACCTCCGAGCATGATGCCGCTCGTGTTGTCGCCGCGCTGCACGTACGAGCCGCGCGAATCGACGTAGGCCAGGTTGCCGCCGAGCTTGAGCTTGTCGCCAATGAGCTGCGTGGCCTTCAGACGAATCGTGCTGCGCTTGTATTGGTCTGCCGGTCCGAACACGAAGCCGTGGTTGTCGTTGCTGCCGCCCGAGAGGAAGAAGGTGCGGCGATCATCGCCACCGGAGATCGAGAGATTGTTGTCCGCGACGTGTCCCGTCTCGAACATCTCGGCGAAGTGATCGTACGTCGGCGTTCCGGCCGCGAGCGGCTGTCCCCAGCTATGGCTGGACGACTTCGCGTCCGTGTCTGCCGTGACGCCGTTGTCGGCGAGGAAGCCGTTGTTGCCCTGTCCGTACGTCCTCTGCAGCGGATAGCCACTCGTGACCTTGTCGAACGAGTAGGACGAGTGCAGCGAGTACTGGGTGGCGCCCGACCGGCCGCTCTTGGTCGTGATGATCACGACACCCTGCGCAGCGCGCGCACCGTAGATCGCCGCCGCGGCGGATCCCTTCAAGATCGTGACCGACTCGACGTCGTTCGGATTGATGTCGGCGATGCGGTTCGGAGCCACCGTTCCCTGCTCGGCGTTGTTGACGCCCGGGAGAAGGCTCTGCGTGTTGATCGAGGAGTTGTCGACCGGCACGCCGTCGACGACGAACAGCGGCTGTCCGTCGCCCGAGAACGTGTGAATGCCGCGGATCTGAATGTTGACACTGCTGCCCGGATCGCCCGACTCCGACGTCACCTGGACGTTCGGCGCCTTGCCTGCGAGTGACTCGGTGAGGTTGGACTCGTTCGACTTGTTGATCTCGGCGGAACCGACGGTGTTGACCGTGGCGCCGAGCTTTTCATTCGTGGTGATCGTGCCTTCGCCCGTGATGACGAGCTGCTGCAGCACGACGGCCTGCGCCTCGAGTGTAAAGTCCGTGTTGATCGTTCCGGCGGCGAGCGAGACCGTCACCGACTTCGGCTTGAAGCCCTGAAGTCGAACGCTGAGCAGCGCCGGCTGTCCCGTCGCGCGCGCAGCAGGCACCGTGAAGCGGTACGAGCCGTCCGTCTTCGTCTGCGTTCCCAATCCCATCTTGTCGAGAAAAACCTGTGCGCCTTCGACGGGGGCTCCGGCGACGCTCGTCACCTTTCCCGTTAGCAATGCCTCTCCCTGCGCGAGCGCCACCCTCGGCGCCGCCATGAGAGCAAGCAATGCGGCCACTGACAGAACACGAACCTTCATGCGCCCTCCATTGGTTGACTGCCTGCGAACCTGCGTACAAACACTGGTTCTGACGGAAAAAAAAGAATTACGCACCTCCTCTGTCGAGCGGTGAGTCGTCGAACGACAATCGTGCGCGCGCGGCGGAACACGGGAACCTGCCGGCGTATTGGATACAACAATCCCTTCGATCGAGGGGGCAGGACGAAGCGCGCGCATGCCCGGCGCGAGAAAAACACTGGAAGGTTTCGATGCGGACGTGCTATAGGTGGGACGACAATAGGGCGACTGGACGAGACTGTCAAGAAGAGGCAACGTGTTCGTTGCAACACTCGCACACCGAGTCGCAGTGCTGTCAGCCGCAGACTAGCCAAATGGTCAGGGTGTCTGACGGCGTGCGCTTAACGCGCGGCGCTTCGAAAGCGCTGCGCGCAGTGCCGGCGCGGGATCGATTGGGTTCGCCCACCCGCCCTTGTGGATCTCGAAATGGAGGTGCGGACCGGAAGCCTCCGCATCACCCGAGTCTCCCACGTATCCGATTGTCTCGCCTGCAGTTACGCGAACGCCGTTGGCCATCCCCGCAGCGTACGCGAGCTCCGGTTCGCCGAGGTTGTCCTTCGTTCCGGGATTGTCGTTGTTCAAATGGTCATAGAAGTACTGATTGCCATCATCTCCTCTCAGCAATACCGAATAACTCTTCCCGTTTTTCGGGCGCACGGTCGCAATCCAGTCGAGCGTGCCGTTCACCACCGCGAGAATCGGCGTCCACTTCGGGCAGAACATGTCCTGTCCCTTGTGCGTGCGTCCTCCGCTCCGTGCGTCGCCGAAGCCGCTCGTGAAGCGCACCGAGTCGAGAGCGAGCGGAAAGACGAATGCAAGCGCGCGATCGTTCGGCGGCGGCGATGTATGCGATGCGCCGGACGACGCGCACCCGGATGCGAAAAGCGCGGCCAGCATCGGCCGCGCTCTCACAATTCTCTTCACTAGTTGCATCAGGGCACTTTCACCGGCGGCGGCGGGGGTGCCGTCGTTGCCGCGGGCTTCGAGAAGTCGACCGTCGGCGCCTCACGATTCGCAGCGTTCGTCACCTCGAAGTACGGCTTCGGCTTCGCGCCAGTAACCTTCGCCGTCAGCGCCGTGGGGAAGGTGCGAATGAGCGTGTTGTAGTCCTTCGCGGCCTGATTGTAATCGCCCCGCGCCACCGCGACGCGGTTCTCGGTTCCCGTCAGCTCATCTTGCAGCTTGAGAAAACCCTGATCGGCCTTGAGCTGCGGATATGCCTCTGAGATCGCGAGCAACCGTCCAAGCGCGCCGGTGGCCGCCGCATTCGCATCGGCCATCTGCTGCGGATCGTGCGACTGCACGGCGCCGAGCAGTCCGGCGCGCGCCTGCGCGACTTCGCTGAATACCTGCTCCTCGTGCGCCGCGTACCCCTTCACCGTCGCCACGAGATTCGGAATCAGATCCGCGCGGCGCTGCAGCTGCACCTCGATCTGGCTGCGGGCGGCGGTCGCCGTCTCATCCAGCGTCTGGATGCGATTGTAGCCGCAGCCGACCAGTGCGAGTGGAAGAGCCAGTGCCAGCCATTTGCGAGAACGCATCGAGAATCTCCGCTTCCGGGTAAAGAAAACTTTGTTGGAGCAACCACCCTCCAAAGTTACGTCGGACGGAACGCCAGCTGTACGACGTACTGCCCCGGCTTCACCGCATCCGCCGGAATCTTCCACGCGCGCGTCGCCCTCTCGTTCAGGCATCCGTTCACCTGCGTCCCTGCCTTTGACGTCCAGCTGTCCGCCCGCACCTTCGCGTCGCTGAGGCCCTCGCCATTCACCGTCACCACCATCGCGACGCCGCCCTGCAACGACGGATCGGCCTTCTCACCGAACTCCTGATAGCAGAACTTCGAGAACGCCTGCTCGCGCTGCACGACCTCGAGGAGCTCAGGGGGCGCATTCGGAATCTGCGCCGACACTCGCGGCTTCGCGAACACCGGCGGCTTGAACGTGTCGGGCGCGGCGGCCGGCATGTCGGTCTTCACCGCGCTCAGATCCACCGGCGTCGTATCCTGCGCCAGCGGCGGCGGTGCCGCCTTCTTGTCGCCTGGGCACGCACAGAGGAGAACCAGCGCCGGCACCATGATCATGCGTCTCATTTCAATTCCTCAAGTCGGTCGAGGTACTCAACCAGCGCATGTGCTCCGGCAAGATAGCCGGCCAGCACCTGCGCGACCTCGCGCTCCGGGAGCAGCTCGCTTCCGCGCAGATGACGAACGACGCGCGCGAACGGCGCACCATCGATCTTCGCACGCGCCGACACGGCCGCGATGAGTCGCTCGTAGTCCGTTGGCGGCGTCTCGCCATGATAGCGCAGCAGCGCACGGAAGATCACCATGAAGGTCGAGAGACTTCCCGCCAGCAGCTCGACCAGCCGCTTCTTCTCGCCACCTGCCGCGAGGATCCCCTGCCGCAGCTGCAGCAGCTTCCCCATCGCCTCGTGCTCGAGCTGCAATCTCAAATCCCGGGGCGATACTACGACACCATCAAAGGGTGGAGTCCCGTACAGCACGCGATGCCGCTCCAGCACGTCCCCGTACTCCATCGGGAACACATCGCTCGACGAGCGCCACTCGGCTGCCGTCAGCGTGAGCGGCGGCGGATTTCCGGCCTCGCCCCACGCGCGCGCGATCGCGGCCTCGCGCTCGAGCTCCGCGAGTCCGATCTCGCGCACGATCACGAGCACGTTGAAGTCCGAGCGCTTCGGTATGTGCTCACCCGCCGCCGCGGAGCCGTAGAGCACCACCGCCTCGAGCCCGTCTCCGAAAGCCTTCTGTAGCTGCGCGACCAGCTCGTCCAGCGTCATCTTCGCCATGTTATCTCACCAGCTTGAGCCGCCACCACCACCACCGAACCCGCCACCGCCACCGAAGCCACCGAACCCTCCTCCGCCGCCGCCGAAGCTGCTCCCGCCGCTGCCCCAGCCGCTACCGCCGCCGCTCGAGAGCAAGATCGGAATGCAGCCGCTACACCCGCTCCCGCGCTTGTACCGAAAGGCGTTCGTGATGATGAAGAAGGCAATCGACGCGAGTAAAAAAAAGAAGAACGGCGGGATCGAATGCGATCGCTGCCGCGCCACCTCCACCGGGCCGCCGCTCGCCACGAGCGTCGTGTCGAGGGAAAAATTATATTCGCTCGCGAAGCGTTGCGCGACCTGGTCCGTGATCTGCGCGATGCCGTCGCCATAATTCTTCGCTTTGAACGCATCGGTCGCATCGCGGCACATTTGCCCCGACGTCGCGTCGGTGATGAACCCTTCGGCGCCATAGCCGACACCGACGTAGCACTGCCCGCGCCCCGACGATGCGGTCTCCTTCGGCTGCACGAGGATGATGACGCCGGTGTTGCGCGACGTGTCGCCGGGTTTGCCGAACTTCCCGACCTTCCACTGCCGACCGATCTGCAGCGCGACATCCGATGGCGCAGCATCCCCGATATCTGCGAGCGTGACGACGACGATCTCGCCCCCGGACTTCTGGCGCACGTCGTCGATGACCGCCTGAACGTGCTGCGTCTGCGCGGCGGAGATCACGCCGGCAAAGTCGTTGACGTAACCGCGGGGCTCGGGGAGCTTCACCGAGGTTTGCAGCAGGAGCAGAGCTCCGATAGCTTGCAGCGCCTTATGCCACACCGTCAGTCAATTCTCCTTTCGACCGGTCGCGTGCTGCTCGTCATCGCGCTCTGCACCACCGCCTGTCGCGGCGAGCGTGGGCGCGCCACACAGGTGGATACTACCACGGGGAGAACGAGCGGGCGAGTGCAGACCCGACCGCTCGCCGCTCCCGCCGATCCAGCGCTCGTCGCCGCAACGGCCGCGCTCGACTCGCTCGACAAGCGATTCATGGTCGCGCGCGCATCACTCGACAGCGAAGTCCTCTCGCTCCGCGATGCGAATCGCCTCGACTCCGCGTACGCCGTGCGCTACGCCGCCTTCGAGCGTCGGCGCGCTCTGGCCGGCGAGCTCCGCACAGCGCGCGATCGCGCCCACCGTACGCGCGATTCCCTCGCCGCGCGCAGCGCGCATCCCTCGATCGACAAACACTGATCGCGAACCTCGTCGCCCACGTGCGCACGGACGACGCGTGGATCGGCAGCATCGACATCGCCATCAACAAGGAGTTCACATCGCGCGCTTTCGACATCGATACGAAGACGCGCGCGACGCTGTCGCAGCCCGACGATGACTTCCTCGGAATTCAGGATTCCAACCGCGGCCGCGTGATGATCTTCGCCGGCGGCATTCCGATCGAGAAGGATGGCAAGGTGGTAGGCGCGATCGGCGTGAGCGGCGAGGAGGGGAAGCAGAACCAGGCGGTCGCCGAGGCGGGGGCGGCGTAATGGGCTCGTCGCGTGGCGAGGAGAGGGGAGCGAATAGTACCTGCTAACTACGAGCACGAATGACACGAAAAAAGCACGAATCGAACCTGGCCCGCGGCAAGTTATTCTCGCCGCGTCGGGTTCGATTCGTCTTTTTTTGGCTTTTTTCGTGCACGTAGTGGGCAGGTTGCTTTGCTATTCGCTACTCGCTACCCCCTATCGGCTGAACGAGAACGAGAAGCTGTACGTCCCGCCGCCGTGGTCGGAGCTCGGAAATTTCCACCCCGAGATGCGCTGCTTGATGCACGACTCCGCCTCGGCCGCGCCGGGACCCGACCACGTGCGCTTCGTGATGTCGACGCCGGTCACCGATCCTTCGCTCGTGAGCGTCACCGCCACCGCGACCGATCCGGCCAGCGAAGGATTCGTCTTGAGCCCGTACTCCGAGTAGCAGAACTGCAGCTGCGAGTTGCGGCCGCGCACGTAGTCGCCGAGATCGGAGACGTTGCGTCCGGGACCTCCGACGTTCTCCGCGTGGATCACGCTTGGCGGCGCGACCTTCACCGTCGCGAAGCCGACGCCACCGCCTCCACCGACGCCACCCAGCCCGCTGCCGGAGCCGGTGCCACCGAGTCCGTCACCAAGGCCGCCGCGCCCCGGCGTGCGCGAGCTCTGCCCGCCAGCGCCGTAGCCGATCACGGCCTTCCCCTGCGCGCCGGGCGCCGAGCCGGTGCCCGTTGCCACCGCAGTGCCGCGCAGCGCGTTCGACACGTCGCCGACCATGCCGCCGGTGTTGTTCGACGAGCCGCCGCCGAACGCGTCGTTGATCGCACGCGTGTCGTTCTTCGGTGGCCCGCCTTTCCCGCCACCAGGATGCTTCGCCGGAGCTGCCGCCGTCTTCGGCGCGCCGCCACTGCTCGCCGCGGCCGCGACAGGCGCCGGCGTCGGAACAGGAATGTCCTCCGCCTTCACCTCGATGTTCACCGGCTCCTCTTCCTTGAGCAGGTTGATCGAGTTCGGCGGCGCCGGAAGGAAGAGCACGAGCAGCAGCCAGATGATGCCGAGCACCGCCGACATGCAGTACGAATACAGGATCGCCCGTCCCTCGGCGTCCGCGAACTCGTAGCGGAGCTGCCTCGTGAACGAGACATCGTCAACCGGCTTCCGCGCGGTGCGCGGCGGTCTCGCTTCGGCGGCCATTTACGGAGCTCCCGGTGTGCCGGGGACCGTGGTGACGGTCGTTGCGTTCCCCGTCTTGTTCACCTGTAGCGAGAGGTTCTTGAAGCCCGCCATACGCGCCGTCTGCATCACGCGCGCGAGGAGGTCGTAGTGCATGCTGCTATCACCCTGGATCGCGAGCGGCGTGTCGAGCGACGAGTCCCGTGGCGTCGACTTCGCGCGCCGAATGGAATCGGAGGTGGCCTTCAGCGCGGAGAAGAGCGGCGGGATCACGAGCGGCTGCCCCGGATCGTTGGACCTGGCGCGTGCGGCATCGAGCGTGCTCATGAGCGGATGACCGGCGAGCGTGACCTGCGCCCCGATGCCGAGCGTGAGCTGCGAGAGCGCGACGACGCCCACCCCCGCGGTCGGAAGGCGGACGCCCGGAACCACGGGCGACAGCTCGCCGACGGTGGCGGTGGTGAGCGCGAAGAACACGATCGACACGAAGGTATCGACGAGCGGAATCAGATTGAGCTCCGTCATCCGGAACTTTGCGAACTGGCCCGCGCGGCGTGCCATGCGCGCATCCTTTGCACGGCTCATTCTAGGCCCCCGTGCCGGCGCCGCGCGCCTTCGTGGTCAGCGAGATTCCCGTGAAGTGTGCGAGCTTGAGCCGCTCGAGCACGTGCACGATGTTCGCGTAGCTCACTTCGTCCGCGGGGATCACGGTGACGTCGGCGTTCTGCGGATACTGGTTGCGGATGCTCGTCATGAGCGCTTCGAGCTGGTCGAGCGAGGACTTGTCGAATCCGTTGATGACCTGATGAAAGCCACCCTGCTCCGAGTGCTCGACGGTCAGCTTGTCGTTGTCGACGCGCACCGCGAGGAGAAGATTGAGCACGTCCTTTTCGGACTTGATCTTCGAGAGCTGCTCCGGCGTGTTGACGACGACGGGCGGCAGCGTAAGGTCGAACGACGTAAGCGCGGCCATCGTCGCCCCCTGATAGGTCAGGAGGCTGAAGAACACGATAGACGTGAGAATATCCACGAGCGGCACGAGGTTGATCCCCCCGCCGTGCGTAACCGGCGCCCGTTCTGCGCGCCGCTGTTTGGACCGGTGAAAAATTGAAGCCATACGATCAGCTCACGCGTGGTTGTCCGATGAGACGCTGCCCGGCGCTCCGCATGCACATCACGCGGAAAGAAACCGGGAAGCGGCCTACCGGTGACCGAGTCGGACGTCGGGACGATCGATGAGCGCGTTGATGAGACGCACCTGGAACTCATCGACCTGCTCGATGATGCCTTCCGCCTGGCTGACGAGGTACGCGTGCGCCACCGTCAGC
>JBDTJH010000137.1:0-7182 GCA_039935955.1 Gemmatimonadaceae bacterium
CATTCAGCCCCGCGAAGTCTCCGGCCGGAAGCGTGTTGATCTGATAGCGACGCGCGTCATCGTAGAAGTTGAAATCGTAGTCGACCATGCGCGTGAAATCCTCGCTCGACTTCATCGCGAGCCACCCGACCACCGCCGGCTCGAGCTCGGGCATGACTCCCTCCCGCACGTACACGAATCGCGATCCCCACGGCGCCAACAGCCACTTCTGCGCGCCGCACGCGAGCACGTCGATGTGCAGCTTCGACACGTCGAGCTGCAGCGCACCGACGCCTTGAATCGCATCGACGACGAAATACACGCCGTGCTCATTGCACGCCGCGCCGATCGTCGCGAGATCCGCGCGAAAGCCGGTCGAGAACGACACCCACGACATCGTCACGACCTTTACCTCCGGTCGCTTGAGCTCTTCCAGCAGCCGCGCCTCATCAGGCAGTCCGTTCTTCTTCGGGATCAGCTCGAGCTTTACCCCCTTCCGCGCCAGCGACATCCACGGATACACATCCGCCGGATACTCGCCCTCGTACGTGAGCACGACGTCGCCACTCTTGAGCGGAAGTCCGAGCGAGGCGACGTTGATCCCGTACGACGTATTCACCACGCACGCGATTTCGCCGGTTTTCGCGCCGATCAGCTTCGCGAGCAGCTCGCGCGATTTTTGGAAGACCTCGAGATCCTGGTACGTCGTCAACTTGTACGGCTCCGCTCGGAGCGCCGCCCACTCTGACACCGACGCCGCCGCCCGCTTGGGCATCGCGCCGGTCTTCGCGTTGTCGAGATAGATCTGCTCTCCGCTCAGCGTCCACGGATATTCCTTCGCGCGAAGCGCATCGACATCGTAGCTCATCAAGTCCGTCCCTCGAGTGCGCGCGGATCGAGCGCGTCACGCAGCGCGTCGCCGAGCAGGATGAAGCCGAGTACCGCGGCCCCGATCGCAAGACCGGGGCTGAGTGAAGTCCACGGCGCGTGTCTGAGCTGTTCGAGATCGCGGCCGTCCGCGATCATCGAGCCCCAGCTTGGAGTTGGCGGCTGAACGCCCAGCCCCAGGAACGAGAGCGCCGCCTCCGCCATGATGGCGCCGGCTACACCTAATGTCGCTGCGATGACGACAGGCGCAATGACGTTCGGGAGCAGGTGTCGCGTAATGATCCGATAGTCGCGCTCGCCGAGTGCGCGCGCCGCCTGCACGTACTCGAGCTGACGCACCACGAGCACCTGCCCGCGAACGATGCGCGCCATCCCTGCCCATCCGACGACACCGATCGTCACGAGCACCGTCGTGAGCGACGGCTCGAACGCGGCCGCGAGCGCGATGAGCAGTAGCAACGATGGAAACGCCAACGTCACATCGGCGAGGCGCATCACGCCCTCGTCAATCCACTTTCCATAGAAGCCCGCGATCAGTCCGAGCGAGAGTCCGATCGTGAGCGAGATCCCCTGCGAGAGGAATCCCACCGACAGCGAGATCCGCGCGCCATAGACGAGCCGCGCCCACACGTCGCGACCCTGCAAGTCGGTGCCGAGCCAGTGCGCGCCCGACGGCGGCTGTAGCTGATTCGCGAGCGCGATGCCGGTCGGGTCCCATCGTGTGACGAGGGGAGCGAGAATCGCGAGCAGCACCATACTCGTGATCGCGCCGAGCCCGATCATCGCACGCCGATCCGCGCGCAGCTTCCGCCAGAGGAGCGCGTTCATACGGGATCCCGAAGCTCGGGCGGCGTGTCCGCCGGTTGACGCTTCCACCGGCGATGCTGCCAGAAATACTGCTCGGGCGCCTGACGCACGAAGCTCTCGAGCGTGCGCGAGTACTCGTTGAGAATTGTTTCCACGTCGCGATCGGTGTCGCCCGTGCGCTCGGTGACGAGCTCGCGGATGTGCAAATGATATCGGCCGTCCGTCTGTCTCAGGCTCACGCCGAAGAATACGGGCACATCGAGGCGCAGTGCGAGCACGGCCGGGCCGCGCGGCGTCTTCGCCGGCCGCCCGAAGAAGTTCACGAAGCTCGACGCGATGTGCAGCCCCGACTGATCGATCAGAAACGCGATGACGTGTCCATCCTTCAGCGCGCGCGCCGTGTGGCGCACGGCATCGCGGTCGCGTACGACGGTCATCCCGAGCCGCGATCGCGTGCGCGTCAGATATCCGTCGAAGAGCGGATTCCCCATCAGTCGCACGACCACATCGATGGGATGCCCGCTCGCTGCCGTCGCCGCGCCACCGAGCTCCCAATTGCCGAGATGTCCGGTGAGCACGATCGCTCCGCGCCCCGCATCGCGCTGGCGCTGGAACAGCTCGAGCCCGTCCGTGCCTTCCATGTGCTCGAGTATCCCGGCGCCATCGAGCCTCGAGAACAGCGCGCTCTCCGCCGCCACTCTCCCAAGATGCCGAAAACTCTCCTTCGCGACACGCTGCACCTCTCGCGACGAATACTCCGGAAATGCCGCCGCGATCTGCTTCTCCGCGACCGTCCTCCGCACGCCGAGCGGCCAGTAGAACAACGTCCCGATCCACCCCGCAAATTCCACCGCCACTCGCCACGGCAACAATCCGAGCAACGCCGTCAGTCCGCGCAGCGCTACATACTGAGCGCGATCCTCGAAGCTCGGCGCCTTCCGGTCGCTCACCAGCGCGCGCGGTCGCTCGCGATCGCCGCGGCCGCCTCGAAGGCGTCGATCATCTTCGTCTCCGAATAGTCGCGCGACACACGCGCGCGCCCCGCGCCGCCCATCGCGGCGCGGCGATCGTCGTGGCCGAGCAGCAGCGCGACGGCCGCCGCGATGTCCGGAGCCTCGCCGCGCGGCAGCAGAATCCCCGCGATCCCATCCGGCACGTACTGCTCCGCCACCGTCCCCCGCTCGGCCAGCACCGGCACACGCGACGCGAGCAGATCGAGCAGCGCGTATACCGCGTTGTCTCCGTCGGCGACGACCCAGCCGAGATCGGCGACGCTCAGCACGGAGAGATAGTCGTCGCGCTCGCCGAGGAAGCTGACGGCGCCAGTGATGCGCAGCGCCGCGGCGTGCATGCGCAGATCCTCGTCGTCCGAGCCCGCGCCGATCATCGCAAGGCGCAGCTCGGGATGCCGCGGCGCAAGCAGCGCGATGACGCGGAGCACCGTCGCCGCACGCGACTGCCCCGAGCGATCGTAGACGCAGACGAGCAACCGCGTGCCCCCCGGCGCGCCGATGCTCGCGCGCGATGCGGGACGAATCGCGTCGTACGCCTGCGCGTTGACGCCGAGCGGGACGACGGCGGAGGGAAATCGCGTGAGCGAGACGGCGGGCGCGGTCCGCATCTCGCTCTCCGAGCAGAAGAGCAGCCCGCTGGGCGCGAGCTTGAACGCGAATCGCGCGCCTGCGGTGACGCTCAACTTCTGCCCGAAGGCAACCCGTCGCAGCACCGCCGCGCGCTCGGCGAGCCTCGTCGCGAGCGCGGCGATCAGCTGCTCCCGGTCGCCGTTCACGATCACGACCTGGACGAATCGGTCATGGACCAGTCGCCGCAAACGCATCGCGGCGACGGGCCACGGCAACAGCGTCGAGAGCGACACCACCTCGTATGCGCCGAACTCGAGATGCTGCTCAAGCGCACTTTCCGGAGGGCACACGACGGTGACGTTGTGCCCGCGCTCGCTCATCCCGCGCGCCGACGCGGCCAGCGCCCGCGCACTCCCGTTCCACTCCGGCTGCTGGCTATAGAACAGTATTCGCATGTTCTTCTACCGGTTGCGAATCCCTGTCTCCGAACTGGAGAGTGTGCAGCCGGTAGTACGCGCCGTGCTGATCGAGGAGCGCTGCGTGCGTGCCGCGCTCGATGATGCGCCCGCGATCGAGCACGAGAATCTCCGTCGCATTCACGATCGTCGACAGGCGGTGCGCGATCACGATCACCGTGCGCCCCGCGAGCAGACGATCGATCGCCTCCTGCACGAGCCGCTCGCTCTCGGTGTCGAGGGCAGACGTGGCCTCGTCGAGAATGAGGATCGGTGGATCGACCAGCAGCGCGCGCGCGATCGCGATCCGCTGGCGCTGCCCGCCCGAAAGCCGTGCGCCCCGCTCGCCGAGCATCGTGTCGTAGCCCTCGGGGAGCTCCGAGATGAATCCGTGCGCGTTCGCGGCGCGCGCCGCCGCCTGGATCTGCGCGTCGGTGTACGCCGCGCCGCGGCCGTACGCGATGTTCGCGCGCACGGAGTCGTTGAAGAGGACTGTCTCCTGGCTCACGATCCCGGTGAGCGAGCGCAGCGATTGAAGCACGATGTCGCGCGTGTCGACGTTATCGAGCAGAATGCGTCCGGACGTTGGCTCGTAGAAGCGCGGAATCAGATCCGCGAGCGTGCTCTTCCCCGCCCCGCTCGCGCCCACCAGTGCGACCACATCTCCCTTGCGCGCCGTAAACGAGATGTTCGACAGCACAGGCGTGCTCTGGTCGTACTCGAACGAGACATCCTCGAACGTCAGCGAGCGGTCGAAGTTCGTCGCCAGCTTCGTCCCGCGATCCGTCGACTTCTCCGTCGCCATGTCGAGCACCTCGAACAGCCGGTCCGCGCTCGCGAAGGAGTTCTGTGCGATCGCGGGGATCTGCGAAAGCTGTTTGAGCGGCTGCAGCATGCGCATCACGAACGTCAGAAAGACGAGGAACTGCGACGCCTGCAGCGTGTGGTCAACCAGCACCCACTTCGCGCCCGTCCAAAGCAGCAACACCACGATGAACGTGCCAAGCGTCTCGGTGATCGGCTGACCGATCAGCGCGAACTTCGCCATGCGCACGAGGCCGCTCGAGTACGTGTGGCTCGCCGTCGTGAACCGCGTCTCCTCATACCCCTCGGCCGCGAACGACTTCACGAGGCGGATGCCGCTCACGCTCTCCTGCAGCACGCTCATCATCTCGCCGTGATCATTGCGCAGGCGACGGTAGCCGCGGCGCAGCTTTCTGAGCAGCGGCTGCAGCGCGAAGGTCAGCGCCGGCGCGACGACGAGCGCGAGGAGCGTGAGCCGCCACGAGATGCCGAAGAGATACGCGACGTAGATCGTCACCATCGCCGCGGCGGAGATCGCCTGCGTGACGAGCTGCGTGATGAGTGTCTTCGTCTGCTCTGTGTCGGAGAGCACGCGCGAGATGATCTGCCCGACCTTCGTGCGCGTGAACCATCCGATCGGGAGCAACTGCAGATGGCGATAGACGGCGTCGCGGAGATCGCGCGTGATGTACTCCTGGAGCTGCGCGCCGAGTGTGCCGGCGGCCCAAATGCAGAGATTCTTGACGGCGACGGTGGCGAGCAGAATCAGGATGACGTTGCGCAGCGATCCCATCTGATCATTCGGATTCAGCAGCCCGCCGATCGTCCAGCTCAGGAACGCCGTGACCCAACCGCTCTTGATCGGGAGCGCGGGAAGCCCGAAGAGCGCGTTCAAGAACGGGATCAGCAGCGCGAACGCATAGCCGTCGAGCGCGGCGCCGATGAGGTTGAAGACGATGTTCCCCGCCATGCGCCACACGTGTGGGCGCAGAAACGGGGTGAGGCGTCTGTAGGAGACGCGATTCACTAGCGGCGCGGCGTGAGAAGCGCGACCGGCAGGATGCACTCTTCGGGTGTCACTCCGCCGTGCAGGAACGAGCCGCGGTAGCGCGTCTGATATTCGCGCAGCTTCGTCGGATAGACGAAAAAGGTGTCGCCCACCGCGAGCAGCGTGTTCGCCCCCGATCCACGGCGCGGCAGCTTCAGGTCATCCGCGTTTCCGAACGACAGCGCGTACTCGGATTTCTCCGCGCGCAGATCCTCGCCGAACTTGTAGCGGAGATTCGCCGTCGCATCGCGCTTCGCGAACACAGTCGCCGGCGTGAGACAGTGGATCGAGCCATGGTCGCTCGTGATGAGCACCGGGATGTTCTTGCGCGCCGCGTCCTTCAAAATCGTGAAGAGCACCGAGCGCTCGAACCACTGCTTTGTGATCTGCCGCAGCGCGATCTCGTCCTTCGCGACCTCATACAGGATCGCGGACTCGCTGCGCCCGTGCGTGAGCAGGTCGACGAAGTTGAAGACGAACGCGCTCACGCCCTCGCGCGCGATCGCGCTCGAGACGCGGCGCTCGAGCTCCACGCTGTCGGCGGTGCTCGAGATCTTCTCGTAACGCACCGGGATCGGACGCTTGAGCTCCGCGAACTGCGCCTCGAGCAAACCGCGCTCGTGCGCATTCAGCGATTCATCTTCGCGCTCGCCCCACCAGTCGGGGAATCGCGCGGCGATTTCGCTCGGGAAGAGTCCCGAGAAGATCGAGTTGCGCGAGTACGGCGTGGCGGTGGGCAGAATCGAGAAGTGATGCGTCATCTCGATCTCGAAGAAGGGCGCGAGCAGCGGACTGAGTACGGCCCACTGATCGAGGCGCAGGCAGTCGATCACGACGAACACCGCCGCGCGATTGCGCTCGAGGATCGGGAGCAGAAACTCGCTCACGATGTCGATCGACAGCGGCGGACGATCGCCCTCGAGATTCTTGAGCCATCCCGGGTATGCGTCGCGCATGAACGTCGCGAACTCGCGGCGCATGTCGGGATACAGCGACTGCAGCGAGTCGTAGAGACTCTGCTCCCGCGCCTCGGCCAAACTGACATCCCACTCCACGAGCTCGCTGTAGCGCGAGACCCAGCCGCGCCAGTCGAGCGGCGCCTGTCGGTCGAGCTCGATCGCGCGGAAGCGCTCGACGAAGGACCGCGCGATCGCCTGCTGTCGGATGCGCGGGCCGTCGAGCACGCGCGTGATCACCGCGAGCACCTGGCGCGGATTGATCGGCTTGACGAGATAGTCGCGCACATCGACGCCGATCGCTTCCTTGAGCGTCGCGTCTTCCTCGCTTTTCGTCACCATCACGATGGGGAGGAGCGGGTCGAGCTCGCGGATCTCGCGGTAGGCCTCGAGGCCGCGCTTGCCGGGCATCTGTTCGTCGAGCAGCACGATGCCGTACGTCCGGCGCCGGAGCATCTCGACGGCGTCGTCCGCATTGGTCGCGGACTCTACCTCGAAACCCTTCTCCCGCAAGAAGATGCGGTGCGACTCGAGGAGATCGGCCTCATCATCGATCCAGAGTACGGATTTCGGGTGCTGTGCCATGTGCTCACAATGTAGTTTGACGGAAAAGAGGCGGCCAGCGCGCTCGGCCGTGGCGCGCGTGCTTGCGGTGCGGGCTG
>JBDTJH010000138.1:0-11566 GCA_039935955.1 Gemmatimonadaceae bacterium
TTCAGGAGTGGAAGAATGGATTGACGAAGGAGCTCGACAAGTCGATCCAGGAGACGATGCAGCTCGCGCGACAGCAGCAGGCGCTCGCGGATCAGGCGCGAGCGGGCGGATCCCCGTCGCTCAAGGGAGATCAGAGCGCGGTACAGCAGGGAGTCGAGAAGGTGAGCGAGGGAGTGCAGCGCGCCGCGCGCCAATCCTCCCACGTCTCGCAACAGTCGCAGCGCGCGCTCGGCGAAGCCCAGCAGCGTGTACAGGAAGCGACGAGACAGACATCCGACGCATCGCCCAACGGCCAGCAGGAGACCGCCGGCGCGATGCAGGAGGCCGCGCAATCGCTCAACGATGCGGCGACCAAGCTCATGGCCGATCGCCAACGCGCGGCGAACGGCTCCTCCGCTTCGGGCTTCTCCGAGATGATCGAGAAGATGCGACAGCTCGCAAAGCAGCAGGGATCGCTGAATGGGCAGTCCGCTTCGCTGATGCCCGGCGCGGGCGGACAACCCGGCGGCGAGGGGAGTGAGCAGGCACGCACACTCGCGCGCTCGCAGCGCGGACTCGCGCAGCAGATGGACGAGGCGGGCGCTGGAGAGGCCCACGCGGCCCAGATGGCGAAGGAGATGCGCGAGATCGCAGCGCAACTCGAGACCGGCCGAGTCGATGCACCGCTGCTCGATCGGCAGCAGCGCCTCTTTCATCGCCTCCTCGATGCAGGGCTCACGTTGCAGAAGGACGAGCGCGAGGACACGGGCAAGCGCGAGTCGGAATCGGCGACGAATCCCGAGATCGCCGAGCCCGCGAACACGAATGAGACTGGGCGCTCCGCGCTCAAGTATCCCGAGCCGACGTGGAACGAGCTCCGTGGACTCTCGGCCGAAGAGCGACAGTCGGTGATGGAGTACTTCAAGCGGATCAATGCGGAGCCGTGACGTGATTCACGCGCGCGCTGCCGCGATGCTCGTCGTGCTTGCCTGCGCAGTCACATCCCGCGCGCATGCGCAGGGTGGTAGTGAGGCGTACTCGCGCGCCGAGGCGCTGGAGCAGGGTTCGAAGTTCGCCGAGGCCGCGGCGGCATACACGCAATCGCTCGCAAGCGATCCCGCGAGCGTCCCCGCGTTGCTCGGACTCGAGCGCATGGACGCCGAGCTCGGACATCTCGAGCAATTTCTCCCCGTGGTGGAGCGGGCCATCGTCGCCAAGCCAGAGCTCGCGCCGCTGCGCGAGGCGCAGCTGCGCACACTGCGCACGCTCGGACAGCGTACGAAGCTGCGCGAGGCGTTCGAGCGCTGGCGCCGCGACTCGCCAGGAGACGCGACGCCCGCGCGCGAGTACTCGCGCATCCTCATCGCCGACGGCGACGTGCGCGCTGCGGACAGCGTGCTCCGGCAGGCGCAGAAGGACGTCGGCACCGGCCGCGGCTTCGAGTACGAGCTCGCCCAGCTGCGCGCCGCGATGGGGCTGTGGGATCTCGCCGCGCAGTCGTGGCGCGAGGCGGTCGAGAACAATCCGTATCTCGATCAGGCCGCGACGTTCTCACTCGTGTCCGCGCCCGCGACCGCGCGGCCCGGGATCGTGAAATCGCTCGAGGCGTCGCCCGTCACCGTCCCGTCCCGACGCGTGCTCGCGTCGCTGCAGCTGATGTGGGGAACGCCGCGCGACGGATGGGAGTCGCTCCGCATCCTCCCGCCGGACAGTGCGGCCGTCGTCGCGTGGAGCGAGTTCGCAACGAAGGCGGAGGAGGTCGAGGCGTGGCTCGTCGCCCGCGACGCGCTCGCGGCGGCGCAGCAAGCGAGCCCCGAGCCGCGCGCGCTCGCTCGCGCCGCGTACGATGCGCTGCGCGGCGGCGATGCTGCCGGCTCGCTCTTTCTCGCATCGCTCGGCGAGCGCACCCTCGACTCCGCAACGGCTGCCGCGACGATCGTTCCGGTGCACCTGCGCGCGCTCAGTCAGATGGGGCGTGTCGCGGAGGCGTCGAAGGTGATGGATGCGTACGCGCGCTTTCTGCGGCCGGCGGACAGGCCTCCGCTCGATCGCGTGCTCGCGTGGGGATGGATTCGCGCCGGAGACATCACGAAGGCGCGCGAGCTGCTCGCGCACTCGGATTCCGGCGATGCGGACGCGCTCGGCTGGCTCGCGATGTACGACGGCAATCTCAAGGCTGCGCGGAAGTCGCTGCGTCCCGACGTCGAGTCATCGCCTGAGGCCCTCTCGGCGCTCGCCCTTCTCGCGCGCACACGTGCGGACACCGCGCCGGTGACGGGGCGCGCCTTCCTCGCGCTCGCGCGCGGCGACACGGCCGCCGCCGCGGCTGGATTCGAGAAGGCCGCAGCGGAGCTCGGAGATGCGGCGCCGCTGCTGCTCGCGACCGCCGCGCGACTCTACGCGGCGCATCACAGCGAGGCGCAGGCGATCGCGCTCTGGAGCGCAATCGTAGACAAGTCGAGCGATGCGCCAGAAGCGCCGGAGGCGGAGCTCGATTGGGCCCGCGCGCTGCGCCACGGAGGGCAGAATCAGGCGGCCATCGAGCACCTGGAGCACCTCATCCTCACCTACCCGCAGAGCGCGCTCTTGCCACAGGCGCGACGCGAGCTCGATCTGTCGCGAAACGGGATCGCGCCGCAGAGCTGATGAGTGTGCGGATGTTATCTTTCGGCATGCGGTTATGCAGCGCTGTCACCGGTCTTTTGCTGTGCTTTGCCGGCGCCGCGCGCGCGCAGCACGTGCTCATTCCGATGGATGATGAGCAGGGCAATCATCTCAAGGCGTATGGGCTGACGTACGCCGCACTTTTGGCCGGGGGAAAGGCCGAGTGGCTGCTCAACTATCGCGGCGGCTCGTTTCTCCTCCCTGACACGCCGGAGATTCGCCGCCGCGCCGGACTCGACGGCGTCTCCTTCGAGCCACTCGACGACGGCTCGCTCTCCCAGATCCGCAGCACGATGGCGAACGGCAACATGGACGCCGTGCCGCTCGAAAAGGCGCCCAAAATCGCGATCTACACCGCGCCGTATTCGCCGCCATGGGATGACGCCGTCACGCTCGCGCTCAAGTACGCGGGCATTCCATACACGCCGATCTGGGACGATCAAGTCGAGCACGGCGAGCTCGCGAAGTACGACTGGATTCACCTCTTCCACGAAGATTTCACGGGCCAACTCAACAAGTTCTACATCTCGTACCGCGGCGCCCCGTGGTTCGTGGAGCAGCAGGATCGGCAGCTCGCGACGGCGCGCGCGCTCGGGTTCCCGAATATTCCGGCACTGAAAAAGGATGTGGCCGAGCATCTGCGACAGTATGTGCAGAACGGTGGCTTCCTCTTCGCAATGTGCGGCGCGACGGAGACGCTGGAGCTCGCGATCGCCGGCGAGCACGTCGACATCGCGAGCGTCTTCGCGGACGGAACGCCGATGGATCCGCAAGCCGATGAGAAGATGGACTGGACGCGCACCTTCGCCTTTCGAGATGCGCACGTCGAGCCGTCGCCGTATGTGAGCTCGATGAGCGACATCGATGGCCATCAGGCGAATGTCCCCGGCCGCCGCCAGCCGCTCGGCACCTTCACGCTCTTCGACTTCAGCGCGAAATTCGATCCCGTCGCTTCGATGCTCGTGCAGGATCATCGCTCGGTGATCCCCGATTTTTATGGTGTCACGACCAGCTTCATGCGGCGGACGCTGAAGCCGGGGGACACGATTCTCGCCGAGGAGACTGGCGCGCCGTGGGTCAAGTACATCCACGGCGACTACGGCAAGGGAAGTTGGACGTATCTCGGCGGGCACGATCCCGAGGATGCGCAGCACGCGATCGGGAATCCGCCCACGGATCTCTCGCTGCACCCGAACTCGCCGGGCTATCGCCTGATTCTGAACAACGTCCTCTTCCCGGCGGCGAAGAAGAAGCCGCTCAAGACGTGAGCCGTACGCTCGCCGCTCGGGAGCCTTCGGCGCGATACGATGGTGGCGGAGGTGGCGACGAGTCGCGCCTCGCGCCGACGGCCGCCGCGGGGATGCGCGCGGCGATCCGCCTCGCGGGCGGGCGCGAAGTGTGCTTCGTCGCCACGGTCGACGACGAGGGCATCGTCCGCACGGCGCGCGTCGTCGCGCGCGGCGATGTGCAGAGCGTGCTCGCGCTCCCCGCGGTGGCCGAGCGCGGGGAGATGCTCGTGCACAACCATCCGTCAGGGCTGCTCGAGCCATCGGACGCGGATCTGCAGGTCGCAGCGCGGCTGCACGATGGCGGCATCGGGTTCGGAATCATCGACAACGACGCTACCGACATCTATGTCGTTGTCGAGGTGCCGAAGGCGAAGGTCGTCGTCCCCATCGTCTCGAGCGACGTCGCGGACGCGCTCGGGCCCGATGGTCCGATCGCCGCGATGCTCTCGCGCTATGAGGATCGCCCCGCGCAGCGCGAGATGGCGAGCGCGATCGCGACGCTCTACAATGACGGCGGGATCGGGCTACTCGAGGCCGGCACCGGCGTCGGCAAGTCGCTCGGCTATCTGCTCCCCGCGCTGCGCTGGGCCGCCGCCAACGGCGAGCGCACGGTCGTGTCGACGAACACGATCAACCTGCAGGAGCAGCTCGTCGGCAAGGATCTCCCGTTCCTTCGCGACGCGCTCACCGATCAGCCCGTGCGCTACGCGCTGCTCAAGGGATGGCGCAACTATCTCTGCCTGTATCGACTCGAGCAGGCGTCCAGCTCGGCGCCCGGACTGTTCGCCGACGGCGCGGGCGATGGGCTCGAGGCGATTCGCGCGTGGTCGGAGCGCACGGAGGACGGCTCGCTCGCCGATCTCGCGACGCCGCCAAAGGCGGAGCTGTGGGACGAGGTCGCGGCTGAGTCGGATCTCTGCCTGCGCCTCAAGTGCGCGTTCTTCGACAAGTGCTTCCTCTTTGCGGCTCGACGCGTGGCGGCGCAGGCCGACGTCATCGTCGTCAACCATCATCTGCTGTTGAGCGATCTCGCGGTGCGGCGCGCATCGCACAACTGGGCGGATGCCGCTGTGCTGCCCGCGTATCAGCGGCTGATCGTCGACGAGGGACATCATCTCGAGGATGCGGCGTCGTCGCACCTCGGGACGACGGTGACGAATCGCGGACTGCAGCGACTATTCGCGCGGCTCGAGCGGCGAGGGAAGGGGCTGCTCTCCGCGCTCGCCCATAAGCTCGAGTCGCAGAACGATCTGATGAGCACCGCGAGCCTCGACCTGCTCACCTCGAATCTCGCGCCCGCGGTGCAGAACGCGCGCGATCGCGCAACGCTCGTCTTCGATTATCTCGATCAATATCTGCAGTCGTCGAACGAGCCCGTCGCGCGGCTCACGGCGCGCTTCTCCGAGCATCCGATCTGGAAGGCGGGGCTCGCGGAATCGCTCGGAGCGCTGCTCCGCGAGCTCGCCCAGCTGCAGGATGGGCTGCGGCTCGTGCGCGAGCGCATGGAGGCCAACGGTCCGCCACGCGAAGGCGTCGCATCGCTGCTCTCGGAGATTCGTGGTGTCGCGCGCAGGCTCGAGAGCGCGGGCGACGCGCTACAGCGCGCGCTCGTCCCTGCGCCGGGCGACGAAGCGTCGCTCGTGCGCTGGCTCGAGGTGCGCGGCCGCGACCGGAACGTCGCGGCGACGGCGGTGCCGCTCGACATTGCGCCGATTCTCAGAGATGATCTCTTCAAGCGCGTGACGACCGCCGTCGTCACGAGCGCCACTCTCGCGAGCGGCGATCGCTTCGCCTTCGTGCGCGCGCAGCTCGGCCTCGACGACGATGAGCTGGAGGCGACGAGCGCGGTGTTTCCGTCCCCCTTCGATTACCCGCGGCAGGCGCTGCTCGCCGTGCCGACGGACTTCGCCGCTCCGAACGTCGATCCGGCGGGACATCTTCGCTGCGTCGTCGGAGCGACGATCGATCTCGCCACCGCATCGGACGGCGGCCTCTTCGCGCTCTTCACGTCGCACCGCGATGTGCGCGAGGTCGCGCGCGAGCTGCGCGCGCGCGGGATCGCCGACCGCTGGCCGCTCATCGTCCACGGTGAAGAGTCGCGCGACGTGCTCCTGCGCCGCTTCCGCGAGTCGGGGCGAGCGATCCTCCTCGGCACCGCGTCATTCTGGGAAGGAGTCGACGTCGCGGGGGAGGCGCTTCGCGGTCTCGTGATCGCAAAGCTTCCTTTTCGGGTGCCCACCGAGCCCCTCACGGCGGCGCGCAGCGAGGCCATCGAAGCGCGCGGCGGCGACTCGTTCAAGGAGCTCATGCTCCCCCACGCGACGCTGCGCCTCAAGCAGGGCTTCGGACGCCTCATCCGCACCGGAACAGACAGGGGCGCGGTGGTGTTATGCGATTCTCGGGCGAGCACCAAGGCCTACGGCCGCGGCATCCTCGCGGCGCTCCCGCCGGCACGCCGGCTCGTGGCGCCGTGGAACGTTGTGTTACGCGAGTTGCAGGACTTCTACAGCACCCCGGAGCACATGTGATTCGTCCAGGAAAGATCGTCTGCGTCGGCCGCAACTATCTCGAGCATGCCAAGGAGCTCGGCAACGAGGTCCCGAAGGAGCCACTGCTCTTTCTCAAGCCTCCGTCGAGCGTGATCGGACCGAACGACGCCATCGCGCTGCCCTCGCAGTCCTCGCAAGTGGAGTTCGAGGGGGAGATCGGTATTACGATCGGCAGGAAGATCTTTCACGCGAGCGGGGCCGACGCCCGTGCCGCGATCGCGGGCGTCTGCGCCGTGAACGACGTCACTGCGCGCGACCTGCAGAAGATCGACGGTCAATGGACTCGGGCAAAAGGCTTCGATACCTTTTGTCCTATCGGTCCCGTTGCGTCGCCGCCGGACGATCTCGATTCATTGACGGTCGTCACGCGCGTGAATGGTATCGAGCGACAGCGCGGAATCGCCGTCGACATGGCGTTTCACATCCCGACGCTCCTCGCGTACATCACGACCATCATGACGCTCGAGCCTGGCGATCTGGTGGCCACCGGAACGCCGGCCGGCGTGGGCCGCCTGCTTCCGGGAGATGTCGTCGAAGTCGAAGTCGTCGGACTGAGCATCATATCGAACGTCGCGTATGCAGCAGAGCACGATTAATTCAATCCAACCGCACATGCCTCGCACGACCGCGCGTTACAAGACTCTCCCTGACTACCTCCTGGCGTCGATGCCGCAGAAAAAGCGGGATCTGATCGCCAAGGGCGTCGACGTGATCGATCTCGGTGCGGGCGATGCCGACCTCGCGCCGCCGGTCGAGGCAGTGGAGGCGCTCGAGAAGGCGGCGCACAATCCGTCGATGAGCCGCTACGGATTCGGGCTCGGCCTCCCCGCCTTTCGCGATGCGGTCTCGCGGTGGATGCATCGTCGCTTCGGTCTGATCTTCGATCCCATGAAGGAGGTCGTTCCGCTGATCGGCTCGAAGGAAGGGATCGCGCATCTCGCGCTCGCCTATGTCGGCCCCGGCGACGTCGCGCTGATTCCCGAGCCCGGCTACCTCGCGTACCTCGGCGGCTCGCTTCTGTCCGAGGGCGAGGTGCACACCGTCGCGCTGCGTCCGCGCACGAAGTTTCTCCTCGAGCTCGACGACGTCCCCGGCGATGTGCTGCGCAAGACGCGCATGGTCTATCTCAACTATCCGAACAACCCGACGGCAGCGATCGCACCGCGCGACTATCTCGAGCGCACGGTGAAACGCTGCCGTGAGCACGACATTCTGCTCGTGTACGACAACGCCTACTCCGAGCTCGCCTTCGACGGCTACGTGCCGCCGAGCATTTTCGAGATCGATGGCGCGCGCGATGTGGCGATCGAGTTCCACTCGCTCTCGAAGACGTACAACATGACGGGATGGCGTTGCGGCTGGGCCGTCGGCAGCCCCGAGATCGCTGGCACGCTCGCGAAGGTGAAGTCGTTCGTCGACACCGGACAGTTCATGGCCGTACAGGCCGCCGGCGTCGCCGCGCTCGACTCCTGGGAGCGCTTTCTCCCCGGCAACCTGGCAATCTTCAAGGAGCGTCGCGATGCTGCCGTATCGGCATTCAACGAAGCCGGCTTTCCCTGCGTAGCACCGAAGGCGACGATGTACATCTGGCTGCCGCTTCCCGAGGGGCTTCCGAGCGCGGTATTCGCCGAACGTCTTCTGACCGAGGAAGGAGTCGTGGTCCTGCCAGGATCGGCACTCGGCGCCGGAGGAGAAGGGTTCTTCCGTATCTCGTTCATCGCGTCGCCGGAGCGTATCGCCGAGGCAGCCGTGCGGGCGGGTCGCGTCCTCAACGGATTGCTCGCAGCAGCGAAATGAGAATCGCGTGAAGAAGCCCGAGCGCCGCATCGACGGGTCACTCCTCGTCTCACTCGCCCTCCACTTCGTGGTCGGCGCGGCGCTCATTCTCATCCTGTCCATTCCGAATCCGATCAGGCAGTGGCTCACGATGAATCGCATCGCGCCGCCGAAGGACGAGCACATCAGCTATCTCGCGACGCCGACCGCGCCGCCCACGAGGGGGCAGAGCGGCGGCGACAATGTCCCGGTGCGCAGTAAGAAGCGCTCGCGCCCGCTCGTCGCGCCGACGACGATCCCGACCACGATCCCGCCGGCGCCCGTCAGCACAGAGCCGCCGTCAGGCAGCGGCCCCGTGGTTGGCGCGGGCGGGCCGGGCGAGGGTGTGACGCCGTCGTATGGCGATCCGCGCGTGTGGGCGCCGACGGGGCCGATCTACTACGCGCCGAAGACATCGGCCGAGCGGCTCGACAGCGCGCTTACGACGCGTGTGTTCGCGCACAATGACTCGATGGCGCTCTACAACAGCGGAAAGAAGCCCGGCGACTGGACGTTCGAGAAGAACGGCGAGAAGTACGGGATGGACTCGCAGAAGATCTACCTCGGCAAGCTCGCGCTACCGACGGCGCTGCTCGCCCTGCTGCCGCTCAACGTGCAGGGAAATCCGGCGCGCTATCAGAACGACCGGATGAAGGAGAGTCAGCGCCAGGAGATCTTTCTGAACGCGCAGCGCGCGATGGACAACGACGAGTTCAAGGATGCCGTCAAGCACATTCGCGAACGAAAGGATCGCGAGCACAAGGCAGAGCTGGCGGCGAAGCACGCGCAGCAGCAGTCGGAACAGCAGGCGCAAAAGGATTTGAACGCGGGGCAGTCGAGCGCACCATCATCGCCCCCGCCGGCGCCAACTCCCCCACCTCAGGAGCCGGCGCAAATACCGTAGCGACTACGCCGCTACACCTCGGCCAGCGCGAGCTCCTCGTGGTTCTGCACTTCCTGGAACGGCCGGAACACTCCACAGACCTTTCCGATGATCGCAAAGTCGTCGCCATCCTTCACGACGATCTCGTGCTCTTCCGGATTCGCCGGCATGAGCACGACGTGGCCATCGCGATGCGTGTACGTCTTCACCGTTGCGTCGTCACCGATGCGCGCGGCGATGATCATTCCTTCCTCGACTTCGGTCGATGGCTGAATCATCACGAAGTCGCCGTCGAAAATGCCGCGCCCGATCATGCTCTCGCCCTGGATCTTGAACCAGAACACGTCTTCCGATGGAAGGAAGCGGCGGTCGACGGTGATGAATCCCTTCCGATGCTCGGGAAGGAGGATCGGATCGCCCGCGGCGATCTTTCCGTAGAACGGAATCGGCTGCGTGCGATGCGAAGCCTCGTAGCCGAGCAGCTTCACGCCGCGTGAGCGCGAGGGGTCGAGCTCGATGTAGCCTTTCCGCTCGAGCGAATGCAGGAGCTCCGATACCGTCTTCGTCGACTTGATGCGGAAGCGCTTACCGATCTCGCGCACACTCGGCTGATACGTGTGAGCGGTGAGAAAATCGAGCAGGTAGTGGTATACCTTCTGTTCCACTGCGCTCAACGTGTCCGGCATGCTCTCCTCCGTGCGAATAATTCCGCCGGGAAATTCCCGGGCGGGAACTCCGCCACTTTCGTTCGGCTCGATGTCATCAAGCCGTTGATCATCACGCGTCCTCCGTTTCGAGGAACGCGAGCGCGTCGTGCAACCGCTGCGCCGTGAGCTCCGGCCCCATCGCGATCAGGACCTCGAAGATTCCCGGGCTTACCGTCAGTCCCGTCAGCGCGACGCGAAGCGGCTGGAAGATCTTTCCCGCGGTAGTCCCACGCTCTTCCGCGAGTGTGCGGAGAGCCGCCTCGAGCGACTCCGCCGTCCAGCCGTCGTTTTGCGCGAGCCGGTCCACCACGCCGTGCAGAATCGACTTCGTGGCCTCGCGATCCCTCCACTGCTTCTCGACCGCTTCGGGATCGTACGCGAGCGACCCGGGAAAGAATGGCGTGGCTTGCCTCACCATGTCCAGTATCGTTCGTGCCCGCACTTTGAGCAAATCTATGAGTCCAAGATACCACTCGTGACGCGAATTCAACATCTCGGCCGTGGCGACCCCTGCATCGAGAAGTACCGGAGTGAGCCGTGGCTCGAGTTCCATGGCTGAAATGCGGCTCAAGTGCTGTCCATTCATCCATTCGAGCTTTTTCGTGTCGAAGATCGCGGCCTTCTTCTGGAGCCCATCGAGCGAGAACAGCGCGATCATCTCCTCGAGCGACATGACCTCGCGGTCGCCGCCCGGCGACCATCCCATGAGCGCGAGGAAGTTGACCATCGCGCCGGGAAGAATCCCCTCCTTTTGATAATCGGCAACGGCAGTCGCACCATGACGCTTGCTCAGCTTTTTTCCGTCCATGCCGTGGATCATCGGCACGTGCGCGAACCTCGGCGGGTCAATGCCGAGGGCGCGGTAAAGCTGAATCTGCTTGGGAGTGTTCGAGATGTGATCGTCGCCGCGCATCACGAGCGTGATCCCCATGTCGATGTCATCGGAGACGACGGCGAGATTGTAGATCGGCGTCCCGTCGGAGCGGAGGATGACGAAGTCCTCGATGTCCTTGTTGGGGAAGGCGATGCGCTCGTGCACGGCGTCGTCCCACGCGGTTTCGCCGTCGGGCACCCGAAAGCGCACGACGAACGGGGTTGCCGCATCGACGCGCCGCTTGATCTCCTCGGGTGCGAGACGGTCGCAGCGGCGATCGTACTTGAAGCTATCCTTGCGCGCCGCGGCTTCCTTGCGCATCACCTCGAGCTCTGCCGCTGTGCAGAAGCAGCGATAGGCGGCGCCGGTCTCGAGCAGAAAGTTCGCGTCGCGCTGGTGGCGTGGAAGTCCGAGCGCCTGGTGGACGACCTGCTCCTCCCAGCCGAGGCCGAGCCACTCGAGACCTTCGAAGATGGCACGCTCGCTCTCGTCGGTGCTGCGTGCCTTGTCCGTGTCTTCGATGCGGAGGAGAAAGGTGCCGCCCGTCTGGCGGGCGTACAGCCAATTGAAGAGGGCCGTGCGCGCGCCGCCCACGTGGAGGTATCCTGTTGGGGAGGGAGCGAAGCGAACGCGGGGTGGAGCGAGTGGGTCGGCCATGGATGTGCGGATAGGGCTAAAAAAAGCAGGTCCGCCGATGGTTGACGGACCTGCCGACGGAGCGGGAGGGATTCGAACCCTCGATAGGGGTTTAAAACCCTATAACGGTTTAGCAAACCGCCGCCTTCAGCCTCTCGGCCACCACTCCA
>JBDTJH010000139.1:0-11500 GCA_039935955.1 Gemmatimonadaceae bacterium
TGGCGTGCGAAGGGGTCCACGGGAAATTCGAATCGCTCACCGCCGGGAAGCGCGAAGGTGCGCGACTCCAGGTCGATCGTGAAGCTCGTCTCGGGCGCCAACGCGATCAGCGCACCAATCCGCTCGACCACGCGCTCATCCAAAGCGACGGGAAGGAGCCCGTTGCCGAGGGCATTGTTGCGGAAGATGTCGGCGAATTCGCTGCTCACCACTGCGCGGAAGCCAAAGCCAAGGAGCGCCCACGGCGCGTGTTCGCGCGAGGAGCCGCAGCCAAAGTTCTTCCCCGCCACGAGCAACTGCGCGCTCCTTGCCTCGGGCTTGTTCAACACGAACTCCGGCTTCTGCACGCCCGAGGCTTCGTAGCGCCAGTCGGCGAAGAGATCGTCGCCGAGCCCGAGTCGGTCGGTGGTCTTGAGGAAGCGCGCAGGGATGATCTGATCGGTGTCGACGTTCTCGAGCGGAAGCACGACGCCGGTGGCGTGCAGAGTGACGAAGGGCTCCATGCTCAGATGCCTCCGTCGTCGTGCGCGTGGGCGTTGGCGAACACGCGCGCATCCGCGATCTTGCCCGCGATCGCCGTCGCCGCTGCCGTGAGTGGGCTCGCGAGGAATGTTCGTCCGCCCTTCCCCTGCCGTCCCTCGAAGTTGCGATTGCTCGTGCTTACCGCGTACTGCCCTGGCGCGAGCTCGTCGCCGTTCATCGCGATGCACATCGAGCACCCCGCCTCGCGCCACTCGGCACCCGCTTCGCGGAAGATTTCGTCGAGCCCCTCGGCCTCCGCCTGCCGCTTCACCTCCTGTGAGCCCGGCACGACCAGCATGCGCACCGTCGGCGAGACGCGCTGCCCGCGCATCACCTCGGCCGCGACGCGAAGATCGGAGATGCGCGAGTTGGTGCAGCTGCCGAGGAAGACGACGTCCACCGGCTTGCCGAGCAGAACTTCGCCCGGCGTAAGCGCCATGTACGCGAGCGCCTTCTCGAGCGCGCGACGCTCGGATGCGTCCACGATGTGCGACGGCGTGGGCACTGGCGCATCGACGGCGATCCCCATGCCGGGGTTCGTGCCGTAGGTGATCATCGGCTTGATGCTGTTCGCATCGAGGATGACGGTGCGATCGTGCAGCGAGCCCTCGTCTGCGGCGAAGGTGCGCCAGCGTGCGAGCGCGACGTCCCAGCTGGCGCCGCTCGGCGCGTGCGGGCGTCCGGCGAGGTACTCGAACGTCGTGTCATCGGGCGCGATCATGCCGGCGCGTGCGCCGGCCTCGATCGACATATTGCAGACCGTCATGCGCTCTTCCATCGACAGTGCGCGGATCGCCGAGCCCGCGTACTCGAGAATATGCCCCGTCGCGCCGCCCACACCGATTTCGGAGATGAGGCGCAGAATCAGATCCTTTGCGGTGACGCCCGGTGCGAGCACTCCGTCGACGCGAACTTCCATCGTCAGGGCGCGACGCTGGAGCAAGCACTGCGTCGCGAGCACGTGCGCAACTTCCGAGGTGCCGATACCGAAGGCGAGCGCGCCGAAGGCGCCGTGGGTGCTCGTATGGCTGTCGCCGCAGACGATCGTCATCCCTGGCTGAGTGAAGCCGAGCTCCGGGCCGATGACATGGACGATCCCCTGGTGCTCGCTGCCGAGTGTGAAGAGCGGGACGCCGTACTCCGTACAATTCCGCTCGAGCTGGGCGAGCTGGGCGCGTGCTTGCACGTCGACGACGCGGATTCGTCCGTCGAGTCCGCGCGGCGTGGTCGGGGTCGAGTGATCCATCGTCGCGAGCGTGCGGTCGGTGCGGCGCACGCGAAGGCCGCGCTCGCGCAGCACGGAGAACGCCTGCGGCGACGTTACCTCGTGGACGAGATGCAGGTCGACGTAGAGCACGGCGGGCGTCGATTCCGACTCGGCCTGAATCAGATGATCGTCCCAGAGCTTCGCGAAGAGAGTGCGCGGTACGGTGTGCATCATGATATGGCAATTTCCAGAGACGGGCGCCGCGTGTTCATGGAGTGCGGCGCGCTGTGAGTCGTGGCATCATGCGATCGTGCGACGGCGAGCTCGAGCGAGTCCCTAAGCGCCTCCCAGCTCGCGTCGAGGATGTTCGCTGCCGCGCCGATGGTGCTGAATCGCTCCGAGCCGTAGGCGGTTTCCATCAGCACGCGCGTGATGGCCGCGGTGCCGAGGTGCTCATCGATGATCCGCACCTTGTAGTCGACGAGCTTCGTGTCGAGCACCGCGGGAATGTGCGGCGCGAGCGCGAGTCGCACGGCCGAGTCGAGGGCATGCACCGGGCCGTCACCCTCGGCAGCCGTGCGCACGCTCGTGCCGCCGACGCGCATCTCGACCGTCGCCCGCGCGCGGGAACCAGTAACCACGCGCCGCTCGACGACGACGGTGTATTCCAGCAGCTCGAAGGGGACGAGGTAGCCCGGCGTCGCGCGTCGCACGAGCATTTCGAATGTGCCCTCGGCTGCCTCGAGCTGCGCGCCTGAGTGCTCGAGCGCCTTTACCTGTTCGAGTACGGCGCGCTCCACTGGCTGCGCGTCGAGGCCGAGCGAGCCCGCGCGCAGGCGGATGTTAGCGCGCCCGGACAGCTCGCTTACGACCACGCGCATGCGATTACCCACGCGTGCGGGCTCCATGTGCTGATACATCGCCGGATCCTTGGCGACCGCGGCGACGTGGATTCCGCCCTTGTGCGCGAAGGCTGCGCGGCCGACGAAGGGCGCATGCGCGTCGGGCGCGAGATTCGCAACCGATGCGACGTAGCTGGAGAGCTCGGTGAGTGTCGCCAGCGATTCGTCGGCAACGCACTGCATGCCGCGCTTGATCTGAAGGTTGGCGACGAAAGCGAGGAGATCGAGGTTGCCGCATCGCTCGCCGTAGCCGTTCATCGTCCCCTGCGCGTGCACGCATCCCGCATCGATGGCGGCGAGTGCGTTGGCTAGCGCGAGCCCGCGATCGTTGTGTGGGTGGATGCCGAGCGGCGCCTCGAGACGCCGAGTGACGCGGCCCACCGAATACGCGATCGTGCGCGGCTCGCATCCACCGTTCGTGTCGCAGAGCACGAGCACCGATGCGCCGGCGCCGTGCGCGGCGTCCAGCGTCTCGAGTGCGTAGCCCTCGTCGAGCGCCAAACCATCGAAGAAGTGTTCGGCATCGTACACGACCTCTTTCCCGAGCGCGCGGAAGTAGGCGACCGTTTCGGCGATGAGGCGGAGATTTACCTCACGCGTCGTCTCGAGCACTCGCTCCACGTGCGTTGCCGAGCTCTTGCCGACGATCGTGACGACGGGCGTGTTTGCCTCGACGAGCGCCTGGAGACTCGGATCCTCGACGCACGACATCCCCACGCGGCGCGTGCTCCCGAACGCCGCGATGCGCGCGCGGCGGGGCGGATGCGCGACGACGCGGCGAAAGAACTCCGCATCCTTGGGATTCGAGCCGGGCCATCCACCTTCGATCGTGTCGATGCCGAATGCGTCCAGGCGCGCGGCGATCTTCACCTTGTCCGATGCGGACAGGGAGAGACCCTCGCGCTGCGTGCCATCGCGCAGTGTCGTATCGTAGAGGTGAATGCGTTGCGTCATTCGGACTTGGAGATGGGACGAAACGCAAACCGGCCCCTCGGGATTTTCCGAGGGGCCGGTTCGCGTGGTGTCGGTTAGCAGACCGTCAGCCGTGTGCGAGCGCGCCGCCCCTCGAAGAGAGTCGAATAATGGAAAGCGGAATAAGCGCGAGTCGCAGAAACGTCATGACGTGAGTGGCTCCGGACAGTTGGGTGCTGAGCACGGGTGCTCTGCTATACTCGGCAGCCCGCGGACTTCTGTCAAGCCCGCATTGCTCGCGGGAGAGACGTCGACTCGTGTGAACGCGGCACAATGTGACGGGCGGAGGCGGTGTCGCGGTTGGCGGCGGCTCTTGTCAGAACCACGTCGCGCGCGCCATCGTATGGGCTGCGGGACAAGCGACCATCGCGTTCATCTCTACGAGGTTTCACTACATGACTTCTCCCGGCGGCCCCACCAGATATTCGTCGATGACGGATGCGGAGCTGCGTGCGCTCGAAAAGGATGGGTCGCTCTCTCCGTCGGCGTGGCAGGATGTCATCGACGAGCTGCGCAAAAGGCGCGAGGCCGGAGCCAACACTGGCACTCCGCCGACCGCTGTGCCGACGCCGGCCGCGATGCCGCCGACGATGCGTGGCGGAGCTGACGATCCGAGGCTTGCGGAAGCCGTGCGGCACCTGAATGCGCTGCTCGTTCCCGGCGAGACGCTCGTCGCGTACGCGGTGCAGCGCCGACTGTTCGCGCTTCTGCATCGTCGCATCGTCGTCGCCGCGACGAGCGGTCGTCTCATCCAGGTGCATCGCGGACTCGTAGGTGGATATTCTCCGATCGACATGCGCTGGCAGGACATCGAGGGCGCGAACCTTCGCGTCGGCATCTTCGGCGCGGATCTCACGATCTCCTCGCGCGGACGACAGGATCTCGCGTCGACAGCTCAGACCACCGGAGCAATCGAAACACGCGGCCTTCGCACGGAGCAGGCGGAGCAGGTTTATCGCGCCGCACAGGCGCAGGAGCAGTCGTGGCGCGAGAAGAGACGCGTGCGCGATCTCGACGAGCTCCGCGCCAAGTCCGGCGGCATCCAGCTCGGCGGCGGCGGAAGCTCGGCATTGGCTGGAGCGGGCGGCGCCGCCGGTGACGACCCAGTCGCGCGTCTCCAGCGAGCCAAAGAGATGCTCGCGGGAGGACTGATCACCGACTCCGAATACGAATCGATCAAGGCGAAGATCGTAGATCGGATGTAAGGGCGAGATGGCACAGAAGAGCTCAGGACTCGAGAAGCGACGAACAACAGACTAGGGCGCCTTCGATCGTTAGCAGTTCCTGAAGCCCCTAAAACGTGTAGCTCACCGTCCCGAACGCCGCGATCGGCTGTCCCGGCGCTACGAGCCCGCCCGCGACGAGCTCCGGATACGCCTTGTCGAGAATGTTGCGCACGCCGAGCTCGAACTCCGCCTTGCCGATCTTCCGCGTCACGCTTCCGTGCAGCAGTGCGTACGCCGGCAGTACGACGCCCGGCTCATCGAAGGGCGAGTAGGGACCCACCGCATTCGTGCTCAGGCGCACCGACCAGAGCGATCCCGGCGTCGCCCACTGCAATGCGGCCGAGCCGATGTACTTCGCGGTGTTGTAGACACGCCGGCCGGTCAGCGTATCGACCACGGTGGGATCGCCTCCTGGCTGAGAGACAGTCCGCTCGTAGCGCGCATCGTTGAAGGTCCAGTCACCGGAAAAGGTGAGCGATCGCACGATCGGTGCACGCAGCGAGAGCTCGACCCCCTGACGCCTGCTGGCCCCGCCGCTACTGGAGCCGCTCGTGAGGGGATCGAACGTCTGCTCGTTGCTCACATCCATGCGGAACAGCGCGGCAGTCGCGCTCACGCCGTTTCCATTCCATTTGAGTCCACCCTCGTACGCCCACACGGTGATGAATGGAAGCGTCGGATCCTCAATGATTCCATCCGTCGCGCGAAATCCTCGCGACACGTTGGCATAAACCCCGAAGGCGTCGGTGAGCTTGACGACGGCGCCGAGTTTCGGTGAGAGAACGCCGTGCGAATCCTGGGTCTGCTCCTTCCCTTCGGACTCCGAGTGCGTGTCGATGGCGTCGTACCGGGCGCCGATGTCGAGACGAAGCCGACTCGTGACATCGATTCCCGACTGCACGAACACGCCGCCGCCGAATTGATGTGCGCGGATGAGCGCCTGCGACGAATCCCTCGCGCGATCGGTCGTGAACCAATTCTGGTAATGCGACTGATCGAACCGTCCCTCGGCACCCACCGTGATTTCGGCGCGCGAGAGCTGCCAGGTGAGTGCCGATGTTGCACCGAAGCCGAAGCGATTGTCGTCCTCCTCCGTCTGGCTCCCATCGCCTTCGAAGCGTCCACCCGCTGGAGGAATCGTGAGGAATAGCCGCCAGTCTCCCTGAGTGGAGTACACCGTGGAGCGCCAGAGGCGATTCCCGTCGAGCACGCGGAGGCTCGCCCGCTCCTGCGCGTGCAGCTTGTGCCCCTCATCACTGGGATTGGAGACAATGTCGTAGTCGCGCGCGCGAAACTCGTCCTCACTCAGGTAGCCTGCGGAATTCCATCGCGAGCCGTACAGCTCGACACCGCCGTCGATAGTGGTGTTTGGAGTGAAGTCATGTACGACGCGCACGTGTCCCTGTCCGAGGTCGTAGTCACTGTTCGGACGCCACCCGCCTTCGTGGACGTAGCGCGCGCCAACGACGCCGTGCGCGCTGGCACCGGAGTCGTTTCCGAAGCCGGACAGCGCGGTGCTCTCGATGTGTCCGGCCGAGCCGCCGTTGATCCAGAGACGTGTGCCGTCGAGATGCTCGAGCGTGCGTACGTTCACGATTCCCGAGAGCGCGAAGTTGCCGAAGAGGGCGGACGTCGGCCCCTTGATGACGTCCAGATCCTGGATCGCCTGCGGAAAGATCAGGCTCATGTCGTTGTAGCCTTCCGCGTGGCCGTTCACCGGCTCGTTGATCGGCACGCCGTCGATCCAGAGCGCGAGATCCGTCGAGTGGTCGGAGCTAAAGCCCCGCACCGAGGCATCGGAAGCGAAGCCCGGTCCCTGCCCCAGCAGGTGCACCTCGACCCCGGCGGCCTGTCGCAGCAGATCCCATGGCGACGTCGTGGGTGTCTGCGCGATGTCCGCCGGGGTGAGGTGAATCGCCTGACGCGACTCCGCCGGCTTCACAGCGGTCGCAGTAATCGTCACGACAGCGAGTCGCGCCGATGCGCGTGCGCGCGCGGAATCGGCGGCGCGCGAGCTGCTATCGCGCTTGACGGCATTCGTCGCTACGGGCTGCTGCGCTGCCGCGCACACGGGCGCGACGATGCAGGCGCAAATGAACAATTGTCGGAACATGATCTCCGCTTCACTCGAGTGAGCGGCTCGGGCGTATCCCGGCCGCCGCGTGCGTTGAACGCACGCCACAGTGGTCAGCTGCGAGTGAGGAGCGGAGGACCGATGGGTGGTGGGAGACGCAGCGCGAGCGGCTTGCGCTCGCGAACGACTTCGGAGTAGCGCGAGGTGACGGCGACCGGATGTGTATACGTCGCGACGAGCGCGATGACGGCATTCGTGGAGCCGACATCGACTATGCATGCGCACATGCAGTCGTCGCAGCAGGAGCCGTCGTCCGGGTTGGAACAGTGTTGATCCGGTCGGTGCGAAGCGTCCGCTGCATGATGTGCAGACATCGACATCCCGCAACCGTGTTGCATTCCGTTACCGCCGTGTGACAGCATCATCGCGGGACGCGCCGATACGATCGACAGCGCGAGCAACGCGACGAGAGCACAACGGAGTGAGTACGCGGCGGCACGAATCACGGGAGGATGATTGACGACGCGACGGCTCCGCGTCAAGTGCAGCGCGGGCGAAGGCACGCTTCAGCGCGTGACGAGCGCGTCCGCTTCAATCTCGATCATCAGCGACGGATCGATCAGCCCCTTGACCTCGATCATCGAGGTGACCGGCCGAATATCGCGGAAGATTTCGCCATGTGCGCGTCCATATTCCTTCCACTGGCTGATGTCCGTCACGAACATCCGGGTGCGTACGACATCGGACAGAGACGCTCCGGCCTTCTCGAGCGCACGCTTCAGATTCTCGAGCACCTGAATGGTTTGCGCGTAGGGATCTCCGGGCGCTACCAGCGCGCCATTTTCGTCGGTCGCGACGGTGCCGGAGACGAAGACGTGATCGCCGACGCGAAGTGCGCGGGAGTAGCCGACGAACGGCTCCCATTCGGTATTCGTTGCGAAGAGTTGGCGATCCATTGACGTACTCGCTCGAGAGTGTCCCGAAAGGTAGCCGGCCTCACTGCGCCACACCGCCCAGCGCCATGCGCATCGCAGCCGTCAACTCGTCGGACGTGAAGGGCTTCGCCACAAAGAGGAATGTGATGGCGCGACTCGCGGTTCGCATCGACGAGCGAGACGACCGCCACGGGAACCTGAAGCAGCTCGAACGCGAGCTACGTCAGCCGATCAAAGACTTCCTCGGAGCGGGGCTCGAGCAGCTCGGCACGCCGTAGCGCGGCCAGTCGCTCATCTTCATCCGCTGACGGCGGAGTGGGTCCGGACATGGTGCGCCGTGACTGAAGAGCGCTTCATCGCCAGCAGTCGTCGGACGACACACTTCAATGTTTAGCGAGTCCAGCAATCGGTCCGGATTGTGAGACCGTTCGAATTACTGGTAGGTCGGCCGACCGTTCAGCCCGCGACCGCGACCGGAACGCTGGCTGCCCGTGAGGTTGTGCTCGGTGACGGTTCCCCCCGGATCGCCGCGCTCGGCGTTGCTCCGCGCAGACGACTCGAGCGCGTCGAGCTTTGCCTGCTGCTCCGGCGTCAGGAGCTGCGTCATCTGCTCGCGCGCGAGACGAATGTTCTCGTGAATCTGCGCGCGCGCCTCGCCGAGGGCGTGCCGACGAGCGACGATGGCGGCGATCTCCTCGGGCGTCGGCGGCGGTGGTGTTGGAGTCGTCGCACTTCCTTCTCCCGGCGTCGGCAGCTGAAGCCGCGGAGGACGAAGCGTGTCGATCGCATCGAACAGCGGCGCGTTCTTCGCTTTCATCTGCGAATAGATCGTCTCGATCTTGTTCCGTTGCTCATCGGTGAGCTTGAGCGTGAGCGATTTCGAAACGGCGAGCGGGAAGATCTGCTCGGGCTCCCACAACACCGGTGCGACCGTCGGCCGCGGAGGCGCGGAGGCGTCGGGAGCAGAGCCTCGCCGACCGCCCTGTGCGGCGAGCGCGCTCGATGCGGACGCAAGCAACATGATCAGCGTGACGAGGGCGCGCGCATGACTCCTGCAGGTCGGTGGGCGGCGCGAAGTGGGGTGCGAACGTGTGCTCAAGTGCGTGCCTCGACAGGAAAAGTACGCGTTCATCGATTGACATTCGCGCAGATGCCGAGCGTATTGAACGGCTCGCTCATATAATCTGCAGGGATCATCCAGCTGCCGATAGCGCGGGAACGCGCAGACCCACCGATTTAATGGATACACGCATGACCCGGTTTGGTTGTCCTCCCAAGTACTAGCCGTTCCCCGAGCCCCGGCACCACACGATGACCTTCTTCGCCAGCTCCGAAAAGAATATCGATCGCGCCACGCTGGTGCTGCGCCTTGTGCTCGCTGCAGCGTTCATCGGGCATGGATATCTGAAAGTCTTTCAATCCGGGATTGGAGGCACCACGCACGACTTCGCAGGAATGGGCGTCCCGATGCCAGGCATCACCGCACCGCTCATCTCGGTGCTCGAGCTCGGTGGTGGAGTGCTCATCCTCTTCGGCGCATTTACGCGAGTGATCGCGGCGCTCCTCGCCTGCGACATGCTCGGCGCGATGCTTTTCGTGCACATGAAGGGAGGGTTCTTCGCGCCGAAGGGGATCGAGCTCGTGCTCGGCAACTTCGCGATGGCTTCAGCGCTTCTGCTGCTCGGCGCCGGTGCGTTTTCCGTCGACGCAATGCTGCGCCGACGCGGGGCGCCGACACCGTGAAGAACGTCATCTTCGGAGCGGGCGGGCACGTCGGTCGTGCGATCGCGCGCGAGGCACTGGCGGGAAAGCACGACGTGGTCGGCGTCGTTCGTCGCGCGGCAGGCTTTCGCTCGGACAACGAGCGCGCGACTGTCGTCGAGGGCGACGGAGCGGCGCTGGGAGTCTGGAAGTCGCACCCGGCGTGCGACTGATCGATGCACGCAGATTCCCCGAAGAGAACAGATCCGAATCGCTCGAAGGAATTGCCGCGCCCGAGGTGTATCGCAGAGGCGCCGGTGCTCTCGATTGGATGGCGGCATGATCGCCGCCATCCGTGGGTCACTCTGCTGCGCTAACCATTGCGAATTACGGCTGCGTCGAGCCGACCAGAACCGGTTGGTCTCGATAGAGCTTCGGGAAGAACTTCTTGAGATTCAGGACCTTCGGCGCGTCGTTGTACGCGATGTAGCCGTCGTCCGGATGCAGCGTCGCGTAATCCTGGTGATATCCCTCGGCGTTGTAGAACGCCTCCGCCGGCTTCACTTCCGTGACGATCTTGTTCGCGTACGTCTTCGCCTTCGTCAGCTGATCGATGTACGCCGTCGCCGTGTTCTTCTGCGCGTCCGTCGTGTACCAGATCACCGAGCGATACTGCGTGCCGTGATCGGGTCCCTGGTAGTTGAGCTCCGTGGGATCGGCCGCGACCGAGAAGAAGACGCGGAGCAGATCCGCGTAGGCGACCTTCGACGGATCGAAGGTGACTCGCACAGACTCAGCGTGCCCCGTCGTCCCGGTGCTTACCTGGCTGTAGCCCGGATTCTTCAGGCTGCCGCCGGAGTAGCCGGACACGGCGCTCGTGACGCCATTCATGTGCTGGAATACGGCCTGCACTCCCCAAAAACAGCCGCCGGAAAAGACCGCGACTTCGTCGCCGGCCACGCTCGCGAGCCCCGAACCAACGCTGGGACTCGGCGTCATCACCGCGGCGCTTGCTCCCCGCCCACCATACAGCGCGACGGCAGCGAGCGCGGCGCCGCAGACTGCTATGCCTCTAAGAACGGACCGAATCATGGCTTCTCCCGTGTGTCCCGCGTATGTCATATAAACACCAGTTGATACCATAAAGTTTCCTTTTAGTCCCCGGTTAAGGGGCCGTAGCACTATTGAACCTGCGATTTCCCCTTTGCCTTGTCGAAATCACCGGCCCGCACCACGGTAAGCCTCCCCGGCACGATGTATTTGCGCAAAGCCGCGTTCACCTCTGCGATCGTCACCGCGCGCACCTGTCGCTCGAGACCAGCATCGTAGCTGAAGGTCCGGCCATACTCGCGACGCGACGCAATCTGATCGGCGAGCTCATCGTCGTTCGACCGTTCCTGCGCATATTCCTGAAGCCACCCACTCTTCGCCTTCGCGAGCTCCTCTTCGGTTACGCCACTCTTGAGCACGCGCGCGATCTCTTCGTCGAATGCCAGCTTGAGGCGCCCCGCATTTTCCGGCGCGTAGATCGCGTATGTCTTCCACGTGCCGCTGCTGTCCGCGGAGCTCGTCGACATGAACGAGCCGACGCCGTAGCTGATCCCCTCCTTTTGCCTGATGCGCGTCGCGAGACG
Source organism: Gemmatimonadaceae bacterium (assembly GCA_039935955.1). Classification (GTDB taxonomy): domain Bacteria; phylum Gemmatimonadota; class Gemmatimonadetes; order Gemmatimonadales; family Gemmatimonadaceae; genus FEN-1250. The sequence goes on from JBDTJH010000139.1 coordinate 11,174, forward strand.
CGAATCGAGGGAGCCGCCGCCGAGGATGTAGTTGCCCATGACGAGCGCGGCGTAATCCGAAGCGTCGTCGCGAACGGGCACGTTCAATCCGACGAAGAAGAATGCGTTGGCCTTGTCCGGAGTCTCGATGACGGTCGTCGACGAATCGATCTTCACGTACGGCTCCGGAATGCGAGCGAACTTCTCCGTCGCGCTCCAACCGCCGAAGAGCCTCCGCGCCGAGGCGCGCGCGGCCGTCGAATCGAAGTCGCCAACGAGCACGAGATCGGCGGACGAGGCACCGTAGAAGCGCTGATGGAAGTCGCGCGCATCGGAGAGCTTGGCGCC
>JBDTJH010000140.1:0-4281 GCA_039935955.1 Gemmatimonadaceae bacterium
CATGGTCGTGACGATGGACAGCATCCACATGAACGGCAGTCAACCGGTCTTTCACTGGACGCTGTCGGGCACGAACACGGGACCGAACGGCACCGGGAAGGCCGTGCGATTCAGTGGCTACGAGGAATGGACGATGAGCGCGGATGGGCTGATTCGGAAGTCGCTCGGGCATTTTAGCCAGGTCGAGCTGGATGAGCAGCTGAAGAACGGCGCGACGGCGAAGTAGTCCTCGTGGATCTCAATCTCATGAGACGTATCACCTGAAGTGACTGACTATGGAGATGCGCTCATGACAACGGCTGAGAGCATCCGCTTCGGGATCGTGCACGCGTAGAACTGCCGACGTCGCTATTGACGAACGCGATACCGGAAATTACATATAGCCATATGGCTATATACGCCGCACCCTCGAGATCCCCCAACTCCGACCATCTCTCCGCCGTCTTCGGCGCCCTCGCCAACCCAACGCGCAGGGCGATCCTCGACCAGCTCGCTACCGGCGTCTACTCGGTGGCCGAGCTCGCCGCACCATTCAGGATGCGCCAACCGTCGATTTCCAAGCACCTCAAGGTTCTCGAAGAGGCGGGGCTCGTCGAGCGCGGAAAGGACGCGCAGTGGCGTCCGCGCGCGCTCGACAGCGCACCGCTCCAGGAGGCCAACGCCTATCTCGAGAAATTCCGACAGCTCTGGGAAGAGCGGCTCGATCGACTCGAGTCGTATCTCGAAAAGTTGCAGTCCGGTACATGATCACCCATCCACCAATGTGTCATTCATGACGACTCACACCTTCGCACTGGCCACTCTCGCGATTCTCGCCACCACTCCACTGCCGGCGCAGAAGACCCCCGACCTCGCGCCGTATCTCATGCCGGATCGCACGGCCGAGATCGCGCTCGCGCGCAGCGCGGCGCCGAAGGCCATCTCCGATTCGGCCACGGTGTTCGTGCTCACGCGCACGGGATTCGTCGAGGCCGTACACGGCACCAACGGATGGACCTGCGCCGTGCTCCGATCGTTCTCCGGCGGTCTCAAGGACCCCGACTTCTGGAGCCCAACTGTGCGCGCGCCGCTCTGCCTCAATCCACCCGCGGCGGCGTCAATCTTCCCGGAGAATCGTAAGCGCATCGAGTGGATCATGGCCGGTGTGAGCGTCGCCGAGATCGCCGAGCGCGCCGCGCGCGCGTATGCGTCGCACGAGCTCCCGATGCCTGCGCCCGGAGCGATGTCGTACATGCTCTCCCACGAGCAAATTCTCGGCAAAGACAATCCGCACTGGAAGCCGCACCTGATGTTCTTCTTCGACCGTTCACTTCCCGCATCCAACTGGGGCGCCGGCGGCTTCACAGCTCCTGTCATCAACGCCTCGGTCGACGACGACAAAAATCCGGTGTTGACGCTCTTCGTCCCCGTGCGCCAATGGTCGGACGGCAGCCCGGCCCTTCCAGACACAGGCCACTGAGATGATCCCCGGCGCGGTACTCACCGAGCGTCCATCCGATCGGGAGGTGGTGTTCACGCGCGTGATCGACGCGCCGAGGGAGCTAGTGTGGAAGGCGTGGACGGAGCTGGAGCGCCTGCACGAGTGGTACGGACCAAACGGATTCACCACGACGACGTACGAGTTCGAGCTCGCTCCAGGCGGCGTGTGGCGCTTCGTCATGCACGGTCCCGATGGAACCGACTACGCGACACGCGTGGTGTTCCGCGAGATCGTGGAACCGTCGCGCCTCGTGTACGACAGTGCATGGGAGCTTCCCGGCGCGCCGGTGGACTTCACGCTCATCATGATGCTCGCGGCCGAGGGTGCGAGGACCAGGCTCACGATGCGCCTGACCTTCGCGGACGCAGAGGCGATGAAGGTGGGGATCGAACGCTATGGCGTGCTCGAGGGCGGAGTGCAGACGATGGACCGCGTTGCTGACTACGCGGAGCGCCTCTTGTAGGCCAGCCGCGAGCTCCCTTTCTTGCGCGAGCGCCACACCGCGCCGCAACGTTGCGGCTCTCATGCGAGCGAGCGACGCCGTGTATCCGCGCAAGACAATCAACCGATGGTGCGCCGCAGCTCTCATCGCCGTGGCGCTCGGATGCTCGGCGCTGAAGATCGATCCGAAGGTCGATGCGCTCGGCCGCCAGACGATCGCGCTTCTGGAATCCGGTGATTTCACGTCGCTCATGCCGATCATGGACCCGTCTCTCACGTCGTATTCGGCTTGGGAGCAGATGATGGTCGTGCGCGACACGCTGAGAAGTGTGAAGCGCGACTCGACTGCACCAATCGGCTGGAATATTTTTGAATCCCCTGAGACATACAGGGCCAATGTGACCTATCAACTACACGGCCAGGGGTGGGCGCTCATTACGATCAACGTGATGCGCCACGAGGGTCGACTCGTCGTAGCGGGCATCCACGTCTCGCGCAACGACTCGTCGCTGGCCCAGATGAACGCTTTCCATTTCGGTGGTAAGCCACCGGTGCAGTACTTCGTGTTCTTCGCGGCGATGCTGAGCGCGATCATCAGCATCGTCGCAGCCGTGGTCGTCGGCCGCACGCGCATGCCAAAGCGGTGGCTGTGGACGTTCGTCGCGCTCATCGGCGTTGGAAGGCTCGCGCTCAACTGGACCACGGGTGAAACGGCATATTCGTCCGTGCAATTCGTGTTGTTCGGCGCAGGCTTCCTGCGTGTGGGCTTCACGGGGCCGTGGATCATTCACCTGTCACTGCCCGCCGGAGCCGCGTACGCGCTGTGGCGTCGACACAGCTTCCTGAATCCGCCGCCGGATCCCGAGGACGCGATAACTGCCGTGACCACGGGATTGATTTCGTAGGCGCCTGCGCCCACGCTATCCCGCAACGATCTCGTCATCCGAACTTAATCGAGACGCAATCGCAATTCGCATCGGCGTTCCATATGCTGCGCGATGTTGAATTCACATCAGCGTGTGCGTGCCGCCTCTGTGACTCTCGCGATCGTGCTCGTTGCCTTCACCGCGACACTCACCTCCGCCTTCGGTGGTGAATTGCCGGTGGCACAGTCGTTCGATACGAGCTCCGGCGAACCTCTCTGCTACAGGATGGAGTGGGGACGAGCCGACTCGCTCTACCGTCCGAATCGGGGCTCGACCGGGATGAAGCACCTCCCCCGCGTGCTCATGATAGGTGCGTCGCCGCACTCCAGCGCGTCCATGCAGGTACGCGGCTGGAACCCGCTCGTGATTCGCGACGCAGCTATCGACTCGGCGGCTCGTGTTCTGGCGCAGCATAACTCCGGGTGGAGGCCGGCGCATGAAGATTCCATCGATGTACATCTCGAGATCTTTCCAATGAGTCTGCAGCTTCGTTTTTCGCGTTTCGCTCGGAGCACGCAAACGCGCGCACACGTGGGCTGGGACACAACTGGCGGGACCACCGAAGCGGTCTCGATCCGACGCATACCATGCACGTTCCCTCGACTTCTCATGGCCGGGCAGCTGCTGCGCCTCAACCTCGTAGCCACACATCGTGACCCTATGCTCCCCGAGCGGCTGAGATATTGCCAGCCTCTTAGCGACAGCGCTCAGATCGACGTCATCGTCGACTCATCTGCGAAGCACAGAGTGTACGGTCGCGTCGAAGGCGACACGCGCCATTTCTGTATCCCGTGGGGTGGGATCGACGAGATCTATTTTGTTGCGACGCACGCGGGCAAACGGTGGCGCTTCCTGCTCAATTCCCGCGCGACGGATTCCGGGCTTCTCCTCGATGGAGCGGAGACTGCTTCGGATTTCAAGGGAACATGGAAGACTCGCTATCCCTCCGATGCGCGAGGGACCTTCGTGCTCTCGCCCGGACTGACCTCGCTCAAGCGATGAGCTCCCGCGCACTTGCCATTGCATTACCCGTTTGCAATGGACATCATGCCAACTGCATTCCGCAGTTCGTTCAACCCGCCCCGTTTCGGAGCAGCACCCACATGTATCGAGCTCTCATCGTCCTCGTCGTCGCGTTGCTCTCCGTCGCTCCATCCGCCGCGGCCCAGCAGTCCGACGTAATGGCCGCCGTGCATCGCTTCGCCGATGCGTTCAACAAGGGCGACACAAAGGCGGTGAATGCGGCGTGCTCCAATCAGGCCGTGATCATCGACGAATTTCCTCCGTACGTCTGGCGAGGGCCTGCAACGTGCGGCAAGTGGATGGACGCGTACGCCGCCGATGCCGCGAAGAACAAGATCACGGATGGCCAGGTCACCCTCGGCAAGGAGCTCCACGTCGATATCACGGGTGATCATGCCTACGTCGTGATGC
>JBDTJH010000141.1:0-10121 GCA_039935955.1 Gemmatimonadaceae bacterium
TCAAGGATGTCGGCCGTGTGCTCGGCTTCACCCCCGCCGAGACCGATGCGCTCGCAAAGCTCATCCCCAATCAGCCGAACTTCTCGCTGACGGTGAAGGAAGCGACGACGCAGATCGCCGAGGTGAAGCAGCTCTATCGCAACGACGAGCGCTATCGCCAGCTGCTCGACTACGCGATCGCGCTCGAGGGCTTGTCGCGCCACGCGGGCGTCCATGCAGCCGGCATCGTCATCGCGCCGGGCCCGCTCGACGAGTACGTCCCCATCTGCACGCAGAGCTCGAAGGGCGCCGGCGGCTCGCGCGACGACGAAGCGATCGTCGTGACGCAGTACGACATGAACGCGCTCGAGAAGACGGGGATGCTCAAGATGGACTTCCTCGGGCTCACGACGCTCACCGTCATCCACGATGCGCTCGGGCTCATCGAAGCGAGGTCCGGTTCGCGCCCGATCCTCGAGGAGCTTCCGCTCGACGATCCCGAGACCTACCGCCAGCTGCGCGCGGGGCGCACCGCAGGCGTGTTCCAGTTCGAGTCCGCGCTGGCGACGGACATGCTCAAGAGCATGCGCTGCGATCGCTTCGACGATCTCGTCGCATCCAACGCGCTGATGCGCCCCGGCCCGCTCGACGCCGGCATGCATCGCGTGTACATCGCTCGCAAGCGCGGCGAAGAGGCAGTCACCTATCCGCTCCCCGAGCTCGCCGAGGTGCTCGCGCCGACGTATGGCGTGATCACGTACCAGGAGCAGGTGATGCGGATCGCGCAGATCCTCGCCGGGATCTCGCTCGCTGAAGCGGACGTGCTCCGCAAAGCGGTAGGAAAGAAGGATGCGGCGCTCATCGAGGCCGAGCTCACGAAGTTTTCGAGCAAGGCGATCGCACTCGGGCACAAGCCTGCGATCATCGAGGAGATTGCAGGGCAGATCAAGACCTTCGGCCGCTACGGCTTCAACAAGTCGCACTCGGTCGCGTACTCCATTCTCTCGTACCACACCGCGTGGCTCAAGACGCACTGGCCGGCCGAGTTCATGGCGGCGCTCTTGTCGTCGCAGATTGGCGACGCTGATTCGGTGGTGAAGTACATCAATGAGGCCCGCGAGCTCTCGATCGAGGTGCTGCCGCCGGACGTGAACGAGTCGGGGTACAAGTTCACAGTCGTTGGCGACAAGCGCGTGCGCTTCGGCCTCGGCGCGATCCGCAACGTCGGCCACGCCGCGATCGACTCGATTCTCGCCGCCCGCGCCGATGCGCCATTCACGTCGCTCTTCGATCTCTGCGAGCGCGTGGACCTGCGGCTCTGCAACAAGCGCGTCTTCGAGGCGATGATCGCATCCGGGGCGCTCGACTCGCTCGGCGGCCATCGCGCACAATTCCTCTCGGCGCTGGACTCCGCGCTGCAGGAGGCGGGGCTCAAGCAGGACGAGGCGGCGAGCGGGCAAGGCTCGCTCTTCGGACTCGCGTCGGGCGATGAGGCTCCGCGCCCGCAGCTCTCGCGCACGCTGCCCAATATTTCGGCGTGGAGCGACAGCGAACGGCTCGCCAAGGAGAAGGAGATCCTCGGCTTCTACATCTCCGGGCATCCGCTCGAGCCCTTCCGCACCGAAGTAGAAATCTTTGCGACCCACTCCGTCTCGGCGCTCGGGAAGTGGGTCGAGACGCCCATGTTCCTCGGCGTGGTCGTCACCGCGATCAAGAAGCAGGTGAGTAAGCGGAGCGGCTCCGAGTTCGCGCGGTTGACAGTCGAGGATTTCTCGGGATCTTCCGAGGTGCTCGTCTTCCCGGAGGCGTGGGCCCTGCTTGGAGATCGCATCAAGGCCGATATTCCCGTACTGTTCAAGGGCGGCTATTCCAAGCGCGACCAGGAAGTGGACAACCCGACGTTCATCGTCGAGTCGGTCACGCCGTTCACGGAACTTCGGGCGACGGGAAATGTCGCGGTGTCGATCGAGCTTGCGGCCGGCGCGCCGGTGACGGCGGATGTGATGCACGATGTTCGCGAGATGGTGGATGCACACGCCGGCTCGGCGCCAATCGAGCTCCGGTGGAACGATGGCAACGGTACGAGCGCGAGGCTGCGCTCGAAGTCGCTGAGGATCGCGGTCACCAATGCCGCGCTTACGGATTTGCGCGCCCTGCTCGGCACCGAGCGCGTCCGACTCGTCCGCGGGAGCTGAATGAGCACGTCGATAATGGAGTTCGAGAAGCCGATCGTTGAGCTCGAGAAGCAGATCGACGATCTGCGGCGCACGGCAGAGAAGCGCCAGCTGAGCATGGAAGAAGAGATCATTCCGCTGGAGCGAAAGCTCGAGGAGCTCCGGCGCTCCGTGTACACGACGCTGACGCCGCTGCAGCGGGTACAGGTGGCGCGCAACGCGCGGCGACCATTTACCCTCGACTACCTGCAGCTCGCCTTCACAGATTTCATCGAGTTGCACGGCGACCGGCTCTACCGCGATGACGCGGCCATCGTCGGCGGATGGGCGCGGCTCGACGGCGACACGGTGATGGTCATCGGGCACCAGCGCGGCCGCGACACGAAGGAGAATCTCAAGCGCAACTTCGGCATGCCGCATCCGGAGGGCTATCGCAAGGCGCTCCGACTGATGAAGCTCGCGGAGAAGTACAAGATCCCGATCATCACGCTCATCGACACGCCGGGCGCGTGGGCGGGGCTTGGCGCCGAGGAGCGCGGGCAGGCGGAGGCGATCGCGCGCAATCTGTTCGAGATGAGCCGGCTCGAGGTGCCCGTCATCGCGACGGTGATCGGCGAGGGCGGATCGGGCGGCGCGCTCGCGCTCGGCGTCGCGAATCGCGTCCTGATGCTCGAGAACGCCGTGTACTCGGTGATCACGGTGGAGGGGTGCGCGGCGATCCTGTGGAAGGATGGCAAGAGCACGGAGATGAAGGAGCGCGCCGCGAAGGCGCTGCGCATCACGGCTCCGGAGCTGATGGAGCTCGGCGTCATCGATGAGATCGTGCCGGAGCCCGTGGGCGGCGCGCACGTGAACCACGAGGCGTCCGCTCGCTCGCTGCAGGAGGCGCTCGTGCGCAATCTCGAGGAGTTGCGCCGCTTCCGCCCCGAGAAGCTCGTGCGTCGCCGGCGCGAGAAGTTTCTCGCGATGGGCGAGTTCACGGAGTGACGGTGGCGCCGCATCTCGTCGAGGTCGCGTTCAAGGGGAAGCGCAAGGAGTTCTTCCTCTGGGATGGCGAGGAAGCTCCGCGCGTCGAGTCGCCCGTCATCGTCGAGGTGGATCGCGGCGAGGACTTCGGGCGCGTGCACGCGATCGGCGAGCGTGCGGCGACGCGCTGCGGCGGCTGCGCGCACGGCTGCGGCACGACTGCGCCCGAGCGCAAGGTGCTCCGCGCCGCGACCCCCGAGGATGAGCGACGCGCCGGTGAGCTTCCCGACGAAGATGAGTCCGCGCGACGGAAGGCGTCGGAGCGCGTGAAGGCGCACGCGCTCGTGATGAAGGTGTCCGACGCGGAATGGCAGTGGGATCGGAAGAAGCTCACGCTGTATTTCACGGCGGAGAAGCGCGTCGACTTTCGCGCGCTCGTGCGCGATCTCGCCGCAGCGTTTCGCACGCGCATCGAGCTGAAGCAGATCGGCGTGCGCGACGAGGCGAAGCGGCTCGGGGGCATCGGGCGCTGCGGGCGCGAGTACTGCTCCGCGTCGTGGCTGCCGGAGCTGCGCCCTGTGAATCTCCAGGTCGCGAAGGATCAGCATCTCTCGCTGAATCCGTCGCAGATCTCGGGGGCGTGCGGGCGGCTGATGTGCTGTCTGCGCTACGAGCACGACTACTACGTGCAGAGCCGCAAGCGCTTTCCGAAGGAAGGGCGCGTCCTCGTCACGTCGCTCGGCGAGGAGAAGGTGCTCGCCAACGACATCTTCGGCGACCGCGTGACGCTGCGCGGACCCGAGGGCGACACGCGCGTCGTGCCGCTCGCGGAGCTCAAGGCGGAGCTCGAGCAGCGCGCGAGCATGGTCGTGGAGGAGCTCGAGGACGATACGCCGGTGGCCGAGTCGGCGGGCGACGCGATGCTCGAGGAGGAGCCGCCCGTGAGCGCGCCTGCGGCGCGTGCTGCGCCTCCCACCATCACGCCGCTTCCCGGCGACACGCCGGCCGGCGACGCAGGCGACCGTCGGCCGCATCGGCGGCGCGGGCGGCGCGGCGGCCGGCGCGGACGTCCCGGCGGCGAGACGCCACCCGCAGCGCCGGACGGCGAATAGCGTGGCCGAGTACTATCTCACCACCGCGATCGACTACGCCAACGGCGACCCTCATATAGGCCACGCGTTCGAGAAGATTGGTGCCGATGTCATCGCGCGATATCATCGCATGCTCGGCGACAGCGTGTGGTTCCTGATCGGGATGGACGAGCACGGGCAGAAGGTCGCGCAGACGGCGGCCGATCGCGGGCTCACACCGCAGGCGCTCGTTGATGAGGTCGCGAAGACCTTTCAGGCGATGTGGCGCCGACTCGCCATCTCGAACGACCAGTTCGTGCGCACGACGGAGCCTTCGCACAAGAGCGGCGTCCAGGCGCTCATTGAGCGGATCTTCGAGCGTAGCCCGAACGACTTCTACGAGAAGTCGTACGAGGGGTACTACTGCGTCGGATGCGAGGCGTTCAAGCAGGAGAACGAGATCGTCGATGGACGATGCATTGTCCATCCGACGCGAGTGCTCGAGTGGGTGGAAGAGCGCAACTGGTTCTTCCGTTTGAGCGCGTATCGCGAGTTTCTGCTCACGCACTTCGACGCGCACCCCGAGTTCCTGCAGCCCGAGTCTCGCCGCAACGAGATTCTGAGCCTGCTGCGCCAAGGGCTCGACGACGTGTCGGCGAGCCGTGCGCGACTCGCGTGGGGCGTGCCCTTCCCTCGCCCGACAAGCGATGGCGAAGTGCAGACGACGTACGTCTGGTTCGACGCACTGCCGAACTATCTCACGGCGACGGGCTTTCCGGGCGCGGAGCCGAGGCAGCACTGGCCAGCGCAGCTTCACGTCATCGGCAAGGACATCACGCGCTTTCACGCCGTGATCTGGCCGGCGATGCTCGAGTCGGCAGGGCTTCCGCTGCCGGAGCGCATCTGGGCACACGGCTTCGTGAACCTCGGCGGCGAGCGATTCTCGAAGAGCGCGGGGGTGAAGCTAGACCTCGACGAGGCGATCGACAAGTTCGGTACGGACGCCTTCAGATATTTCCTGATGCGCGAGGTGCCGTTCGATGCGGATGGCAACTTTTCGTGGGAGCGGTTCGAGGAGCGCTACACCTCGGATCTGGCGAACGGCTTCGGGAATCTCGCGAGTCGCACGATCGCGATGATCGACCGGTACCGGGCGCGAGTGGTCCCCTCTTGGCGCGACAACGCGTCGACGTCGGACGACGCAGCAGATGTCGCAGATTATCTGGGAGCCATGGGTGGCTTCCTCCTGCACGACGCGCTCAAGGCCGTACTGCACAATGTGAATGGCGCCAACGAGTACGTCGATCGCCAGGGACCTTGGAAGCTCGCGAAGGATCCGTCGCAGGCAGCCGCGCTCGACGAAACGCTTGCCACGCTCGCACGGAAGCTCGCGATTCAGACCGTCCTCCTCGCGCCCTTCATGCCCGAGAAGGCACAGTCGGTATGGGAGCAGCTCGGTGGGCCCGGTGTCGTGAGCGACCAGCGATTGGCAGCTCTCGCTTCGCTGGATCCGAGTGGCTGGACGGTCACGCGAGGCGCTCCGCTCTTCCCTCGCGACACCATTCCCATCCCCCGACCTTCGGCACTGTAAGTCGTTGTGAATTAAATACTTGGAATAGTGAGGCGAATTCGGACATTTGGGCCTGTAACGCGGTCATACAGACGTGACCGAAGCCTCTCGCGCGAGTCTTTTCCATGAAGAGACGTCCGCATCTTTTGGAGAGCTGCATGCCGCCACAGCGCCGTTGGACCTTCCTCGTAGTTCCCCACGGCTCGGATTCTCCGCGCAGCTTTTCGCTCTCCGAGACATTCGTGAAACGGCTCGCGATCGGAGCGAGCGCCGTTGGTCTGGTTGCGGCGATGGGCGTTGGCGTCGCGCTGAGTCACGTCGCGCTCACGCTCCGCCACTCGGACGATCGCAGCCTCCTGGGCAGCGTCACGACGATGCAGGCCCGCCTCGACAGCCTCGACGACACCCTTCGCGCAATTGGCCGGCGCGACCAGCAGATTCGTCTCCTGGCCGGACTCTCGGCCGACTCCGCCGCACAGCACTCCGACGGTAGCGCTGCTTCGACGCTTGCGATCGGTGGCGTGAGCGAGATGACCGTCGGCAGCACGAGCGACATCGACGGGATGATCAAGCGCGCGAACTCTCTCGCGGCGAGCTTCGCCGAGGTGACGGGGACGCTGGCGCACAACAGCGAGCGGATGGAGCGAATTCCGTCGATCATGCCGACGGCGGGCTGGCTTTCCAGCAACTTCTCGCTCTCGCGCTTCCATCCGATTCTGCACTACGCGCGTCCGCACGAGGGGATCGACGTGAGCGCGCCGATGGGCGCGCCGATCGTCGCGCCGGCCGGTGGCATCGTGCGGCTCGTCACGTGGGAGACGGGCTATGGCAACGTGCTCGAGATCGATCATGGCGACGGGATCGTCACCAAGTACGCGCACTGCTCAAAGATCGTGGTGCGCGCCGGGCAGAAAGTGAAGCGCGGCCAGATCATCGCGAACGTCGGCAGCACGGGGCTCTCGACGGGCCCACACGTGCACTACGAGATTCACGTCAACGGCAAGGTCGTCGATCCGCTGACCTTCGTGCTCCCGGAAGGCGCGATTCCGGACTGACCGCCGCACCGTCGCTAGCATCGAAAACGAAAATGCGCCCGATCGGAAAACCGATCGGGCGCATTCTTTTTCGCGTATCGAGACGTATTACGGTACAGGACCGATCGTAATCGGCACGGAGAGCGTCGTCGTGGTGAAAGCGTGGTTGACGTCGGTGTACGTGATCAGCAGCGCGGTCGTTCCGCCGGAGACTCCTTGCACATACCCGCTTCCGTTGATCTCCGCAACTGCCGTATTGGCAATCGCGTAGGTCATGTTATCCGTTCCGTTCGAGACTAGCACGCCCTGCGGCTCCAGTGTCGCCGTGGGTGCAAATGAAAGCGAGTCGCCGACCGCAAGATTGAAGGCCGCCGGGTCATCGGCGAGCTGGACGGACGTGTACTGCGTTGTGCCCGTGATACCATTAGTCTCGTTTTTCGAGCAGCCTGCGACGACGGCGATCAATACCGCCGCCCCAAGCATCAACTTCGATTTGATCATGGGTGACGCTCCTCAAACATGGATGGTCGATACGTAGCAATGGACGGTTGCTGCACGCGCGTCCGACCGGCTCCGGCCGGACGTGCGGCAACACGCAACAGGATCAAGGACGTCCCACCTGTCCGGAGCACACGAGGCCAGCCGGGCCGGTTGGATGCTTGGGCCACGCCGTATTCGCCACCGGATCGGCAGGCGTCTTCGGGTTCGTCGTTCTTTCCGTATAGCTGTACGGAAGCCGCGGCGGGATGAAGGGAAAGCTCGTCGACGCGTTTGCAGGAATCGGTATGTTCGGCACACACGTCCGGAGGTAGTCGAAATAGACTTCGGGACTCAGGAAGTTGCGCACGTACTTCTCCTCGAGAATTCCGACGAGCAGGCCGTTCGCCCCAGCTGGGATCGGCGCACCAGCATCGCCGTAGGCCGCACGCTCGGTCGTGTAGTCGGTGAGCGCAGGTCCCGCCTGTCCGAGCCGGTAGTGGGCCTCAGCGGAGAGAAGCAAATTCTCCGAGTAGGTGACGATACCCATCGAGTAGTCCGACGGGAAGATGAAGGTCGAGATATTGCTTCCCGCGGATGCACCGGCCGCAGATCCGACGTACTGACCTTGGTTGTTCGTCGAATAGAGCGACGCCAGCTCAGCGTTGTCGTTGAGCTGTTTCGCCAGATTTATGTGCTCGGCGCCGGGCTCGACATCGCCCGCTCGCGAGCCGACCAAAAATTCGTAGAACAGGTTTGTCTCGAACGTCGTGGTCGTGTGCTTGGTACTGAAGGATCCGCCGACAGTTGAGATACCCGCCGCCGTCTCGGTCAGAACCTGGCCCAGGATTGCGTTGTTGTAGGAGAGGTCCGCGTTCTCGGCCGTGTGCATGTAGAAGCGCGCCTTGAGCGTGTGTGCGAGCGCGGTCCACTGGCCGAAGTTGTTTCCGTAGTAGAAATCGGCCCCCGCTCCGCCGCCTGCTCCACTGAGATCCGTGATCGCTGAATCCAGAACTGCCTGCACGTGCGCGTACACGGCAGCTTGCGGATCGAATATCGGGAACGGCGTCAAGGCTGAGTCGTAGGGAACGTCGCCGAAGATGTCGGCCGCCGTGCCCATCAATAGCGCTTCGATTACGCGGAACTGCCCGACCTCCTTCTGATTTCCATTCGCCGCGGCGGCTGTCTCGCCACGCCGAATGTCGGCCAAGCCGCCCGACGCATAGAACGAGATCCAGAGTCCGTCCGACGTGAGGTTGTCCGTACCCGATTTGAACTGCGCATAGCTCTGCCACTGGCGGTTGACGCCAGCAATCTGGTTGACCCAGAGCGGCAGAAGGTTCATGGGATACGATTCCCAATCGCCCATCACCGCGACCTGCATGGCGATGAACAGTTGGTCTGCGGTCGCGCTGGTCGGCTGATTCGGGTTGTTCGTCAACCCCTCGCCGGTCAGGAAGCTGTTGCAGCCAGTAGCCGTAATTGTCGATGCAGCGAGCGCGACGAGCGCGAGCTTATAGGACTTCTTCATGTGCTCTCCTCCTCGCGTGTTAGCGGTTGAGTCCAACGGTGACGACGAACGAACGAGTCTGCGGGTTGTTGAACCAGTCGAAGCCGCCGACCAGCGTCGCACCGCCGAGCTGCGTTTCCGGGTCGAGACCGGAGTAGTGGGTCCACGTGACCAGGTTGCGTCCCGCGACACGGAGGTCGACGGAGTTCAGGCGCAGCACACGCGAAACCCACGGCTGCGTGAACGTGTAGCCGAGTGAGACTTCGCGGAGCTTGGTGTAGCCTGCGTCCTCGAGGAAGTCGACGCTGTTGCCCCCGAACGCGCCGCCGTCGACCTCGAACCAGTTCTGGTCGATGATGACCGGCGTTCCCGCACCGGGGCCTGCAACCGCCTTGTCACCATGGAAGCCCTGCACGCCATTGGCCGACGGACCGAAGACGAACGTCTGTCCGCGAATATCGGTGTCCTTGTGCGTGCCGTACACGTAGAGCGCGCCGCGCGTTCCGTTGAATGCCAAGCCGCCCTTCTTGATGTCGACGAGCGCCGAGACGTTCCAGTTCTTCAGGAACGTGATGCTCGTGTGCACGCTGCCCGTCCAGTTGGGCTGCGAAGAACCAAGCGCGGCGAGGTCGTTCAGGTCGAGCACCGGGAAGCCGTTGCTCGCCACATAGAGCGTTCCCTTCCTCGGCGCCGAGCCGTCTGCGGCAAGGCAGCCACCAGCCGACGCAGCGGTGTGATCGAGGTCGACGCCGTTCAACGACAGCCCCACGCCGCAGCGATAGAAATCGAAGCCGGCGAATTCACCCGTCGGATAGCCCACGCGCGCAACTGTGCTGGTGATCGCCTGCGAGCCGACGAGAATATCCGTCGAGCCGCTGAGATCCGTCACTAGGTTCCGGTTGCGCGACCACTGCAGCCCGACATCCCAGTTGAAGCGCTGGCCACGCACGGGATGCAGGTCGGTCGTAACTTCCCAACCCTTGTTCGTGATCACTGCGGCGTTCTTGATGATCGACGTGCTGCCGCTCGACGGTGGTGTCGGTCCCTGGAAAATGACGTCGCTCGTCTTCGAGTCGTAGTACGAGATTCCTACGTCGGCCCAGCCCTTGAAGAGGCCGAAATCGAGTCCGCCTTCGAACTCGCGAGTGCGCTCGGGACGAAGGCTGTCGCTGCCAACCGAGTTCGGTCCGACCAGTCCGGCCTGTCCCATGTAGATCGTGCGGAGAATACCCGAGGCGTCGCCGCCGTATTCCGTGAAGCGGCCTACACTGAAAACGCTGTTTGTCGTGTAGACGCCCGGCTCGCGGCCGGTCTCTCCGTATGCGAAGCGAAGCTTACCGA
>JBDTJH010000142.1:0-10145 GCA_039935955.1 Gemmatimonadaceae bacterium
AGATCACCAGCGCCGTAGCCGCGGGCGAAGCCGCCCCCGACATCGCGCCCGATGCTGCGATCGTGCACCCGACCTTCCGCAGGGCGAGCGTCGCTCCGGTGGCGCAGAACAAGTTCGCGGCCTCCGCGGCACAGCCGCGTATCACCGTCACCTACCAGGACGCGGACATTCGCGACGTGATCGCGGCGTTCGCAGTCTTCTCCGGCCGCACGATCGTCGTCGGCAAGGGCGTCGCCGGGAACGTCTCCGCGGAAGTCCGCGACCAGCCATGGGACGTCGCGCTCCGCGCGATCCTCCAGGCGCAGGGACTCGCCGCCAAGGAAGATCAGGACGGCATCATTGCCGTCGACAGCTACGAGAACATCGCGAAGCAGCAGGCGTCCGAGCCGCTCACCACGCAGATCATCTCGGTGAACTATGCTCGCGCTGCGACGCTCGTCACCACCGTCAAGAGCCTCCTCTCGAAGGAATGCGGACCGGGCACCACGCCGGGCTCCGTCGGCACGAACTGCCAGATCCGCGGTGATGTCTCCGCTGATTCGGCGACCAACCGTCTCCTCGTCACCGATGTCGCGTCGCGGCTCCAGGAAATCTCCAACTATGTGAAGGACCTCGACGTTCGCACGCCACAGGTCTCGATCAAGGCGAAGATCATCCTCGTCAACCGCACGAACATCGAGGACATTGGCGTCAGCTACGACTTCGGCTCCAACGGCACGTTCTTCAATGCGCTGATGCAGCGCACCGACCCGTCTACCTTCAAGCCGGTCGACACGAACGGCGACGGCGTACCGGATGCAGTCACCGGAACTCCGTACTCGAAGGCGCAAAACGTGATCGAGATCGGCGGCAACTCGCTCGCGGCGGTGTCCAACGCCAACGCCCGCGTCGTCAACCCGGCCCTCTCGCTCATCTTCTCGACGGCGCTCGGCAAGTTCAATCTGACGTCGTTCCTCGACGCTCTGCAGGAAGTCCGGCTCGCCGATGTTCAGGCCGAGCCGAGCATTGTGACGCTCGACAATCGCAAGGCCGAGATCCTCTCCGGTGAAGAGACGCCGATTCGAATCATCGATATCGGATCGCTCAGCCAGGGCGGAACGGCGGCATCGGCGCCACGCGCTACGGTGTCGTTCAAGGAGACCGGTATCATCCTCACGGTCACGCCGCACATCACGAACAACCGCAAGATTCTCATGACGTTGCACGCCGAGCGCTCGCAGCTCCAGGCGGCCGCGTCCGACCTTGGATACACGTTCCTCAAGCAGCGCGCCGACAACGAGCTCCTCGTCGGCGATGGCGAGACTGCCGTGATCGGCGGACTGACGGTCACCTCGGTGACGCAGTCGAAGGTCGGCATTCCGCTCCTCGTCGACCTGCCGTTCCTCGGCAAGCTGTTCGGCGAGACGCGCACGGAAGAGGACAAGAACGACCTCCTGATTCTGGTTACGCCGCACATCGTCGACGAAGGCGAGAAGCTCGGCGCTCCCGGTAGCGACCGTTAATCCGCTGAGACCTGACCATATGAATCCCAACTCCGCACGACTCTCCCCGGCGCGCCGCCTTGCCGCGGCCGCCTTCGGTCTGGCCGTCGTCGCCATCATCGGCGCGTGCGGCGAGGGAAGCGGGTCCACCTGCGCCACCTGCGACACCGGGCGGCCAGTGGTCACGCTGACGCAAACCTCGTCCACCGACTCGTCCGTCTCGTTCACCACGCACGCCACGGACAACCTCGGGCTGCTCACGGTCCATGCCCGCGTTTCCGCGCCTGGACTCGCCGGCGGCTTCGACACGACGTTCCACACCGCAGTCACGTCGGTCGACATTCCGTACTCGCTCAACATTCCGTCGACGATTCCGACGGGCACGCAGATAACCGTCGTCGCGACCGCGATGGACGGCGCGCACAACGCCGCTCACCCCGACACGTTGCTGATCACTTCAGGCGGCGGTGG
The DNA here is from genome assembly GCA_039935955.1 of Gemmatimonadaceae bacterium. GTDB lineage: Bacteria > Gemmatimonadota > Gemmatimonadetes > Gemmatimonadales > Gemmatimonadaceae > FEN-1250. The sequence continues at coordinate 1,953 of JBDTJH010000142.1, forward strand.
TGCAGCTGCGGTCGTGATCACGAACCCGCACAGCACCGACACTGCGGTCGTCGGCTTCTCGCTCGCCGTCAACATCAGCGGCAAGTCGTCGTCGAAGGTGAAGGGGCTCGGCTACATCGCTTCGGGTGTCTTCGCGACGCCGTTCCGCGATTCCGTTCTCTTCTCGAGCCCGCTGCTGGACTCGATCACCCTCGACACGGCTTTGAGCCTCGTCGGTGCGAGCACGGGCACGCTCACGATCACTCCATTCATGATCGATTCGCTGGGCCGTCAGACGCTTGGCGCTCCGGTCTCGCTCTTCGTCACCAACATCGTTCCGTCGAACACGACTCCGGTCGTCGACTTCCAGATCGCGAAGCGGATCGAAAGCCGCGACACGATCCACGTCGAGGCACGCGACCGCTCGGGGATCACCTGGGTCGGTTATGAAGTGCGCAACTTGCCCAGTGGCACGCCGTTCTTCTCCGCGGATTCGATCGCGGTGCCGGCGAGTACGAGCTCGTACACGCATACCTTCAGAATGAATCTCCCGGTTACGTCCTTCCCGACGTCGCTGCAGGTCCAGGCATTCGCCCGCAACGCGAACACCCGTGACTATGCTCGCACGCCGGTCGGAAATGGCGGCGTCATTCGCACTGATACAGTGATAGTAGTTGCGGGGCTCACCACGCCGCTCGCGGCCGGCGGTCTCGTGGCCGACGCGATCTATCACCCGCCGACCAACAGCATCTACCTCAGCAACATCGAGCGCAACGAGCTCGACGTCTTCAACCTGAACGACTCGACCTTCCACACGCCGATTTCAGTGGGCTCGCGCCCCTGGGGACTCGCGCCGTGGCCGGTCGATCGCAACGGCACCATGGGAGACACGCTGCTCGTGGCGAACTCCGGTGGTACGCTGATCAGCTACGTCAACACGAACACGCAGAGCGAAGTCTATCGCTATCCGCTACCGATCCTGCTCGCGCAGTCGGTGACGTCCGCCACGGGCTCGAACGGTGTGCTCACGGAGACGATCACGGACTACGTCTTCAGCGATCGCCCGCAGTATCTCGCGGCCACCTGTAAGGGTGCCGTCGCTCCCGGATCTCCGTGCGGCGATGTCGTGCTCGTCTACTCGACGACGCCGACGCCCGGCCAGACGACTCCCTTTACCAACCAGGGTACCGTTCGCTGGGAGAATCTGAATACGCACCAGTCGCACTTCTTCTTCGAGCAGGCGGAAGGTCAGTCAGTCGAAACGAAGGATACGCTCCAGGTCCAGCGCTTCGCGGCGCAGGGCATTGGCTCGACCGGGGCGATCGTCCCCTTCCGTCAGCAGTTCATCACCGGCGTCGACACGTCCTACTATTCGATCGTGGTCAAGGTGCCGCTGCTCGGCTTCCGCGACACGACCTTCACACGCAATTCCGGCAACTTCCGTCGCGCAGTGATCGGCGAAGGTGGAGCGGCCGGCGGTACGGGCGCGCAGCCAAACAGCCGCGCGATGCTGTACGATCCGACTGTCGGCTTCGTTACCACGTTCGTCGACTCGAAGGGTATAACCCACGCGCTTCCGGTTCCCTCGGAAGACAACGGTGTCTCCGGCTCGTTCCTCGTCACGGACTTCATCGCGAACACCTCGACTCCGGTCTCCGGTGTGGCGATCAACTTCGACGGCGAGCTCTCCGGTGTGCGCGCTGACTCTACCTATCTGTTCGACGCCACGCTGCGCCTCCAGGGGCTGCTCCAGACCTCGTCTGGCAACGCGGGTATCGATTTTCACCCGCAGAACGCCGGAATTCCGGGTCCCGGCCCAACCGGCAACAAGCTCCTCTTCGCGGCGTCCAGCCAGCCGCAGCTCGAGGTCTATAATACGAACAACTTCCGGGTGTGTCTCACCGTCCCGACGCGCGATCCCGTTATTGGTCCGATCAAGTCCGCTCCGATCGCCGGTGGCAACGTTGTGTTGGTCGGCGCGACCGCTCACGGTGTCGTGATCGTAACGGTGACCGCAGGGCAGTTGGCAGCCTGCACCTAGCCCCGCAGTCGTAGTAAGCTTTGTCGACCGCCCGTCGCGATCTGCGACGGGCGGTCGTACTTTATCCATGCGCCTCGCCGCAATCCGGATTTCCTCGAATCAACAACATGCTCCGTTTCACCACCGCCGGTGAATCACACGGGCCCGCACTCATCTCGATCCTCGAGGGGATGCCGGCCGGCCTCGCGCTTCTCGCCGCCGACGTCGACATCGACCTGGTGCGCCGGCAGCAGGGCTATGGGCGCGGTCGTCGCATGCAGATCGAGCAGGATGCGGCGCAATTCCTCTCCGGCCTTCGCGCCGGCGAGACGCTCGGCTCGCCGATCTCGATGCTCATACCGAATCGCGATTGGAAGAGCTGGACGGAGATCATGGACTCCGCACCGCGCGACGGCGACCCCGCGCCACGCAAGCGCGCGGTCACGCGGCCGCGCCCCGGCCACGCCGATCTTTCCGGCGTCTTCAAGTACGATCGCGACGACGCGCGTGACATCCTCGAGCGCGCCTCCGCACGCGAGACGACAGCGCGCGTCGCCGCCGGCGCGATCTGCCGAAAATTTCTCGGCGACTTCGGCATCACCGCGGGGAGCCACGTCACGCATCTCGGCGGCATCGACGCCGCGCGCCCCGATGACTTTCCGCCCGCCGCGGAGCTGAACGCCGCCGTCGACTCCTCGCCGCTTCGCACGCTCGACGCGAGCGCCGAGGCGAAGATGATCGAGCGCATCGATGCTGCGAAGAAGGAAGGCAACACGCTCGGCGGCATCGTCGAGGTCATCTGCGATGGGCTGCCGGTCGGACTCGGCTCGCACGTCTCATGGGACCGCAAGCTCGACGGTCGACTCGCCGCCGCGATCATGTCGATCCCCGCGGTGAAAGGCGTCGAGATCGGCATCGGCTTCGAAGCATCGCGCATTCCAGGCTCCGATGTGCACGACGAGATCGAGCTCCACGCCGATCGCGCGCGCACCGGCAACGTGAATCGCCGCACGAATCGCGCGGGCGGCCTCGAGGGCGGGATCACGACCGGTGAGCCACTCATCGTGCGTGTCGGGATGAAGCCGATCTCCACGCTCATGCGCCCGCTCGGCACCGTTGACTTCGCGAGCTCCACTCCCGCAGCGGCGACGGCCGAGCGGAGCGACGTCACCGCGGTTCCAGCGCTCGGGGTAATCGCGGAGGCGATGGTCTGCTTCATCGTCGCTCAGGCGATGCTCGAAAAGTTTGGTGGCGACTCGGTGACAGAGACGAAGCGAAATCACGACGCCTACGTCGCACACATTGCCGGACGAATCCACGACCGAGCCTAGCGTCACGAGTAGTCCCCACGTCATCCTCGTGGGACTTCCCGGCTCCGGGAAGTCGACCGTTGGTCGCCGCGTCGCGCGACGACTCGGCCGCGCCTTTCTCGATTTCGATTCGGAGATCGAGCGTCGCGAGGGAAAATCCGTCGCGCAGATATTCTCGGACGTCGGGGAGTCAGGCTTCCGCGCGCTCGAGCTGGCGCTCACGCGAGAGCTCGCTCTAAGCAACGGAATGATCCTCGCGCCGGGCGGTGGCTGGACTACTATTCCTGGCGCGACGGCACTTTTACGCCCCCCCGCGCGTATGATCTACCTCAGAGTCAAAGCGGAAGTCGCGATCGGTCGGATCTTGCGGGGACGCAGGATTCGTCCGTTGTTACAGTCGGCCGACCCGCTGGCGACGCTTCGAAAGCTCCTTACGGAGCGCGAGGCAGGCTATCTGGAAGCGGATCACGTAATTGATGTGGAAGTCGTTAAATCGCAACAACTTATAGCCACGATAGCCCGGCTTGCTCTCACTTGACAGCTTGGCTACCTTGCCGAAGTGGCAGTGGAACGAACGCGCTAATTCCTTTGTTTTTAATATATTCCGCGATTGGATACGATTCGCGTTGATTTTGTGGCGATGGCCGGCAGCAATCGTAGATAGTGTGCAGCGTGGCCCTCGGGAGACGAAATGACATTCAGAGTGCTTGGACCGCACGAACGAGGACGGTTCGCACCGGAGGCATGGGGGCATCTCATCGCCCTCAGCGGATCCGGTCTGCTGTCCTCGGCCGAGCTGGAGCAGCTGATCGAGCGAGCGCTTCAGCAGATCGACGGCCGAATCGCGATCGACGACATCCGGGCATTAATGGAAGGCGTGGGCTATCTCGATGATGGTCTCAACGGCGACAATGTGACGGTGCACTGATAAATGGCAACAAGGAAAAAGGCTAAGACTGCAACGAGTGCCACGAAGCGCGCGCGCCCCGCAAAGGCGGCGGCCGCGAGCGTTGCGGAGGTATCCGGAGCCGCGGCGTCTACCGAGGTAGATGGAGCCGTCGCGCTCGTAACGAAGAAGACGCGCGCGAAGAAGGCGATCAGCGCAGCGGTTGCCGCTCCGGCAGCGCAGCGGAAGCGCGCACCCGCGAAGAAGAAATCGTCGCGCAACGACATTCCCGAGCTCGACGTTCCCGGGATGGCCGGCAAGTCCCTGGTGATCGTCGAGTCGCCGGCGAAGGCGAAGACGATCGGTAAGTATCTCGGCTCCGAATACCGCGTTCGCGCGACCGTCGGTCACGTCCGCGATCTCCCCGAGAAGGGGCTCGGCATCGACATCGAGCACGGCTTCGCGCCGAAGTACGTTCCGGTTCCCGGTAAGGAGAAAACCCTCGCCGAGCTGCGCGGAGCGGCGAAGGTTGCGTCGCACGTCTATATCGCGACCGATCCTGATCGCGAGGGCGAAGCGATCGCCTGGCACGTAGCCGAAACGATCAAGCAGAAGGGAACGCCGGCGCCTGAGCGCGTGCTCTTCCACGAGATCACGAGCGACGCAGTGCATGCCGCGATCGCGAACGCCGGCGTCATCGACGAGAAGAAGGTGCACGCGCAGCAGGCCCGTCGCGTGCTCGACCGTCTCGTCGGCTACAAGGCGAGCCCGCTACTATGGAAGACGGTTCGGAAGGGTCTTTCCGCCGGGCGAGTGCAGACCGTGGCGCTTCGGCTGATCGTCGAGCGCGAGCGCGAGATTCGTGCGTTCAATCCGGTCGAGTACTGGTCGATCGAGGCGCTGCTCGAGAAAGAAGGGCAGAAGTTCACCGCGCGCCTGCACCAGGTGAATGGCAAGAAGACGGAGCTCGGCAACGAGCGCGACACGATGGACATCGTCAACGCGGTGAAGTCGCGCGAGTCATTCCAGGTCACCGATCTTCGCCGCCGCGAGCGCCGCAAGAATCCACAGGCGCCGTTCACCACGAGCACGCTACAGCAGGAAGGCGCAAAGAAGCTGAGCTTCGGCAGCAAGAAGACAATGCGCGTCGCGCAGGGATTGTACGAAGGCGTCGAGCTGGGCGCCGAGGGCGCGGTGGGTCTCATCACGTACATGCGTACGGACTCAACGCGTATCTCCGAGCTCGCGGCGCAGCAGGCGCGCGACTATCTGACGACGCTCTTCGGCGCGCAGTTCCTTTCGAAGAGCGCGCAGCTCTATGGCAAGTCGGGGCAGGCGAACACGCAGGACGCGCATGAAGCGGTGCGTCCCACGGATCCGACGCGCCGTCCGGAGCACGTCAAGAAGTTTCTGTCGGCCGAGCAGTACAAGCTGTATGAGTTGATCTGGAAGCGCTTCATGGCGTCGCAGATGGCGCCGGCGGTCTTCGACACGACCACCGTCGACTTCCTCATCGACGGCAACGAGGGGCGCAAGGCAGACGGACAGCGCGACTACCTGTTCCGTAGCACGGGAAGCATCGTGAAATTCGAGGGCTTCCTGACGCTGTATCGCGAAGCGCACGAGGAAGGCGACGGGCGCGCGCTCGAGGACGAGCAGGCGCTTCCCGAAGTCGCGCTCAACGAGCGCATTCCGGTGAAGGAGATCGTTCCCAAGCAGCACTTCACCGAGCCGCCCGGCAGATTCAGCGAAGCGAGTCTCGTCAAGGAGCTCGAGCGGCTCGGCATAGGCAGACCTTCTACCTATGCGTCGATCATCTCGGTGCTCGCGGATCGTCACTACGTGTTGCTCGAGCAGCGCCGCTTCACGCCGACGCCGCTCGGCGAGACCGTCGCGAAGATCATGGTCATGCAGTTCCCCGCCATCTTCAACGTGGAGTTCACGTCCGGGATGGAAGGAGAGCTCGACAAGGTCGAAGCGGGGACGATCGGCTGGCAGCGCGTGCTCGAGGATTTCTGGGATCCATTCTCCGTCTCGCTCAACGCGGCGAATGTCGAAGAGCTCATCGCGCAGGCGCACGATCTGTCGATGCTGGAGACGGAGCGCTGTCCGACGGATGGCGGCAAGCTGATCGCGAAGGGTGGAATCTTCGGGCCGTATCTCGCGTGCGAGAATCGTCCCGCGTGCACGTACACGCGGCCGCTCGGCCGCGATCGCAAGCCCGCCGTGATGACGACGGAGATCTGTCACGAGTGCGGCAAGTTCATGGTGATCCGCCAGGGACGCTCGGGCGAATTCCTCGGCTGCAGCGGATTCCCGAAGTGCCGCGGCACGCGCGCGCTGCCCACGGGGATCAAGTGCCCGAAAGATGGGGGCGACATCATCCAGCTTCGTTCGAAGCGCGGTGGTCGCGCGTTCTATGGCTGCGCGAACCATCCGAACTGCGATTTCATCGCCTGGAACAAGCCGATTCTCGAGGAATGCCCGGACTGCCACTTCATGGGCGCCGAGATGAAGTCGACGAAAGCGCGGGGCGATTATCGGAAGTGCATGAAGTGCGGCAATGAGTGGGAGGTCGCAGCGCCCGAGCTCGAGCCGGCCGTCGCGGCGGGTTAAGTGACGGCCGAAGTGCCGGTAACTATTGTAGGTGGAGGCCTCGCAGGCTCCGAGGCCGCGTGGCAGCTGGCCGAGCGTGGGCACGAGGTGGTGGTGTACGAGATGCGTCCCGTCGTGAAGACGGCGGCGCACCAGACCGAGTCGCTCGCGGAGCTCGTCTGCAGCAACACCTTCAAGAGCACCGACACATCCAATGCGCACGGGCTGCTCAAGGCCGAGATGCGCGCGCTCGGCTCGCTGATCCTCTGGGCAGCGGACGAAGCGCGCGTTCCGGGCGGCACCGCGCTCGCGGTGGATCGCGTGGTGTTCGCGAGCGCGGTGCAGGCTCGGCTCGAGTCGCATCCGCGCATTCGCATCGAGCGCGGCGAGATCACCACGATTCCTTCGCCGTCGGTGATCGCGACGGGCCCGCTCACGTCGGATGCCCTCGCGACTTCGCTGCGCGCGCGGTTCGGCGTCGACGCGCTGTCATTCTACGACGCGATCGCGCCTGTGGTTGCGTATGACTCCATCGACCATAGCGTCGTGTTCAAGGCGTCGCGCTACGGCAAGGGTGAGACGGAGGCCGAGCGTGAGGAAGGTGCGTATCTCAACTGTCCGCTGTCACGCGAGCAGTACGAATCGTTCATCGATGCGCTCGTCGCTGGCGATCAGTATCAGGCGCACGAGTTCGACAAGGCGCCGTACTTCGAAGGCTGCCTTCCGGTAGAGGAGATGGCCGCGCGCGGGCGCGAGACGCTCCGCTTCGGGCCGCTCAAGCCAGTCGGGTTGCGTGATCCACGCACGGGACGCGACGCGTACGCGGTGGTGCAGCTCCGCCAGGAAGATCGCGCGGGGCGCATGTGGAATCTCGTCGGCTTCCAGACGCGCCTTCGCATCGGCGATCAGGAGAAAGTCTTTCGCGCGATTCCGGGGCTCGCGAATGCGGAGTTCCTGCGCCATGGAAGCATCCATCGGAACTCGTACGTCAACTCGCCAGCGGCGCTGACGCCGGCGCTCACGCTGCGCGACGACGCGAAGGTCTTTCTCGCGGGGCAGATCACGGGCGTCGAGGGGTATACCGAGTCGAGCGCGACAGGGCTGCTCGCGGGGATCAATCTTTCGCGAGTGCTCGCCGGCGCGGAGGCGGTCGTCCCGCCGGGCACCACGATGCTCGGCGCGCTGTATCGCTATCTGCGCGAGGCGGACCCCAAGCACTTCCAGCCGATGAACGCGAACTTCGGTCTGCTCGACGACCTCGCAAAGCCGGAGCGCGACAAGCGGAAGAAGCGCGAGCTCTTCGCCGCTCGCGCGCTGGCGGATATCGCGAGCTGGCAGCGCGAGAACTCGCTCGATGTCTTTTCTCCAAGCGCGTCGGCGACAGTCGAGCTATGACGGACAAC
>JBDTJH010000143.1:0-30003 GCA_039935955.1 Gemmatimonadaceae bacterium
CCGGCAGGAGCTGCGACGTGTCCGCGGGCACCTCAACGCCGGCGAAGGCCTGCCTCGCAGCTGTGCGAGGCACCACAATGTGAAGCGCCGCAACGATATAGCTAACCAGACCACTGCAGTCGAAACCACGCGCTGGCGTCTGTCCACCGTGCACGTACCTCTTTCCGACCTGTGCCCGTGCAAGTGACACCAGGCTATCCCGCAGCGACATCGCGGATGCGCTGAACGCCGCGAACGGCTTCGGGGCGTCGAGGGCCTTCGCGTCGTACGCCGGCGCCTCGCGCGCTCCCTCCTGCGCCCGTGCGAGCGCCGGTGCGACGAGAAGCGCACAGCCCACGGCCATCAGCCGGAGCGTGCGAGTCATCGGAGCGGTGCGACGGGAATGGAAGAGCACGCTTGAGTGATTCATTCGAGTACACGACGAGCCGCGCCGATGTGCAGCAACGTTGCAATCGGGTGGCAAAATGTGCCGGTAAAGCTCAGAAAAGGCTAACGCTTCCGCCTGGCTCGGGCAACCACAGCCGTCGACACCTGCCCGTGGTTCAGCATCGCCACGAAGGTGACGCCACCGACGATATTGCCCATCACCGCTGGCAGAATGAACATCCCTGCGGCCGCCCACGTCGCGTGGCCACTCGCCGCGACGAAAAAGACCTCGACGCTCCCCGCGATCGAGTGCCGGAAGTTGAGCGCTGCGATCGGCGCCGTCGTCAGCCAGATCAGAAAGATCTGGGCCCCGGTCTGGGAGGTCGCCGCCACAAGCCACGCTGTCAGCGCAATCAGCCACCCGGCAAAGATCGCATGGTAGAACTGCGTCCCGAAGCCGCCATCGAAGAGCGCTCCGCCGATGGCGAGCATGCTCTCCCGTACGGCCGGCGTCACCACCGATGTGTTGGCGAAGAGCGCCCCAAAGGCCGCCGATCCCGCCATGTTCCCGGCGAGCACGATCGCCCACAGCCGGAGCATTTTCGCGACCGTCGCCCGAGACGGATGCGCAAGCACCGGGATCACGGGCTCCAGCGTGTTCTCGGTGAAGAGCTGGCTGCGCCCGATGATCACGAGAATGAACCCAAGCGGATAGACCGCCGCCGATATCGCCTGTCGGTACTCCGGCGCCACCAGCGTCGCCGCGTACGCGCCGCCGACGAAGCTCCAGCCGATCGTGAGCCCCGCCGTAACCGCGGACCACACGAGATCCCACGCCGGGCGGCTCATCTCCTCCTTGGCTGCCTGCAGCACGTTGTCGTGAATCTCCTGCGCCGACAGACGCGTGCCGACCTCCGGTCCGACAGGCGCATTCGATGCGCCGCCGGCCACCGCACCGCGGCGGGGAGAGCGATTTTCGTTGGTCACCATGCATCCCGTGCAAGAGAAGAGAATCGCCGTCGCTCTACGGAAGAGTCATGCCCCGCGCTGCCGCCGCGCCTCGCGAATAGCTTGCGACCCTGTCCGTATCACCATAGTCTACGGTACAATGATCGAGATACTCCTCGAGGGCCTCCTGTTCGTCGCCTCCATCGCGACGATCGCGGCCCTTGTTTTTTACGTCACGCGAAGCTCCACCTCGCTCGGCCTCCGTGCGCAGCAGAACAGGAATCGGCAGGAGATCGAGCGCGAGGCAGAGCGGGTCTGCCCGGTTCACGGCGAGCACGCCGAGGAGCAACTGGTGCGCCTCGAAAGCGGTGAGCGGATCTGTCCCGAATGTTTTCGCGAAGCCATGAAGGGAATCGTCTAACGCACCTCCTGGAGGAGCTCATTACATGGTCGACACAGACCGGCCGCACATCTCCGCAGCACTGCGCCTGGTTTTCATCGGGCTCGGCGTACTCGCCGTACTGATCTTCGCGCTCACCAGCACTACGTACGTGAACCCCGGACACGTCGGCATCATCATCCATCGCACCGGCGGCGGCGTCGATCCGACGCCGTACGGCCCCGGGATCCATCTTCGCAATCCGCTCACGACGGGCGTCCAGGAGTACCCGACCTTCATGCAGACGCTCGTCCTCACGAAGGGACTGAACGAAGGCTCGACGAACAACGACGAGATCAACGTCAACTCCGTCGAAGGACAGCCGCTCTCCCTCGACGTCTCGATGTCGTTCGAGCTCGATCCGCGCATGGTGCCGTCGCTCTACACGACCTTTCGTTCGGATGTCGAGACGATCGAGCACACGTACGTGAAGCAGGCGATCCGACAGGCGCTGCAGGAAATCGTCGGTAATGAGGCCATCGCCGACATCATCGGCCCGAAAAAGGCCGAGGTCACGGGGCGCGTCGAGAAGCTGATCGCGTCGCGACTGAGCCAGTACGGCATCATCGTGAAGCAGTTCACGATCAATGAGCTGCGCGCACCGCCGGCCGTCATCGAAGCGATCAATCAGAAAAACGTGATGCAACAGCAGTCGCTCACGGCCGAGAACGAGCTGCAGAAAAACAAGTTCCAGGCGCAGGGCGATTCGATCAAGGGCGCCGGCCGCGCGAAGGCCATCCTCGCCGAAGCCGAGGCGCAGGCGAAGGCGAACATCCTCCTTGCGCAGAGCGTCACGCCGACACTCGTGCAGTACGAGATGGCGAAGCGATGGGACGGCAAGATGCCGCAGGTAACGGGTTCAGCCATACCCATGATCCAGATGCCCAAGCCGTAACTCCCGGGAACGAATCATGCGAAACGTCGGCGCATGGCACCGGCGCTTCGCTCACGCGACGCCGCTCGAAGAGTATTGATCGAGCGGTTCGGGCACGAAGAGTTTCAGGAAGGACAGTGGGAGTCGATCGAGGCCTTGCTCGCGGGCCGCGATGCGCTCGTCGTAATGCCCACCGGCAGTGGCAAGTCGATCGTCTACCAGCTTCCCGCGCTGATGCTTCCGGGGCTCACGGTCATCGTCAGCCCGTTGATCGCTTTGATGAAGGACCAGCAGGATAAGCTCGCATCGCACGGGGTCGACGCACTCGCGATGCATTCGCATCTCTCGACATCCGAAGCGCGCGACACCCAGCAGAAAATGGAAGATGGCACGGGCGAGATTCTCTATCTCACCCCCGAGCGCTTCAAGGATCGCGATTTCTTCGAGAAGCTGCTCACGCGCAAGGTTAGCCTCTTCGTCGTCGACGAAGCCCACTGTGTGAGCCAGTGGGGCCACGACTTCCGTCCCGACTATCTCGTCCTCGGCTCGATCGCCAAGCGCCTCGGCAGCCCGCCGATCCTCGCGCTCACGGCCACCGCCACGGATACGGTGCGCAAGGACATCGCGCGCCAGCTGGGCATGCGCGATCCGCTCATCACGATCACCGGCTTCGCACGCCCGAATCTGCGCTTCGAGGTGTGTCGCACGGTGAACCAGCAGGTGAAGGACGCAGCGCTCAAGCGCATTCTCGAGAGCACGCAGGGAAGCGGCATCATCTACGTCGCGACGATCAAGGAGGCCGAGCGGCTGTACGAGGCGCTTCGCGAGAAGCATCACATCGGCATCTATCACGGCAAGATGACCGCGGCCGATCGCAAGCAGATGCAGGACGCGTTCATGGCCGACGAGATCATCGCGATGATTGCGACCAATGCCTTCGGACTCGGCATCGACAAGCACCACCTTCGCTTCATCGTGCACTATCATTTCCCCGGCTCGATCGAGGCGTACTATCAAGAGGCTGGTCGCGCGGGGCGCGACGGCGAGCCCGCGACGTGCACGCTCCTCTATCGCGTCGAAGATCGGCGCATCCAGTCCTACTTCCTCGGCGGCAAGTATCCCGAGGTGCAGGAAGCCGCGCGCGTCGCGCTCGTGCTCGAGACGTATCCGATGCTCACGCCGGTCGCGCTCACCGAGCTTGCGAATCGCGCCGATGTGCCCGCGCGCAAGGCGCGCATCTCGCTGATCCTGCTCAAGCGCCATGGGCTCGTGCGCGAGCATCGCGGCGGAAGCTGGGAGCGCCTTGCCGGCCATCTCACTGCCGTCGACCTCAGCGCGGACCTGCACTCGTACGAAGAGCGTCGCGAACGCGATCATCGCGCGCTCGAGACGATCATCGATTACGCACAGACCGCGCGTTGCCGCACGCGCTTCATCCTCGAGTATTTCGGCGAAGCGGTGGAGGCGGACTGGCGCTGCCATCACTGTGATGCGTGCGACGCGATCGATGCGTGGACGGACGTCACGCCCGAGCGCGCGCGGGGGCGCCTCGCTACTCGGTCGGCGTAACGACCTGTGCGGCCGTCGGCGTCGGGTCCTTCAGCTCCACCTCGCAGTGGTCGCTGCATCCGAATCGATATCGATTGCGCGCGAAGATGCGATAGCCCTTGTCCGCGAGCAGACCGAAGGTCGGCAGTCCCCAGAGCCAGCCGAGCAGCCAGCCGAATGGAAGGATCGCGAGGAGTTGCCGCGCCGCGGCGGCTCCGCTCCACGTCCGGCCGTCCGCCGCGATCACATGCATCGATTCGTCAAGCGCCTCCCGGGAGATCCACGGGAAGCGCGTCGCCACGGTATCGTTCTGTGAAGCGACCGCCTGGATCACGTGGCGCGAGTCCCACTTCTGCACGCGTCGCACGAGCCGGCTGCACACGTTGCACGATCCATCGTACACGAGCGTCCACGGACGGCCCCCTGATTCGGGTCCCGCGCGCCTTGCGTCCGTCGTCCGCTGCGTGGTAGGCATTTCGCACCTCTCTCCTCTCAAGTTACCGTGCAAGAGCTCCAGTCGAACAGCCTGACCCAATGGATCACCGCACTCAGCACCTTCGTAGTGGTGTTTGCGGCATCCTACCTCCTCAAAACCTTCATCTCGCGGCGCGCGAAGAAGCGGGCGGTTCCGCCGTCGCATCTCCAGGAGCTCTTCGAGCTCACCTGCAGGCGCGCACGCTCGTACTTCATCCTCATCGTCGCGCTCTGGGCCGGCTCGCTCGGGCTCACGCTGAATCCGCATCACGAGCATGTCTGGCATCTCGTCGTGATGGTGTGCGTGTTGTTGCAGTCCGGCGTGTGGGCGGGCGGCTGGGTGCAGTTCTGGTCGGAGCGTATCGCCAACCATCGCGCGGCGGATGCGGGAACGCGGATGTCGATCAACGTCGTCGGGATCGCCGTGCGGGTGTTGCTCTGGCTGATCGTGCTCCTCGTGATCCTCGCCAATCTCGGGATCAACATCACCGCGCTGGTGACTGGACTCGGCATCGGCGGCATCGCGATCGCCCTCGCCCTGCAGAACATCCTCGGCGACCTCTTTGCCGCGCTGTCGATCGTGTTCGACAAGCCCTTCGTCGTTGGCGACGCGATCAACGTCGGCGACGCGACCGGAACGGTCGAGCACATCGGGCTCAAATCAACACGGCTGCGGAGCATTTCGGGTGAGCTCATCATTATCTCGAACGGCGATCTGCTCAAGAGCCGCATCCGGAACTACCGCGGCCAGGAGAAGCGGCGGGTCGTCCTGCAATTCGGGATCGCCTACGACACGGCGCCGGAGAAACTCGCGCGCGTGCCGGCGATCATCCGCGCGGCCGTTGCGATAGAGAAGAACGCGACGTTCGACCGCTCCAACATCACTACCTTCGGCATCTTCGCAATTCTGACCGAGACGGTGTATTCTCTGACTGGTGCAACCTACGGTGAGTACATGGACGTGCAGCAGCGCATCAACCTCGAGATCTACAGGCAGCTCGGTGCAGCGGAAATCGAGATCGCGCACCATACGCCGGTGGTGACGGCGACACCGTCGGATGCGGTCAAGTGAGAGAGGCGTATTCCTTGCACGCTGTGCGAAGCATGGTTTCCGGCATGATCGCGAAAATGACATTCCGCGCGGCGCGTCTCACAGTCGCGAGTCTCGCGACGCTATTGCTGTTCGCGCCGCGCGCGCACGCGCAGGACGAGGAGCACGCGCATCTCGGCATCGACCGCTTCGGCAGCTTTCTCAGTTGGGCGTGGACGGATCACGGAAAGCAGGGGCACGAGTTCGGCGCGGATCTCGACATCGGCTCGATATTTTCGCCACGATTACGTCTCGCGGTGGGGCTCAATTACTTCAAGGCGAACATCGATCGCCAAGATCACCTGGGCCATCCGATCGACGGCACCTTCCACGATGTCAGCGTGCACGCCGAGGCGAGTTACGAGGTGTTGCGCGTCGGTCCGTGGGGTCCGTACGTGGGCGCCGGAGTGGGCGTGCATTGGCGCGGGAGCGACATCACAGATGACATCGACGACACGGCGCGGCTCTACAAGGGTGCGGTGATCGGCGGCGACTTCTTTGGCGGAACGACGTTCGCGCTCTCGAAGTCGCGGCGATATTCGCTCTACGCGGAAGCGCGACGTGTCGAAGCGCAAAATGTCGATCGCACGCTGGCGCGTATCGGCATCATCATCAGGTTCCGGTAACGATGAGCGCGCCGGCGAGCGAACGCGAGATTTCGTTCGCGTGCGGCGATGCGAAGTTGGACGGGCTCCTCGCGATGCCGCCTGGCGCGAAGGGCATGGTCGTCTTCGCGCACGGGAGCGGTAGCAACCACCGCAGCTCGCGAAATATGCAGACTGCGCGCCAGTTGCACGATGCCGGCTTCGCGACGCTGCTCGCGGATTTGCTGACTCCCGAGGAGGCGGAGCTGAACGAGCGCACCGGCCAGTTCCGATTCGACTTCAAGACGCTCTCGGAGCGCGTGCTCGCCGCCTCGGCCTTCGTCGGGACGGTGCGCGAGGCGCAAATGCTCCCCCTCGCGTACTTCGGTGCGAGCACCGGAGCGGCGGCCGCGCTCATGGCGTCGTGCAAGCGTCGCGATGTGTACGCCGTGGTCTCGCGCGGCGGACGCCCCGACCTCGTGAATAGCATCCTCCCGGACGTGAGAGCGGCGACGCTGCTGATCGTCGGCGGCGCCGATGTGCCGATCATCCCGTTGAACGAAGACGCGCTCACCTGTCTCTCCGGCGAGAAGGCGTTTTCGATCGTGCCCAACGCCACGCATCTTTTCGCTGAGCCGGGCGCGCTCGAGATCGTCGGCAGCCTGACCGTGGATTGGCTGACGCGCTATCTCCCGACGGCGAACGCGTAGCGATGCTCTTCCGCGATCGAGCGGAGGCCGGAAAGTTTCTCGCCCGCGAGCTGCTCGATGCGCTTCCGGCGCTTCGCACTGAGCTGGTGACGGTGCTCGCGATTCCGCGCGGCGGCGTCGCGGTCGCGGAGCCGGTGGCCGAGCTGCTCGGAGCGCCGCTCGATGTTTTCATCGCGCGGAAGCTCGGCGCGCCGGGGCAGGAGGAGCTGGGCATCGGCGCCGTCGCCGCCGACGGGACGCGCGTACTCGACGACACACTCGTCAGGGTGCTCCGCGTTACCGATGCGTACCTCGACAAGATTACGAAGCGCGAGATCGCCGAGGCGAAGCGGCGGCTCGTGCTCTTCCGTGGCGCGCGCGAGCCGGCGCAGGTGCGCGGCCGCACCGTGATCCTGGTCGACGATGGTCTCGCAACCGGCGGCACCGCGCGAGCGGCGCTCACGGTGCTGCAGGCCGAGGGGCCGACGCGGCTCGTCTTCGCCGCGCCGGTGGCGAGCATGGATGGCGCCGAGTCGCTCACGGCGATGGGCATCGCTACGGTATTCTCCGCGGTGCCGAAGCACTTTCACGGCGTAGGCGAGTGGTACGAGGAGTTCGAGCAGTTGACCGACGAGGAGGTGCTCGCGCTGCTCGCGAGGGCGAGCTCGCGATGATCCTCTGGCGCGGTCTCGACTCGCCCGGCCACGATAGCGCGGCGATCACGCAGCAGCGCAATCGATGGAATCTCGCCGGAACTGTGCTCTCGCGAGACAAAGACCTCGCTTGGACTGCGAACGACGTCGTTCAGCCCGCGCTCCAGGGATGCACCGACATCGACATGGGCTTCAGCCCGTCGACCAACTTGCTCCCGATTCGCCGCCTGAATCTCGTGATCGGCGCGAGCGCACCGGATCGCGCGGCGTGGGTACGGTTTGTGGATCGCGGAGACGGGAAGCCCATAGCCGCTTCAAGCAAGAGCGAATGCTAGCCAACTCGGAGAAGCTCGCGAACGTGCGCGTGGTGCTTATGACTAAGTGCCGCGTCCCGACCGACCCACGCTTGGCGCCGTCTCCGTCGTGCGCCCGCTACCGCGAAGCCGGCTGTTGCTGCGTCAGGCAGTGCAGCGTGCCGAGCCCCCAGACGAGATCCACCGCATGGATCCCGACCACTTCCCGCGCGGGAAACAGCTCGGCGATCGAGTTCAGCGCCGTGCGGTCGTTTTGGTCGTTGAACGTCGGCACCAGCACCACGCCGTTCGCGATGTAGAAGTTCGCGTAGCTCGCCGGCAGCCGTTCGCCGTGCATCGTCACCGGGCGCGGGAAGGGGAGGCGCACCACCCTCAGTCCTCCGGGCCACGCCCTGGCCGCAAGCTCCAGCCGATGCGCGTTGTCCATCGATCGCTCGTGGTTCGCGTCGGCAGGATCCTCCTCCACCGCGAGCACGATCGTGCGCTCGTCCGTGAAGCGCGCGATGTCATCGACGTGGCCATGCGTGTCGTCGCCGACGCATCCCTCGCCAAGCCAGATCGTGCGGGTGGCGCCGAGGTAGTGC
Organism: Gemmatimonadaceae bacterium; assembly: GCA_039935955.1. Taxonomy (GTDB): domain Bacteria; phylum Gemmatimonadota; class Gemmatimonadetes; order Gemmatimonadales; family Gemmatimonadaceae; genus FEN-1250. The sequence goes on from JBDTJH010000143.1 coordinate 8,564, forward strand.
GCGAAGGCGCGCTCGTAGTCCGCGCGCGACAAGCCCGGATTGCGCACCTGCACATCGGAGAGCAGCCACTCCTCCGTGACCAGCATCGCACCCGCGCCATTCGACTCGATCCCGCCGCCCTCGAGCACCAGCCGCCCGCCGCCATCCGGACGGAGCGCCTCCTCGCGCGCAAGCGCCGACAGCTCCGCCACTTCCATCCCGATCATTTCGTCGCGTGCAAAGTTGTCGTACTTCGCCCATCCATTGAAGCGCCAGCTCACCCAGTGCACCGCGCCGTTCGGCGCCATCACCGCGGTCGGTGCGGAGTCGCGGAGCCACACGCGATCGGTGCCCACCATGTGCAGCCCGACGCGCGCGAGATCCACTCCATGCGCGACGAGCTGCTCGCGCGCCTCCTCCATCACCGTTGCATCGTCACAGAGCACCTCGACGTGCTCGTGCCGGCTCAGCACCCGCACGATCTCCGCGTACACCCACGGGATCGGCTCGAACTTTCCCGGCCAGTCCGGACGATGATGCGGCCACCCGATCCACGTCGCCGCATGCGCCTCCCACTCGGCCGGCATCCGCTGCGCGGGAAAGTGCACGCCGTCATCGCGGCGTGCGTACACCGAACTCTCCGGCTCGCTCACCCGATGTAGCGATTCAGGATCGGACCGTACGCGTCGATGCGCCGGTCGCGCAGGAAAGGCCAGTTGCGCCGGGTGTACTCGATCGCGCCGGGATCGATCACCGCGGTGAGAATCGCGGGCTCGGTGCCCGCCTCCGTGATGATGCGGCCGTATGGATCGCACACGAACGAGTGTCCGAAGAACTCGAGGCCATCGGTGCCGGGCTCGGGCTCGAAACCCACTCGATTTACCGCGGCGACGTACACCCCGTTCGCGATCGCATGCGCGCGCTGCGCCGTGCGCCACGCGTCCGCCTGCGCCGCGCCCCACTCCGCCTTCTCCTTCGGATGCCAACCGATCGCCGTCGGATAGAACAGGATCTGCGCGCCCATGAGCGCCGTGATGCGCGCCGCCTCCGGATACCACTGATCCCAGCAGATCAGCACGCCGATCGTCGCTACCTTCGTCTTGAACACCCGAAAGCCGCTCGCCGGAATCGATTCGTCGTGCTGATAGATCTCGCCCGGCGTGAAGTAATACTTCTCGTGATAGAGCGGATCGTCGGGGATGTGCATCTTGCGGTAGGTGCCGAGCAGCACGCCGTCCGTGTCGATGACCGCGGCGGAGTTGTGGTAGACACCCGGCCCGCGCTTCTCGAAGATCGGCACGATGATCACGACGCCGAGCTCCTTCGCGACGCGCTGCATCCGCTCCGTAATCGGCCCCGGGATCGACTCGGCGAGATCGAAGCGCTCGGCGTCCGTCACCTTGCAGAAGTACGGCGCGTCGAAGAGCTCCTGCAGGCAGATGATCTGCGCGCCCTTCTTCGCCGCCTCGCGAATGCCGCGTTCGCCGGCGTCGACCGCTTCGGCCGCGTTCGGCGGCACGGCCTGCTGAACGAGTCCGATCATGAATGGAGAGTCAGCCACTATTGCACGTATATCCGTCGGTTATTCGATGATCTTGCGAAAGGGGCCGGAGAGCCGCGCGAGCGATCCGGCAGGAGTGCGCATGCGCGACGATCCGCTCGGCGGGGGAGCGCAGATGCCGATGACTATGTCCATCACGTTCGTCGCCGTGAGATCGGTGCGGAGTAGCGCGCCCGCTGCGTCGAGCGAGGGATGCGAATCGTGCGCCGCGAGATCCGCATCGGGCTTGCGCCCCGACCTTTCGATTGCGCCCCACGTGTCCCTGTCGACGATAGCGCCGGCCGCGTCCGTCGGACCATCGCGGCCATCGGTGCCGCACGCGAGCAGCGTCGACCCGCGCGCGCTCTTCGCCGTTGCGAGCTCGCGAGCGGCAGCCAACGCGAGCTCCTGACACCGTCCGCCAGCTCCGGTCGCGTCGCCCATGGTAACTGTCGTTTCACCCCCCCAAAGGAGGCAGCTTTGCACTGGTCGATTGGTTAGTGGCGATGTCCCAGAGCCACAATAGCTTATAAGTGTAGACGCCAGCCGCTTGCCCACCGGGGCGGCTTCCCCCGCGAGTGCAGTGCTCAAAATTCGAGGCTCGTAGCCAAGTTCCTTTGCGCGAGCAGCCGCTGCTTCGAGAGCGACGCGATTGCTGGCTATGATCTTGCGCTCGACGTTGGCGAACATGTTGTCGCCGGGCTTCGGCGTTTCCCGTTCAGGTTCGTGCTGCACTACGGCGACGTGATGACGCAACGATCCGGGGATGCGATCCCACAGCTTGGCAGATTCGAGTAGCGACCGGACCTCTCCTGCGGTGGTGGGGTCCGGCGAGCAGGGGCCCGACCCGATGGCGGCGAGATCGTCGCCGATCACATCGGAGACAATGAAGTTTCGCGTGCGCGCAGCGCTCAACGCAGCAGTGAGCCGGCCCGCGCTCCAGCGTGTAAACCGTTTGCGGATGATGTTCATGGTCGCGATGTCCAATCCGGATCCGAGCAGGAGCTCGAAGAGCTGCAACAGCTCTTCGGGCTTGATCGATCCATCCGGTGCGGCCACCAGACTCGTCGCGCCACCGGAGAGCAGCACCCAGACTTCATCCTCGGGCTTCACGAGCTTCGTCACCTTGCCGATGGCGTCAGCCGCAGCGATCGACTTCGCGCCGGGCAGAGGATGCTCGCCCGCCACGAAGTCGATTCGCGTATGGGGCGTCGGCAACACGCGTGGCGCGACGATGATCCCGCCCGCAGGCTCGAGGCGATGGGCAGCGAGAAAGTCCACGGCGGCGATCGCCATCGGATTCGCGGCCTTGCCGATCGAAATGATCCAGACGCGCTTCGTGCCGATCTCTTTCGACACTTTCTCGAGCGCAGCAGTGAGCGCGGGCCCGGGCGCGACCGCGCGCACCGCGGCCCAGTACAGCTGGACGAGCGCCATTCGCGCGTCGATCGGACGTCCCGCGGGCATCACGGCCCACTGGGGTTGGCTCGGTGTTTTCATCGATCGTAAGATTGCGGATTCGCGCGCCCCGCGCGAGTGCGACGATCTGTTCCCCAATTCGAACTGAACGAACTTTTTCTCGGAGTGTCGCACATGCCCGGTCGAAACTTTCTCTTTGTTCCTGGTCCAACCAACGTTCCCGACCGTGTGTTGAATGCGATGCATCGGGCCATGGAAGACCATCGCTCTCCGATTTTCCCGAAGCTTCCTCTCAGCATATTCCCCGACCTGAAGAAGGTCTTCCGCACCACGGAAGGCACGCCGTTCATCTTCGCCGCCACCGGCACAGGCATGTGGGAAGCGGCTCTCGCCAACACCTGCAGTCCGGGCGACAAGGTACTCGCCGTGAGATATGGGCAGTTTTGCCATCTTTTCATCGACTGCGCGCAGCGCCTCGGACTGCAGGTAGATATCATCGAGGTGCCCTGGGGAGAAGGCGCGTCGGCGGAGAAGATCGAAGAGAAGCTCCGTGCCGACACGAAGCACGAGTACAAGGGCGTGCTCGTCGTGCACAACGAGACATCGACCGGCGTGACCAGCGACATCGCCGCGGTGCGCAAAGCGATCGACAACGCGAAGCATCCCGCGCTCCTGTACGTCGACGGCGTCAGCTCGATCGGCAGCCTCGAGTTCCGCATGGATGACTGGGGCGTCGATCTCGCGATCACCGGATCGCAAAAGGGCTTCATGCTCCCCGCCGGCCTCGGGCTCATCGGCGTCAGTCAGAAGGCGCTCGCACGCCGCGAGAGCGCGAAGCTGCCGCGCGTCTTCTTCGACTTCGGCGATCAGATGAAGGCGAACGCGACGGGCTACTTCCCGTACACGCCCCCGCTCACGCTCCTCTACGGTTTGCGCGAGTCGCTCGACATGCTCCTCGAAGAGGGACTCGACAACGTGTACGCGCGCCACCATCGCCTCGCGGAAGGCACGCGCGCCGCGGTGAAGGCGTGGGGACTGCAGCTCTGCGCGAAGGATCCGAAGTGGAACTCCGACACCGTCTCCGCGGTCATGGTGCCCGCCGGCATCGATGGCGCGCAGGTCATCTCGACGGCGTTCAAGAGGTACAACCTCGCGCTCGGCGCCGGACTCTCGCAGATGGCCGGCAAGCTCTTTCGCATCGGCCACCTCGGCGATCTCAACGAGCTGATGCTGCTCGGCGCGATCGCCGGCGCCGAGATGTCGATGCGCGATGTCGGCATGACGCAGGTCGTTCCCGGCAGCGGGGTTGGCGCGGCGTCGGAGTATTGGCGCACCGGCGGGGCGACCAGCGCGACGCCCGCGGCGAAGAGCGCTGAAAAGCGCAACGAGCCGGCCGTAGCCGCTCGATGAGCTTCACCCGGTACGAGCCGGCTCGCTTCCGTCTTCAGCGGAGCGAGCTGGCGGTTCCCGGCTCGCGCGTGGAGCTGTTCTCCAAGGCGGCCGAGGGTCCTACGGACTATGTGTTCCTCGATCTCGAGGACGCCGTCGCTCCGAACGACAAGGAACAGGCGCGCCTCAACACCATCGAGGCGCTCAGGACGATTCCGTGGCGCGCGCGGGGCAAAACCATCTCCGTTCGCATCAACGGCATCGACACCCACTACATGTATCGCGATGTCGTCGACGTCATCGAACAGGCCGGACAGTTCGTCGACACGGTGCTCATCCCCAAGGTCGGCACGCCGTCGGATGTGTACATGGTCGACGCGATGCTCACGCAGATCGAGGACTCGAAGAAGCTTCCGCACAAAATCGGCATCGAAGTGCTGATCGAGACCGCCCTCGGCATGGCGAACGTCGAGGCGATCGCGCAGTCGAGCAAGCGGCTCGAGGCCATGCACTTCGGCGTCGCGGACTACGCGGCGAGCGTGCGCGCGCGCACGACGAACATCGGCGGACTCAATCCCGATTATCCCGGTGACCAGTGGCATTTCGGCATCTCGCGGATGGTCGTCGCGTGTCGCGCCTACGGTCTTCGCGCGATTGACGGTCCGTTCGGAGACTTCAAGGATCCCGATGGCTTCAAGCTCGCCGCGCGCCGCGCCGCCGCACTCGGCTGCGAGGGAAAGTGGGCGATCCACCCCACACAGATCGATCTCGCGAACGAGATTTTCACTCCATCCCCGGATGAGGTGACGAAGGCGAAACGCATTCTCGAGGCGCTCGCGGAGGCCGAGGCACAGGGGCGCGGCGCGGCCTCGCTCGATGGAAGGCTCATCGACGCGGCATCCGCGCGCATGGCGCAGAACATCGTCGTGATGGCTGGAGAAATTTCGAAGAAGACGGGCGCGTGAAAACAGTGGCTGGCCGGAGCGAGATCAGCGCGGTCACCCTTCATATTTCCTGAGCGACGGGCTAACACCCACACCGAGCAGTCAATGGACATTCACGAATATCAGGCGAAAGAGTTGCTGGCCGGCTTCGGTGTTGCGGTGCCGAAGGGCGGAGTCGTGTATACTCCGGACCAGGCGGTCTACAGGGCAGAAGAGATCGGCGGTGCGCGCTGGGTCGTGAAGGCCCAGATCCACTCCGGCGCGCGCGGCAAGGCGGGGGGCATCAAGGTGTGCTCCACTCCCGAGGAAGTGCGTGCGGCGGCAACGGAGCTACTCGGCAAGAAGCTCGTTACGCATCAAACCGGGCCCGCGGGAAAGGTCGTGCATCGACTCTACGTGGAGGCTGCGGTTCCGATCAAGCGTGAGATCTACATCGGTCTCGTGCTCGATCGCCGATCGGAGCGAGTGTGCGTCGTCGCGGCACCCGAGGGAGGAATGGAGATCGAAGAGATCGCCGCCGCCTCACCCGACACGATGCTCAAAGTGGTGATCGAGCCCGCCGTCGGCATGCAGCCTTTTCAGGCGCGCGAGATCGCGTTCGGGCTCAAGCTCAATCCCTCCGAGATCAACCAGGCGGTCAAGGCGATTCTCGGCGCGTACCGCGCCTTCCGCGATCTCGATGCGACGATGGTCGAGATCAACCCGCTCGCGATCACCGAGAGCGGACAGGTGCTCGCGCTCGATGCGAAAATGCAGTTCGACGACAACGCCATGTTCCGCAATCCAGGCGTCGCCGAGCTGCGCGACTACGCAGAGGAAGATCCGCGTGATGCGGAGGCCGCGAAGCACGGACTGAATTACATCGCGCTCGAGGGTGCGATCGGCTGTATCGTGAATGGCGCCGGACTGGCCATGGCCACGATGGACATGATCACCCACGCTGGCGGCGAGCCGGCGAACTTTCTCGATATTGGCGGTGGAGCCTCTCCGGAGCGCGTTGCCGCCGCCTTTCGTCTCGTTCTCTCCGATCCACGCGTACGATGCGTACTCGTCAACATCTTCGCGGGCATCAATCGCTGCGACTGGGTAGCCGAAGGGATCATTCAGGCGGCAAAGGATGTGAACGTGCCGGTGCCGATCGTGGCGCGGCTCGCGGGAACGAACGTCGAGCAGGGGCGACAGATTCTTCGCGACAGTGGGCTGAGCATCATCTCCGCCGATACGCTTGCCGATGCAGCAGACAAGGCGGTCGCCGCACTGAGCGCACCGGTGGCTCGCAGCATCAGGGAGAAAGTCTCGTGAGCATTCTGATCGACGAAACTACCCGGATTCTCTTCCAGGGATTCACGGGCGACAAGGCAACCTTCCACGCGAAGGAAGCGATCGAGTATGGCACGAAGATCGTCGGCGGTGTCACCCCTGGAAAAGGCGGCGGCAAGCACCTCGGAGTTCCCGTCTTCCATACCATGAAGGAAGCGGTAGCGGAGACGGGCGCGACGGCGAGCGGCATCTTCGTCCCGGCGCCGTTCTGCGCTGACGCGATCATGGAAGCCGCGGACGCCGGCATACAGCTGATCGTCTGCATTACCGATGGCATTCCCGCGCAGGACATGATGCGCGTCAAGCGCTACATGCTCCGCTACTCGCGCGAGCGAAAGCCCACGCTCATCGGTCCGAACTGCGCCGGCGTCATCTCGCCGGGCAAGGCGATGATCGGCATCATGCCGGGCAGCATCTATACGAGGGGGCGCGTCGGCATCGTGTCTCGCTCCGGCACGCTCGGCTACGAAGCCGCGTCGCAGATGCAGGCGCTCGGCATCGGTGTGAGCACGAGCGTCGGGATCGGCGGCGACCCGATCAACGGCAGCTCGTTCGTCGACATGCTGCAGCGGTTCGAGGCCGATGACGAAACCGACGCCGTGATGATGATCGGCGAGATCGGAGGCCCGCAGGAGGCCGAGGCATCGCTGTGGGCGCGCGACAACATGTCGAAGCCGATCGTCGGCTACGTCGCCGGACTCTCGGCGCCGCGCGGCCGTCGCATGGGGCACGCCGGCGCGATTATCTCCGCGTTCGGCGACAGCGCGCTCGAGAAGGCGGAGATCATGCGCAACTCGGGACTCACGGTCGCGGCGAGCCCCGCGGAGCTCGGAACGGCGATGAAGCAGGCGCTCACGAAGCCTGCGCGTCGCGTGGTGCTCGCCTGAGATGGCGAAGCCCAGGGTCGTCATCACGCGCAAGATCCCGGCAGCGGCCGAGGAGCGCGCGAAGAAGCTGTTCGACGTCGTGCTGAATGCGAGCGATGTTCCCATGGACGCGGCAGCGCTGGCGAAGGCGATTTGCGAGGCGGACGGGCTTCTGCCGTGCGTCGCGGACAAGATCACCGGCGAGCTGCTGGCGACGCCGGGGCGCACGGTGACGATCGTGTCGAACTACGGCGTCGGCTACAACAACATCGATGTCGCGGCGGCGAAGGCGAATGGCATCGTCGTCACGAACACGCCGGATGTGCTCACCGAGGACACGGCGGATCTCGCACTCACGTTGATGCTGGCGACGGCGCGGCGCGCGGGTGAGGGAGAGCGCGAGGTGCGCGGCGGCAAGTGGACCGGCTGGCGGCCGATGCACATGCTCGCGACGCAGGTGCACGGGAAGACGCTCGGCCTCATCGGCATTGGGCGCATCGGGCGCGCGGTGGCGAAGCGCGCGCATCACGGCTTCGGAATGAAGATCATCTATCACGATCCGTATCCGCTCGGCGATGCTGACGCCAAGGCTTTGAACGCCGAGCGGAAGGAGAGCATCGACGCGGTGCTGAACGAGAGCGATTTCGTGTCGCTGCACTGTCCGGCGACGCCAGAGACGAAGCACCTGATGAATGCCACACGCTTCAAGCAGATGAAGAAGGGATCGATCCTCATCAACACGGCGCGCGGCGATGTCGTGAACGAGGTCGACCTGATCGCGGCGCTCAGGTCGGGTACGATCGCGGGCGCGGGGCTCGACGTCTTCGAGAAGGAGCCCTCGGTGCCGGCGGAGCTGGTCGCGATGGAGAATGTCATGCTGCTGCCGCACCTCGGGAGTGCGACGCTGGAGGCGCGCACCGCGATGGGAATGCGCGCGATCGACAATCTCGAGGCCTTCTTCGGGGGCACGGCGCCGCGCGACCGCGTCGCCTGACCGCAGTGGCAACTCGCGCGCATTTCCGCGCACCGCCGGCGGTTCCGGTTGGCGCCACGGCGATGGAGCTGCCGACGCCCGAGTCGGGCGCGGAGCGGTTGCTCGTCGAGATGCTGCGGCAGGTGGTGATGCTGCGGGCGCCGGAGTCGGCGGCGGCGCTCGAGGGCGGGAAGATCGGCGACGACAGCTCGAGCGAGTCGATCGCGAGGTCGCTGCAAACGGTTGGACTACTCTCGCAGATTCTCCCGATCGCCGAGCTGCACGACGCGATGGATGCGCGCCAGCGCGTGGAGCGCGAGCGCGGCTTCGATTCGCTCACCGGCACCTTCGCGAAGGTGATCGCCGAGTGGAAAGCGCTCGGCGTTCCGGCGGACGCCGTCCGCGAGCTCCTGCGCACCTTCCGCGTGATCCCCACGATCACCGCGCACCCCACCGAGGCGAAGCGAGTCACGGTGCTGGAGAAGCTGCGCACGATCTACGCGCTGCTGCTCAAGCTCGATGGCCCGCTGGTCACGCCCCGCGATCGCGCGCTGTTCGGCGAGGAGCTCCGCACGGAGCTCGACCTCCTCTGGATGACGGGTGAGCTCAAGCTCGAGAAGCCGACCGTCGCTCAGGAGGTGGCGTGGGCGCTCCACTTCTTCGACACCACGCTCTTCGGCCTCGTGTGGCAGCTCCACGATTCGCTGACGCTCGCGCTGGCCGAGTCATATCCGGGCGAGCACTTCGATCTGCCGAACTTCGTGCAGTTCGGCTCGTGGGTAGGTGGCGATCGCGATGGAAATCCGAACGTCACGAACGAGGTGACGCGCGCGGCGCTCAAGGAGTATCGCGCGAAGTGTCTGCATCGATATCAGCGGCGCGTGGCGGAGTTGTCGCGGGCACTGAGCATCTCGGAGCGGTCGACGAAGTTCACCGAGGAGTTCAAGAAGGCGCTCGCACACGCGCTCGAGGCGAGCAACGATGGCGAGCGGCTCGCAGCGAGGAATCGCGGTGAGCTGTGTCGACAGTGGCTGAGCGTCGTGCAGCGGCGCCTCGCGGCCACGGTGGACGAAAATCAGCGCAAGCGCGGCGGCGAGGGGCTGACGGCGCCGCCGTATGCGAAGGCGGACGAGCTCGTTGCGGACCTCAAGACCCTCGAGCGCGCGTTGATCGACGCGGAGTGCGGAGCGATCGCACGCGCGACGGTGGTGCCGGTGCGGCGCGAGGTCGAGGCGTTCCGGTTTTCGACCGTGCGGCTCGATCTGCGGCAGGGTTCGGGCGCCTTCAACGCCGCGGTCGCTGAGCTCCGCGCGGCGCGAGGCGCCACGGAGGGCGCGTCGTGGGTGCGCGAAGCGCTCGTGCGGCCGAAGCGAGAGGACGAGGCTGGCGCGACGACCGATGCGGGGAAGGAGACGTGCGAGATGTTCACGCTGGTGCGCGAGCTGCGCGCGAGCATCGACCGTCGTGCATTCGGGAGCTTGATCATCAGCAACACCCAGAGCGCGTCGGATGTGCTGAACGTGTATCTCCTCGCGAAGGAGGGCGGACTTTTTCACGATGCCGCCGGCGTCGAGAGCTGCACGCTGCCGATCGTGCCGCTGTTCGAGACGATCGAGGATCTGCGCCGCGCACCGGCGATCATGCGCGAGCTGTTCAACGTGCCGGTCGTGAAGCGCAGCGTGCGCGCGCAGGGCGGTGTGCAGGAGGTGATGATCGGCTATTCGGACTCGAACAAGGATGGCGGCTTCCTCACGTCGAACTGGGAGCTGTACCAGGCGCAGAAGAAGCTCGCGCGCACGGCGCAGGAGAGCGGCGTCGAGCTCTCGTTCTTCCACGGCCGCGGCGGATCGGTGAGCCGCGGCGGCGCGCCCACGCATCGCGCGATCGCCGCGCAGCCGCCGGGCACCATCCGCGGACGGATGCGAACGACGGAGCAGGGCGAGGTCGTCTCGTTCAAGTTCGGCTATCAGAACGCGGCGTTGTATCAGCTGGAGCTGCTGGCATCGAGCGTGTTGGAGTACTCGCTGCCCAGCGATGAGGCGGTGCCCGTGCCGGGGCTCGAGGAGGCGATGGAGGCGTTGAGCGGCGCGGCGTTCGCGGCGTATCGCGGACTCATTCAGCATCCGGGACTCATCGAGTATTACACGGCGGCGACGCCGCTCGAGGAGCTGCAGCTGTTGAACATCGGCTCGCGGCCAGCGCGCCGCGGAGGGACGCGAGCGCTGAGCGACCTGCGCGCGATTCCATGGGTCTTCGCGTGGACGCAGAACCGCCACCTCGTGCCGGGGTGGTACGGAGTGGGGAGCGCGCTCAGCGCATTCTTGAGCGTTCGCGGCGAGCGGGGCGAGGCGATGCTGCGACGGATGTTCGCCGAGACGCCGATCTTCCGTCTGATCGTCGACGAGGTGGAGAAGACGCTCGCGCAGGTCGATCTCTCGCTGGTGCACGCGTACGCGAGTCTGGTGCCGAACGAGCGCGCGCGCGCGGGGGTACTCGCGATGATCGAGGCGGAATACGAGCGCACGGTGACCACGGTGCTGCATCTCACGGGTGAGAAGGCGCTGGCGGAGCGCTTCCCGCAATTCCGCAGGCGCATGACGCGGCGCTTGGGGATGCTGGAGCGGGCGCACTATCAGCAGATCGAGCTGCTGCGCCGCGTGCGGGGGACGACGACGGAGGGGGCGGAGCGGGAGGATGATCTCGCGGCGCTGTTGCTGTCGATGAATTGCATCGCGGCGGGCTTTGGGACCACGGGGTAACGGCGTTCATCGATGCGACCAAGGAGCCTTGCGCATCGTCGGTCCAGTTGGTATTTAACATCTACGTTATTTAAGCTATAGGCTAAATACAATGCCTGCCGACCATCTCAGCACCACCTTCGCCGCACTCGCCGATCCCACGCGCCGAGCGATCCTCGCCCGACTTGCCACCGGTGAATCGACCGTCAACGAGCTCGCCAAGCCGTTCGCCATGAGCTTGCCCGCCGTCTCCCGCCACCTCAAGGTGCTCGAGCACGCCGGACTCATCTCGCGCGGTCGCGACGCGCAGTGGCGCCCCGCGAAGCTCGAGGCCGCGCCGCTCGAGAAGGCCTCGGGGTGGATCGAAAAATACCGGCGGTTCTGGGATGACAGCTTCGACCGCCTCGACGACTACATCATCGAACTTCAGCGCCTGGAGAAGGCCAATGCCCGCAACAGGAAAAAACGCCGTAAGCGCTAGCCCCGATTCGAAGACGCTCGAGCTCACCATCACGCGCACCTTCGATGCGCCGCGCGAGCTCGTGTGGAAGCTCTTCACCGAGCCCGAACATCTGATGAACTGGATGGGGCCGCGCGGCTTCACGCCGATGCACTTCACGCAGGACGCGCGTGTCGGCGGCAGATGGCGCGGCATGCTCCACCCCGACAAAGACAATCCGCACACGCAGAAGGATCTCTGGCAGGGCGGCGTCTTCAAGGAGATCACTCCACCCGAGCGCATCGTCTACACCTTCTCGTGGGAAGGGGACTGGAGCGGCACACCCGGCACCGAGACGCTCGTCACGCTCTCATTCGCCGACCTCGGGCCACAGACGGAGCTGGTCTTCCGGCAGAGCGGCTTCACCTCCGAGGGCGAGCGCGACGGCCACATCGGCGGCTGGAACAGCGCCTTCGACAAGCTCGACGATTACGTCGCCACGCTCGACGAGAGCGAGTAGCCATGAGCGGCGGCCGTCACGACGGGCTATACCAGCGTGCAGCTGACGACGACCGCTCATCTCGCCGCGTCGCAGAAGCCTCCGTGGGGCAATCAGCGCAACTACTTTGCGACGCACGGATGGGGCTTTGGAATGTCCGTCGTCACGCAGATGAGCGACTATTCGGGGACCGTCGGAACATTCGGATGGGATGGCGGATTTGGCACCAGCTGGTTCTGCGATCCCCGCGACGGTATGATCCGCATCCTCATGATCCAGGTGGCGTGGACCTCGCCGGCCGGGACGCGGGTATCCGCCGACTTCGGGACCACGGTTAATCAGACGATCGACGACTGATTTGCACACGATTCGAGAGCACGCACACATGTCTCCACGCAGCACCGTCCAACCTTGACCGACATCGCCGCATCGGCTCCGCACGTCGCATCGGACGACAAGCCGTCTCCTCCCGCTCCTGCGGCCCGCAAGTACGACCGCTCGATCGTCGATGGTCCGCTCGGTCCAGCGGTCTGGAAGCTCGCGTGGCCGACGATGCTCACCAACATCATTGGCGGGCTGCAGGGGATCATCGATCACATTCTGGTCGGGCATCTCGTGGGCTTCGTCGGCAACGCGGCCATCGGCGTCTCCTACCAGATCTTCATCATGGTCATCGTCTTCATCTCCTCGCTCTTCACGGGGATGAGCGTGCTCGTCTCGCGCTTCGCGGGCGCGGGAGAGGAGGCGAAGGTCAATCGCACCGTGTATCAGGCCTTCCTCACCGCCATCGGGCTCTCACTCTTCGTAATGGCGCCCGTCGGGCTCTTCTTCGCATCGCCGCTGCTCGACATGGTGAATGCCGCGCCCGAGGTGAAGGTGCAGGCGCTCCCGTTCCTGCGCATCATGTTCACGTTCAGCACCGGGCTGCTCCTTTTCTTCATGCTGAGCGGCGCTCTTCGCTCCGCCGGCGATGCGCGCACGCCGATGATCCTCGGGCTGACCATGACCGCGCTCAACATCGCGTTTAACGTGGTGCTCATCCGCGGACTCGGCCCGATCCCGGCCTTCGGCACTACCGGCGCCGCGATGGGCACGGTCTCGGCGACCGGCATCATCGGGATCTACTCGCTCTACAAGCTGTGGAAGGGCGGATGGGTCGTGCAGTTCCCGCGCGGTGTGGGCTGGGGCCCCGATTGGACGATCATCAAGTCGCTGTTCAAATTCGGCCTCCCAACCGGCATTCAGGGGATCGCGATGAACATCGGCGGCGTGCTGATGCTCTCCTTCATCGGCTCACTCGCGCAGAGCGCCGTCGCGCAGGCGGTGTTCACCGTCTCGTACTCGGAGCTCTTCTCGCTGATCACGTGGACCTCGATGGGGCTCATGGGCGCCGCCTCCGCGATGTCCGGACAGAATCTCGGGGCGGGGAAGCCCGAGCGCGCGGTTCAGTCGGTACACATCGCGGCGCGCGTGGCGATCATGTCGGCGGCTTTCATCGGCCTCTTCTTCTTTTTCTTCCCGCGCCAATTGCTCGCGGTGTTCGGAATGCACGAGCCCGCGGCGATCGAGCTCGGCACGCAGCTGCTGCGCGTCCTCAGCGTCTCTGGATTGTTCATCTCGGTCGCACTCACCTACACGGGAGCCCTGCAGGGCACGGGCGACACCAAGAGCCCGCTCTACATCTCGATCGTCTCGCAGGTCATCATCCCGCTCGGCATCTGCTTCACGATCCGCCACACGGGCACACTGCAGCCGATCCATATCTGGGTCGCGATCCTGATCGGCCACGCGACACGATGCCTGCTCAGCGTGTGGCGCTTCAATCAGGGGAAGTGGCGCGGCATCCACGTGGACATCGCGCCGGCCACCCTCTAAACCAGCTTCTCCCTCACCCGCGCCGCCGCTGGAATCTGCTTCTCGTATTCCACCGCGGCCGCCGTGCGGTTGTTCACGCCCAGCTTCTGGAAGAGATTCTGCGTGTGGTATTTCACCGTGCTCGCGCTCACGCCGAGCTGCGTCGCGATCACGCCGTTGGATAGTCCCGCCGCGAGCAGCGCCCACACTTCGCGTTCGCGATCGCTCAGCGAGCCCGGGCCCGCGATCGCGCGCTCGGTCGACTTCCGCATCCACCGCCGCGCGGCCTGCGGGAATACCAACACACCCGAGTGCACCGCGCGCAGCGCGTCGACCGTGCGCGCGGGCGCATCGGTCTTGAGCGCGATGCCGTCCGCCTGATGCTCGAGCGCCGCGCGCATCGACTCGCCATCGCCGTACGCCGTGAGCACCAGCACGCGAATCGTGATCTGCTCGGCGCGAAGCTTCTTGAGCACCTCGTAACCGTTCGTGGTACCGAGCTCGAGATCGAGAACGACGACGTCCGGGCGATGCAGTCGTACGAGCTCTGGAACGCGCTCGCCCTCGGTGGTCGTCGCGACCACCTGGATGTCGCGCTCCGCGTCCATCATCGCGCGCAGCCCTTCGAGTACGAGCGGATGGTCGTCGACCAGCAGTACACGTATCATGTCGTTCCCACGGTCAGTGGATAGGGAAACAAACTTCGACACTCGTGCCATCAGCGCCCGAGTCGATCTCCAGCGTTCCATTCATGATCTCGACGCGATCGCGCATGCCGCGCAATCCGAAGTGCCCGCGCGTCACTCCAACATCGCTCTCGCTCTCGAGAATGCCGGCGACATCGAAGCCCCGTCCGTCGTCCCGCACCTCGAGCACGATCTCGTCGTTGACGACCGACAACTTCACAGCATGCTCCGACGCCTCAGCGTGTCTCGTTGCGTTCGCGAGCGCTTCCTGCAGGATTCGATAGATCGCGATCTTGAGCGCCACCGATACCTCGGGAAGATTCTCCCCGAGCTCGAGATCGACGCTGTTTCCCGTGATCGATTCGTGCTGCACGATCAGCCCTTCCACGATCTCGCCCACCGGACGACGCTCGAACTCAGGCGGCCGGAAGGCCCCGATGAAGCTGCGGATCTCGCCGAGCGCGCGCTCGAGCGCGGCAGCGACGCGACGTAGTCCGATCGATGCCTCACCCGCCTGCAGCTCCGGTCGCATCCGCAGCAGATGCACCTGCGACAGTGCGCTGAAGATGTCCTGCACCGGCCCGTCGTGAATGTCGAGTACCACCTGCTGCAGATCACGCTCAGCCGCCTGAAGCAACCCGTGCGCCGCCGTCCGGTCCGACTTGTCGGCGCCCGGCTTCGCGCGCTTCGATGTCGTGCGCGAGAACAGTCTGGCGCCGCGACCCCTCAACGCGTCCCTGCGTGCGTAGTGCTCGCCACGGCCGAGCCGAGCTCCGCGTACGCGCCCTCGGTGAGCTCTTTGAACGGCATCGCGCGATACGCGATCTTGCCATCGGGTGAGAGCACAAAAGCGACGCGTGTGTCGTAGTGATTCTTCTCGTCGATCACGCCGTATGCCTTGCCGATAGTGCCCGCGGAATCGCTGACGAAGACCATCGGAAAGTTTGCGTCACGCGCCCACGACTGCTGCGTGGTATCCGCATCCGTGCTGATCGACACGACGACGATCCCCTTGCCGCCGGCGAAGAGCGTGGCGTAGCGGTCGCGATACGACTCCATCTGCACCGTGCAGCCCTTCGTGCGCGAGCGCGGGAAGAAGGCGAGCACGACGGTCTTGCCGCGAAGGTCGGAAAGATGCAGCGGGTTCTTGAGCAGGCCGTAGCGCGTGGAGGCGGGCGCGGTGAAATCCGGCGCCTGCGTGCCGACGTTGGGCACGTTGGCAGGCGATGGATCCTGCGCGGCGGCGGCCGTCGTGCAGACTGCCAATGCGGCGGCGGCAGCGAGCGATCGCCGCAGACTGACAAAGCTGGACATTGTGGGGCTCCGGGGCGGGTATCTCGCAAGATGAATCCCCCGGAGGGGGGAGGCAACAGTCCTTTCGGACAGGTGCCGCTTGATTCGGCTACGACGATCCGCGAGGACGACGCCAGGAGGAATGCCGGCGTGCGACCACTCATTGTCATCCACGCCGCCCTCGCGTGGGGCGGAGCGCGCGCGGCAGGTGAATGTCGCGGACCACAATGAAGAGGCGATTCGTCACTGACTCGATAAGAGGCGATTCGTCACTGATTCGACGGTCTATGCGCGCCTCGGCACTTCTCGGTCGGCGGTGCGCCTCGAGTGAGACGCAGCATCTCCGCGCGAATATAATGTGAAATTGGCGTGCACAGGTGTATAGTGAGAGGGGCACCAGCGTGACGCGGAAATTCGTGGCGCCTATTCTCCTACTATGTGATCGAGATGGTGCACGCTCTTACGGTACGGTCTCGCACCCTGTGGACCTCAGCTGCGATAATCATTGCTGTGGGCGCCACTGGCGCCTGCGGGTCACGAGATGCGAACGGACCCATCGGCCTCACCTCAATCGTCGTCACGCCGAACCCTCAAATCGTTGGCGTGGGTGTAACGCGACCCTTCACCGCAACGGGGAGCAACGATCTCGGCGCCCCAGTGGCCCTTACGGCCGTCTGGTCCGTGGAGCACGGTGGCGGGACGATCAATGCGTCCACAGGGATGTTCACTGCCGGATCCGATACCGGCACTTTCACCAATTCGGTGAAGGCGGCGAGCGGCGCCGTCTTCGGCGAGGCGACGGTCATCGTCACGGACGACGCCACCCTTCTCGTGCCCGGACCGCTGAGGAGCGCGTCCGCGAATGGGATCATGGCGGGACAGTCATTCACCTGCGTGACCGGAGGAACGATCAACGCAACATCGCCATCAGTCCGGGAAGTACGGTGACCGGATTTCCGCCGTGCGTCATCACTGGTGTGCGACACCTCGCCGATGCGATTGCGCTCGCATCGCAGAACGATCTTACGGCCGCCTACGATTCGCTGATGGGGCTCCCGTGTCCGGGCGCGAATGTCATCACCACGGACCTCGGAGCGACGACGAAGGCTGCGGGCGTCTACTGCTCCTCGTCGGGCATCGGCGTCACTGGAACGGTCACGTTGGATGCGGGAAACGATACATCGGCGACGTTCGTGTTCCAGGCGAAGAGCACGTTGATCACCGCTGGGAACGTCGTGCTGATCAACGGTGCCAAGGCCCACAACGTGTATTGGGTCGTGGGATCGTCGGCGACGCTCGGCACGAGCTCGCAGTGGCAGGGAAACGTCATTGCCCTCACGAGTATTACGCTGGTGGACAATGCGAACCTGACCGGCCGCGCACTCGCTCGAAACGGCTCGGTCTCTCTCGGAACCAACAACACGATCACGCTGCCCTAGCGTGACCGCCGTGTGCTCGCGGCGCCCGCTCAGTAGCGGAACGCCACCTTGATGCTCTCGCCACCGCCCTTGTTCGAGGCGGTGGCGATTGCTTTTGCATACTCGCCGAGAGGGAAAGTATGGGTGAGCAGCGGCGCGAGCGGCGCCGCTCCGCTCGCGATGAGCGAGGCCGCCGTTGCGAACGCCCCCTGCTCCGCGCTCGCGTGCACCGGACTCCCGTAGCAGAGCGAGCCGCGCACGGTGAGCTCCTTGAGCCAGAGCGGCGTCCAGTCGAGACCATGCATCGTGCTCGAGTTCCCGAGCAGCACGATCGTCCCCCCAGCACGCGTGACGCGCATCGCGTCGTCCATCCCGCGCGCGCCGCCAATGCATACGAACGTCCGGTCGAAGCCGCCGACGCCGACCATCTTCCCGATGATGGGCTTCAATAATCGCGTCCCTCCCGCATCCGCGAGCGCCTTTGTGTAGTCGCCGCGCGCAGGCACGATCTCGTCCGCGCCGAGTCGCGTCGCCTGCGCACGCTGCGCCTCGTAGCGCGCGAGCGCGGTGATGCGCGCCGCGGGCGCCAGCGCGCGCAGCGCGGCGATCGTCAGCAGCCCGATGGATCCCGCGCCAATCACCAGCACCCGCTCGCCCGCCTCGGGGAGATTCGCGCGTACCGCATGTATCGAGCACGCGAACGGCTCGATGAGCACCGCGCTCTCGTCGCTCACACCCTCCGGGATCGCCACGAGTTGCTCCTCGTGCGCGACGAATTCCTCCCCCCAGCTCCCGCCGAGCCCGCGTGTGGTGCCGATCAGCATCCCCGGCGCGATCGCGCCATCGGTGAAGTGCGCGCACCGCGAGTGATGTCCGCTCTCGCACGGCGCGCACTTCGGCGCGATGCCGCGCGGCTCGCAGCAGAGCAGGGGATTCGCCGTCACGCGCGCGCCGAGCTTCACCGTCGTCACACCATCGCCAACTGCCACCACGTCGCCAACGTTCTCGTGGCCGAGCACGAAGGGGAAGGAGGAGAATGGCGACGTCGATGGGCTCGCGCCGAGCGAGACGACGTTGAGATCGCTGCCACAGATGCCGCCGAGCCGCGTGCGAATGCGTACCCACCGGTCGCTCGGCAGCGATGGCCGCTCGATGTCGGTGTACGACGTGCACGCGAGTGCGCCCGTGTAGAAGCGTCGCGACAGCTTGCCGGCTGCGAGCGTGGCGAGATACGTCGGGATCGGCGCCGCGAAGCGGATCGCCTTCACGCCCTGGTGCTCATGACCGTCGCCGGCGTCGCGACACGCAGCGCGCCGGGGATGCACGAGATCTCGAGCGTCGACGACTTCGCGGTGTTGTATTCGCCGTCGGTCTCGTAGGCCGGCGGCGCGACGAATGTCAGCGTGAATACGCTCGCCTGCTCCGAGAGCACCAGCGGATTCCGCACGTGCTTCCCGCTCGGCGCCGCTGCCAGCATCGAGATCCGCGTGAAGGGCGACGCGTCGAGGATCGAGATCGCGTCGAGCTTGCCGTCGTTGATGCGCGCGTCGGGCGCGATCTTGAACATCCCGCCGAAGTTGCGTCCGTTCGCGATGATGAGCATCAGGTGCGCACGCGGCCCGCGCGCGACGGCGGCCGTCGTGACGTCGATCGACATCCCGTCGAACTTGAAGAGCTGCCGGAGCGCCGCGGTGAGATAGAGCAGGTCGCCGGTGATGAGCGGGATGTTCTCGAGATCGTCGAGCACCGCGATGTCGAAGCCGAAGCCGGTGACGTTGAGGAAGTAGCGATCCTCGATGTGTCCGACATCGCAGCGCGTGTCGGGACCTTCGACGGCGAGCTTCGCGGTGGCAGCGAGATCGCGCGCGGGCGCGCCGACCGTTTTGGCGAAGTCGTTGCCGGTTCCGGCGGCGAGGAGCGCGAGCCGGCAGTCGGAGCCCGACGAGAGAATCGCGTTCGCCGCGTTGCTCCACGTGCCGTCGCCGCCGCACGCGACGATCGTCGTCGCGCCGTCATGCAGCGCGAGCGTCGCAAGGCGCTTCTCGTCGCCCGGACGCTCGGTGAGTCGGATGTCGGTGACGCCGACGCTCGCGAAAGTCTTACGAATGTCGGGGAGTAAACGCGAACCCCGCCCCCTTCCGGAGGCGGGGTTCACGATCACCGTAACGCGGTCGGTCATCGACGCGCGTAGGAGGCCAGCGTCTGCAGCGGATGGAAGGTCTGCAGCCCGTTCTTCATCCACATCTCGCGGAACGGCGTGAAGTCCACGTCCCAGTCCTCGACCAATCCCGTCATCGCCTGCGAGTGGATCGTGATGCCACCGCGCTCCTCTTCGTTCTCGGAGAACTGGCCGTTCATCATGATCGTGGAGGTGTAGGCGCCCTCCTCGTCGTTCATGAACGCCTGATAGCGATGATCGACGTTCGACCACTCGTGCTCCGTCACACGCATGTCGACGATCGGCTCGCCGCGGTCGGTCGCGTGGATCGTGATGTGGCCGTCGCCGCGCTCCCACGTGAGCGAGATGTCCTGCATGTAGTGCGGCAAATGCCAGCGCTCGATCGCGTGCTCGCGAGACTCGCGCGTCGTGGTCGCGAGGCGGAACGGGTAGAACGCCGAGCGCGGCATCGGGACCCCCTGCTCGACGCGCGGCGACACGAGGATCGAGAGAATCAGCTCGCCGTAGTCGCCCACCGGACTGTCGTGGAAGTCGAACGCCATCACCGAGAGGACGCTCGAGCCGTGATGCGGCTCGATCGGCTGCAGCTCGGGCGGCAGAATCGCGCGCGCGTTCTCCGTGGGGAACTCGAAGAATCCGCCGATCGCATCACGAAAATGGTACTGCACCATGCCGTCAGTTTTGCTCATACAAGTATTCCCTCATCACGAAGTACGCGGGCGATGATAGTCACGCCCTCGTCGAGCTGTTCGATGGTGTGCGAAGATGAGACTGAAACCCGAAAACGCGAACGATGCTTGGCAACCGCGGGATAGATGATCGGCTGCAGATAGATTCCCGCCGTGAGCAGCTTGTGGCCGAGCTCGAAGATGCGGCGGTCGTTGCGGACCATGATCGGAATGATCTGCGACGTGGAGTCGCCAACGTCGACGCCCTCTTCCTCGAGGCGTGCGCGCATGTGCGCCACATTCGACCACAGCTTGGTGCGCAGCTCCGGCTCGTTCGTCGCGAGCTCGAGCGACTTGAGCACTCCAGCCGCAACCACCGGCGAGAGCGCGCAGGAGAAGACGCGCGAGCGCGCGAACCCCTTCAAATAGTTGTACAAATTCTGCGAGCCGCCGACGTAGCCGCCCTGCCCGCCGAGCGCCTTGGAGAAGGTGCCGATGTGGACGTCGACTTCATCCTCGAGTCCGAACTGCTCGGCGACGCCGCGCCCGTTCGCGCCGTAGACGAAGGCCGAATGCGCCTCGTCGAGCAGAACGCGCGCGCCGTACTTCTTCGCCACGGCGACGAGCTCGGGAAGCGGACAAACGTCGCCGTCCATCGAGTAGACGCCTTCGATGGCGACGAGCTTCTTCCCCGTCGTCTGCTTGAGCTTC
The DNA here is from genome assembly GCA_039935955.1 of Gemmatimonadaceae bacterium. Taxonomy (GTDB): domain Bacteria; phylum Gemmatimonadota; class Gemmatimonadetes; order Gemmatimonadales; family Gemmatimonadaceae; genus FEN-1250. The sequence continues at coordinate 29,479 of JBDTJH010000143.1, forward strand.
TTCTCGAGATCCGCCGGATTGTTGTGGCGAAAGAAGCGCACGTTCGCCTTCGACAGAATTGCTCCGTCGACGATGCTCGCATGCGCGTTCTGGTCGGCGATGACCCAGTCGCCCGGACGCATGAGCGCCGAGATCATCCCGACGTTCGTGCTGTAGCCGGTGGGGAACACCATCACGGCTTCCTTTTTCTTGAACTTCGCGAGCGCTGCTTCGAGCTCGCAGTGCACATCCATCGTGCCGCTCAGAATCGGTGAGCCGGCCGCGCCCAGCCCGTACTGCTCGATGGCCGCTTTCCCCGCCTCGATCACTTCACGGCGGTAGGACAGGCCGAGATAGTTGTAGGAGGATAGATTGACGAGCTTGACGTGGTTGTGATGCAGCCCTTCGGTCAGGTCGACGGTGCCACTCGGCGGCGTCGACATGGCCTGCGCGAAGAGGTAGTACCCCTCCGGAACGGCCTGATTATACCACTCGTTGTAGGGCTCGAGAATCGAAAACGGGTCGTCGCTCGACGAGTAGAAAAAG
>JBDTJH010000144.1:0-4895 GCA_039935955.1 Gemmatimonadaceae bacterium
TCAGCGAATCGCGAAGCTGAGCGAGGCGCCGAGTCGCGGTCCGTTTTGATCGAAACCCACCGTCGGCACGAGATGCGGTCCCTCTGCCGTCCTCCGCGCGCTCGATGCGCCCAGTGTGGCGGGAGGATACGGATCGCCACTCGCGCTCGATGCATGGAGCGCCGCTTCGATCGCGCCGAGAAGCCAGATTCCGCCGCCGACCGCAGCTCCGGCCGCCAGATTCTTCCGCTCCGATCCGTTCTGATATTGATGGCCGAACGGATCCGTGAAGAGTATCGGCGTCGACTTGAGTGCCCACACCGCGCTCGCCGCCACGCCGCCCAGCACCACGATGCCGAGCACGGGTTGGTGCGTGTAGAACTGCCCGCCGCCCGGGAAGATCCCGATCGCGAACGCCTTGCCCGGGCTCCGATCGAGCGCGCCGATGCGTGACGCGACCGCACCGCGATCCACCGCGCTCGGGCGCAGCGACAGATATCTCTGGAAGTCGCCCACCGCGAGCGACGTCTTTCCCTCCGCCTGATAGACGAGCGCGCGCGTGTAGTACACGTCGGGCCACGTCGGTGCGAACGCCGCCGCATTCGACAGCGAACGCTCGGCGCTCTTCAGGTTGCGCGCCGCGAAGAAGTCGATGCCGGCACGCAGATCGTTCGCGGCGTCCGCGGGATACGCGGTGGGACGCGGGCTCGCGAGCGCCGCGGCGCGATGCGGCGACTGGCGCGGATCGATGCGCCAGAGCTCCGCGTACGCGAGCCCCGTCGCCGCGCCCGCGTCGCTCGCGTCGATCTTCACCGCTTCGCCGAAGCGCGACGAAGCCGTCGCGAGATCGCTGCGGCGCAGGGCGAGATAGCCGAGTCCGGCGAGAGCGCCCGCTCGATCGTCGCCGTCCTTGAGCGCGGCGCCGAAGTCCTGCGCCGCGGGCTCGTTCTTTCCCTGCGACGAGCGGATGTAGCCGCGCCCGATCAGCGCACGCGTGTTGTTCGGATCGACGGACAGCACGCTGTCGTACGCGCCCTCCGCCGTCACGCTCCCTTCGCTCAGCTGACGCTCGGCCTCGAGTAGCAGCGTCGTGATCTCCGCGGCCGCGGTGACGTGCAGTGTGGCGTACGGGCGGTCGCCGATGCTGACGACGAGGCTGTCGCCGTCCTGGAGCGGTGCGGCCTGCACCGCGAAGTGGGCGACGCCGGCATTGTCGGTGAGCTGCGTCGGCGCGGTCGCGCTGCCGCGCAGCGGATACGGGCGCAGCGTGACCGACAGGTGCGGTGCGGGATTGCCGAACGGATCCGACACGGTGACGGAGACATCGCGCGTGCCGCGTGCGCCCGCACCGATGTCGAGCGTCTGCGGCGTGACCTTCACGAGCGACGGCGCAGAGGCGAGCGTCGTGAGCACGAAGTCGGTGACGCCGATCATCTCCACGCCGTCGGCGTCGGCGATCTTGAGATTGTAGTTGCCCGCGGTCGAGCCGGCGGGAATCGAGAAGGTCGCGTGTCCGTCGCGATCGGTGTTCGCGTTGAGCTCCGCTTGCGCGCCGCCGGGGATGTCGCGCGAGCCGTGCAGCAGCAGTCGCACGCCGGAGAGAGGCGTCGGCCCGCGGTGGATCGTGACGGTAAAGAGCGCGACGGTGCCGGCGGTCGCGCTGAAGCCGCGATACGGCAGGTCGACTTCCATTGGGCGAATCGGTGCGGGCGTCGCGATCTCGGCGCGCGCCACCCTGTTGCCGTTCTCGGAGCATTTCTTCATTGCGTCGAGCACAGCGGGCGTCGCGCCGAGCTCTTTCAGATTCTCGTTATCGCGCGAGGTAGGGGCGAAGGCGAGACAGGCGCGCCGAATGATCGCGGCGATCTCGGGCTTGCTATACGTCGAGCCGGTGAGAAATCGAACGAGATCGCCCTTGTGCAGCGGAGCGGCTTCCTGGGCATGCGCGGCAGTGGCGGCGAGCGAAAAGCAAAGGGCGCCAGTGAGCGCTCTCGCGATGCGAGGCATCATCGAATCCGTCGGTTGGTGAGCATGGGAGAGGCGTGCACGATGCTCTCGTGGAGAGCCTCGCGGGCGCCGCGTGCAATAACTACTCCCTGACTTAACGCTTGTTCGACTCGGAGCGCAACGAGCCGTCCTCCGTGGTGCTCTCGCGCTCGTCGGAGCTGACGCGCGGCTTGCCGCCCTTGCCGCCGTAACCGCTCTCGTGTTCGGAGGTGCGGTCTTCCAGCGGCTCGGATCCCGGGTGGCTCATCTTGTCGGACGAAGGTTTGGCGGGCCGGCTGACGGCGCCTTTGTCGCTGCGCGTCGGCTCTCCGCCACGCTGGCCCGACACCGCCTTCATTCCCTCTGCGGCTTCTGCACCGCCGCCCGTGGAGGTGTTGCTCGCTGGCTGTTGCTTCGGATCGTCTGTCATCATGCCGCCGGTTGAAGGGATGGGTACAGAGAAGGCAGAGGGTGTGCCAAGCTGATATCAGGCAGCGCGTTAGTGCGCGGCGCGTGACGCCAAGTGCCCGTCACGTGACGGCCGAATTCCGGCTCGATCTTGCAGAGTGAGCGAACATGTGATTACAAGCGCGCATTTTGTCGCTATAATGACGCATTATCAACGCTATGGTGTCGCTAAAATTGAGCGCAGATTAATCCATTAGTTGTTTTTAGCGAACTCTGCTACATATAGACTTCGTCCGTCGCGACTCCATTTTCATCGCCGACCCGGGCGTCGCAACGGTGATACCGGCATTCCATAGCCGTTGCGTTTTCCCCAGGCATCTGTCACTGGCATGTCCTCTTTCGCCCACGTGATTTCGCACTCGTGACCTACCCCTCCGCCGCACCGCCGTCGAACTCGAATCAAACCGCGATTCCCAAGAAGCTCGCGGAATTTCTGATGGAGTTCGCCGTCGCCGTCCAGAAGCACGCCATCTATCCGCAGGGGCATCCGCAGCTCGCCACCGCGGTCGACAAGTGCGTGCGACGTCTCGACGGCATCCTCAACGCCGAGGAGCCGGTGACGTTTGCGTTCGCGCGCAATCAGGTGATCATCGACAACGTCGCGACCGATCCGAACAATTCGCTGATGAAGGAGCTCGCGCAGCGGCTCCATCGCCAGCGTATCGGCTCGATCCGCATTCTTCCCGGCGTCCTGCGCGATGAGCTCGCGGACTTTCTCTACGCGTCGTCCATCGAAGAGAACGAAAAGCCACAGATCGCGATCGCCGCGCAGACGATGCGCTGGCCGCACATCAACGTCACCACCCTCACGTACGACAAGCTCGAGCTCATGGGCGACGACAGCGGCCTCACCGACGACGAGAACAAGCGCGCCGGTGCGAAGCTGATCTGGATCGCCCTCGCGCGCGCGACGCTGATGCTCGGCGCCGACCCCGAAGACGAAGAGCTCCTCAGCCCCTTCGTCCTCGCGAGCGCGCTCAACGAGAAACGCGACCCGGCCTACGATCAGTCGGTCGTCGGCTTCCTCATGCAGCTCACCGAGTCGCTCAAGGGACCACAGAGCGAAGAGTCGATCAAGGTCACGAGCCAGCTCACGGAGCTGATCAAGTCGCTGCAGCCCGCTGCGCTCGACCGCCTCATGGAAATGGGTGGGGACGCCGAAAAGCGGAAGCGGTTCGTGATGGATACGTCGCAGCATCTCGCGGCGGACGCCGTGCTCGCGCTCGTGCAAGCCGCTGCGAAGGCATCGAACCAGACGATCTCGTCCTCGCTGCTCCGACTGCTCGGCAAGCTCGCGCTGCAAGCCGAGAAGGGAGGCTCGCTGATGCGCGCCGGTGCGTCGACGGCGATGCGCGACCAGGTGGAGCAGCTTGTCGACAACTGGGACACGCGCCGGCTGAATCCCGAGGGCTACCAGGAAGCGCTCGACCGCATGGCACAGCGGCGCGTGTTCACGCTCATGCTGCAGCGCCAGCATCCGTGCGAGCCGAAGCGCCTCGTCGCCACCGCGCTCGAGACGGACACGCTGGGCGGTCCCGTGTGGCTCGCGGTGAACCAGCTGATCTCGCACGGCGGTATCGCGATGCTCCTCGACCTGCTCGATCGCGCACCGGCGAACAACAAGACGGCCGAGGAGCTGTGGCCGCTGGTGGCGACGCCGGACAATCTGCGACATCTCCTGCGCGAGGAGCAGATCGATCCCGCGCTGCTCGAGCGCATCACGTCGCGCATGGGGCTCGACGTCGTCGAGCTACTGCTCGATGGGCTCGAGACGAGCGAGACGCGCACGATGCGTCGCAAGCTGCTCGATCTGCTCGCGCGCTTCGGCAACGACGCGGGGCCGATGATCGTGAAGCGGCTCATGAACGAGGAGATCCCCTGGTACGTGCAGCGGAACCTGCTCACGCTGCTCGTGCTGCTGCCGAAGGTGCCCGACGGATTCTCGCCGCAGATCTTCCTCACGCACTCGGACGAGCGCGTGCGCCGCGAGGCGCTCAAGCTGATGCTGCGCATGCCGCAGCACCGGCAGACGACGATCATCGCGGCCTTGAGCGATCGCGACGATGGCATCGTGAAGACGGCGATGGCCGCGGCGCTCGACGACTGCCCGAAGGCGGCGCTGCCGCTGATCATGCGCAACGTCGAGCGACGGTCGGTGCAGCCGGAGATGCGCGCGCTGGGGATCCGCGTGATCGGTGCCTCGCGCGATCCGGAGACGCTCGACTGGCTGCTCAGCTACGCGGTCAAGCGCACGAAGATCCTGCGTCGCATGAAGCTGCTGCCCAAGTCGACGGAGATGCTCGCAGCGCTCGCGGGCCTCGCGCATGGATGGAATGAAGCGCCGAGTGTGAAGACCGTGCTGGAGCGCGCGCAGAGGTCGAAAGACGGCGACGTGCGTTCGGCCGCCCTGCCTCGAAGGAGACCGAGTGACCGATCCGATTCGCTTCCTTAACGCCTTTGGG
>JBDTJH010000145.1:0-10660 GCA_039935955.1 Gemmatimonadaceae bacterium
CTCCGAGCACTTCAGCAGCTACGACGCAAACTTCAACTTCAGCCAGGCGTTCGACGGCGGCAAAATGGGTGTCGAGCGACTCGGCGCATATGCGTATGTCGGCCAGCGTCCGACCAGCTATCAGACGTCCGGCGGCGTGGAAATTCCAGGCAGCGGTACCAACCGCAAGATGTTCTATCGGGCGGGCGTCTCGGGCGACTTCTTCCTCCACAAGCTCGAGTTCCTCCCCTTCTATCTGCACGGCAACGACAACGCGTATCTGGCCTCCGCAGCCGAGAATACGCCGCTCCCCGAGGGCGCCAGAGACGCCTCGTGGAACGGCGGTTTCCTGGAGACGCACTACTACATCAATCAGCAGCTCGTGCTCACGCAGCGCGTCGAGGCGATACGAATGCAACAGCAGTCGTTCGCCGACACGCCGCATACGCTCGGGAACGTCGATGCCTATTCGTTCGGCACGCGATGGTATCCCTTCATGTTCAGTCGGGCAGGGCTCGCGTTGCATGGCGAGTACTCGATGGTAAAAACCGTCAGCCCGGGTCAGCTGGACTCGGAAGGCCCCACCATCAACGTCTGGACCAGCAGTCTGTTCTTCGGGCTCGACTTTGATTTCTGATCCTACCAGGAGAGCCGCAATGAATCGGGTTGCCCGCCAAATAATATCATTCGCAGCTTTCGGTGCCGCGTCCATGATCCTGGTCGGCAGCCTTCATGCCCAAACCATTCATGGGTTGCCGCCGGAAGGGCGCGGAGCCGACGTGAAGCCGAACAAGAGTGTCGGACGCGCGTCGGAAGGCAAAGTGGAATACAAGCGCTTCTGCGCTGGCTGTCACGGCGACCGCGGCGACGGCCTCGGCGAAAACACGCAATGGATCGACCCGAAGCCACGCGACTTCACGCAAGCCACCTTCAAGTGCCGCTCGACGCCGAGTGGGACGCTGCCGACGGATCAGGATGTGATCAACACGATCCGTCGCGGCATCGTGAATTCGAACATGCCGCAGTGGCGGCCGCTGCCGGATCAGACGCAGGCCGACCTGCTCGCGTACATCAAGACATTTTCGCCGCGATGGACCACCGAGAAGCAAGGCACGCCCATCGAGATCCCGCCTGAAACGCCGGTGACGACGGAAAGCATCCTGGCCGGACGCGCGATGTTCCAGAAGTTCGAATGCTGGAAGTGTCACGGAACGGAAGGACGCGCGGATGGGCCGTCCGCGTCCGGATTGACGGACAGCAAGGATCAGCCGATTCATCCGTACGACTTCACCACCGGAACGCGCTTCAAGTGCGGCACGACGAACGCAGATCTCTATCGGATCTTCATGACGGGGCTGGACGGTACTCCCATGGCCTCGTTCGCCGACAACATCAAGGGCACGCAGGGATGGGATCTCGTCCACTATCTCCGCACGCTGCAGCCGCTGCGCACGCCCGAGTCCGAGCTATGGAAGACGTGGCTCGCGACGCACGCGAATGAGCTCAAGCCAATCGGCCCCGAGAGTGGCGGCCGCTGAACGGTTCGTTTCTTTCTCCCTGAAGGTGTATTCGATGCAGATGAAAATCGTTGCCGGCGTCGTCGCATGCGCGCTCGCGACCATGGCGCTGAAACCGGCCACGCACAAGCCGGCGGTCAATCGTGTCGCGGGCGGGACGGTTGCCGGGAAGGTCACGTTCACTGGAACGGCCCCGCGAATGAAGCCGATCGACATGGCTAAGGAGCCCTCGTGTGCGAAGCAGCACGCCACACCGGTGATGAACGAGAGCGTCGTCACGGGCGCGGGCAACACCCTGGGCGATGTGGTCGTGTACATCTCCGCCGGCGCCGCGCCGAGCACGCCTCCGGGCACGGCCGCCACGTTCGAGCAGAAGGGATGCCAGTACCTCCCGCACGTGCTGGCGCTCGAAGCGGGACAGAAGCTCGAGGTGAAGAACGACGACCAGACCTCGCACAACATCCACCCGATGTCGAAGCTGAATCCGGAGTGGAACAAGTCGCAGCCGCCGGGCGCGCCGCCGATCGAGGTGGTGTACAGCAAGCCGGAGTTCATCCCGGTGAAGTGCAACGTGCATCCGTGGATGCACGGCTACTTCGCGGTACTCAACACGTCGCATTCGGCCGTGACTCCCGCGGACGGCTCGTACAGCCTCTCAGGGCTGCCGCCGGGGAAATACACGGTGACCGCGTGGCAGGAGCGCTTCGGCACGCAGAGTCAGGAAGTGACGATCACCGGTAATGAGACAGCCAAGCTCGACTTCGTGCTCAAGGCGACCGAGTACTAGAACGGCCGCGCGCCTACTGCTCACGTATCATCCCGCTCAACGAATCAACCATTCGGAGTCGATTGCATCGTGGGTAAAATGTTTGCGGCCGCCGTGGCGATCATCGCGGTCGCATCGGCCGCAGTGTTCGTCTCGCACATCTGGTGGCTGCCACCCGACATCTCGGCGCTCGGGCTGCGCATCGATAGTCAGATTACCGAGACGATGATCTTTACCGGCACACTGTTCGTCGCCGCGCAGCTCGCGCTCGCGATGTTCGTGTGGCAGTCCGCCGGCAGGACAAGCGCGATCCGGATCTTTCCCGGCGGCCCGATTCCGATGGTCGTGCTGGCGACAGTGATCGTCGGGCTCGAAGTGCTGACGTTGTTGTTCATCGGCACCAAAGTCTGGGCGAACATCTTTCTCGCGCCGATCCCGGCGAACGCCCTGCACATCGATGTGCAGGCGGGACAGTTCGCGTTCTACTTCCGATACGCGGGACCTGACGGAAAGTTCGGCGTTCCGCACCCTGAGCTCATCGACGAGGGGAACAGCAACTTCTTCGGCCTCGATCCGAAGAATGACACGGCCGCGCGCGACGACATCGTATCGGCAAGCCTCGTCGTCCCCGTCGACCAACCCGTGCTGCTGACGATGCACTCGAAGGACGTGGGACACTCCCTCTTCATTCCACAGCTGCGATTGCAACAGGACTTCGTGCCCGGGCTCGTCATTCCGGTGCAGTTCACGGCGACGGGGATCAGGAAGACGGAGATCGTCTGCACGCAGCTGTGCGGCCTCGGTCACTATAACATGCGCGCCTACTTCGAGGTATTGTCGAAGGCCGACTACGCGAAGTGGCTGCAGGACCAGGCGGGACAGTAGCGGGCCACAGAGGTACGCAGGCAAGTCGTACGTTGAGATCGTGAAACCCCTGCCCATGGATATCGTGTCGGCGACAGCCATCGAACACCCGCAGAGCGCTCCGCATCAACACTCGCCGCCGACGGGATTCATTCGGAAGTACGTGTTCAGCCTCGACCACAAGGTCATCGGCAAACAGTACCTCGGTCTTGGGCTCGTCGCGGTGTGCACCGGGATGGTGCTGTCGTGGATCATGCGGTACCATCTCGCGTTTCCCGACAGGCCGGTGCCGCTGATCGGTCTGTTCGCGCCGACGTTCGCGGCAGGGGGCGTCATTACTCCGGAGTTCTACCTCCAGCTGATGACGATGCACGGCACGATCATGGTGTTCTTCGTGCTCACGACCGCGCCGTTCGCCGGCTTCGGGAATTTCGTACTGCCGCTTCAAGTCGGCGCGGAGGACATGGCGTTCCCGCGATTCAACATGATGTCGTTCTGGGTGACGTTCGTCGCGTTCATCGTGCTCGTCACCGCGTTCTTCATTCCCGACGGGCCGCCGCTCTCCGGGTGGACGGCCTACGCGCCGCTCAGCGCGGTGGGAAAAGAGGCGGGTCCGGGCGAAGGGCTCGGACAGTCGCTCTGGGTCGTCTCGATCGGACTGTTCTGCATCGGCCAGCTGCTCGGATCGCTGAACTTCATCGCGACGACGCTGGATCTTCGTGCAAAGGGAATGACGCTCATGCGCCTTCCCTACTCGACGTGGGCATGGTTCATCACGTCGATGATCGGGCTCATCGCGTTCTCCGTATTGCTGCCGGCGTGCGTGCTGCTGCTGCTCGACCGTGTGGCAGGAACGAGCTTTTTCATCCCTGCCGGACTCGTCGTCAGCGACGCCGTACAGCCGCACTCCGGTGGCTCTCCGCTCCTCTGGCAGCACCTCTTCTGGTTCTTCGGACATCCGGAGGTCTATATCGCGATCGTCCCCGGATTCGGAATCATCTCGACGATTCTTCCGGCGATGTGTCGCAAGCCGCAACTCGGCCCGAAGGTTCTCATCGGGTGCCAGCTCGCCATAGCGGGGCTGAGCTACATGGTGTGGGGGCATCACATGTTCCTGAGCGGCATGAGCCCGATGTCCGCGACGCTGTTCTCCGTACCGACGCTCATCATCACGATCCCCGCGGCCATCATCACCCTCCTTTGGCTCGGAACGATCTACGGGTCGAAGCTGCGTACGAACACTGCCTCGCTCTTCTGCCTGGGATTCGTCTCGGTGTTCGTCACCGGCGGCCTGAGCGGCTTCTTCCTCTCGCAGCCCTCGATCGATACGTACCTGCACGGTACCTACTTCGTCGTCGGCCACTTCCATTTCGTCATGGGTGTCGCGGCGATGTTCGGCATCTTCGCCGGTACGTATTACTGGTTCCCCAAGATGTTCGGCCGCATGATGAACGAAACGCTCGGCAAGTGGCACTTCGCGCTCACCTTTATCGGTGTGTACGCCACCTTCATGCCGATGCACTGGCTCGGTCTCGAAGGGAATGTGCGGCGCTACTCGTCGTTCCCGAGCGATTACATGCACGGCTCGCTCGCGCTGCACCGATTCATCACCTTCGCCGCGCTCTTCCTCGGCGCGGCGCAGCTGCTCTTCCTCGTCAATTTGCTCTGGAGCAGGCTGCGTGGTCCCGCCGCGCCGGACAATCCGTGGGAAGCGACGTCGCTCGAGTGGAGCACCCCGTCGCCGCCACCGTTCGACAACTTCGGCGGCAACCATCCCGTCGTTCATCATGGGCCTAACCTGTACGGCGTGTCCGGCCCGCGCGGCGACTACGTCATGCAAACGGATCCACCAATCGCCGGCCTGGAGGAGTCATAGCCATGCAGCAGAGCATCACTCCTCCTTCCGCGGTGCGCACGGGCGTGTGGGTGGGCATCGGCGCGATCGTCATGTCGTTCGCCGCCTACACCAGCGCCATGGTGGTTCGCCAGGGCTCACTCCCCGAATGGCATCACTTCAAGCTCCCGCCAATCCTCTACTGGAATGCGCTGGTGCTCATGGCGAGCAGTGTGACGCTGGAGCTCGCCCGGCAGCGCATCGGCGGCCCATTCGACCGGCTCGGCCGCGAAGCGGCGTCGCACGCGTGGCTCGCATGGTATCGTGTGACCGTCGCGCTCAGCTTCGTCTTTCTCGTCGGACAATACCTTTCCTGGCGGCGTCTCTCGTCTGAGGGGCTCTACCTCGCGACCAGTCCGAGCAGCGCGTTCTTCTATGTGCTCACTGCGCTGCATGCGCTGCACCTGCTCGGAGGAATTGGCGCGCTGCTCTACATGCAGCACCGCCTGCGCGTCGATGATGGACCACGTCCCGTCGAGCTGCTGTCCGCCGTCGCAGTGTACTGGCACTTCATGGCGGTGCTTTGGCTCTATCTCCTCGTCATTCTCGCGCTCTGGGTATGACGACGATTACCGGAGGCATCGTGAGCGATTCGGCAGTGTCGGCGCACGCATCGCCGAGCGCGGTGATGGAGCCATCGCCATTTCTCATCTCGAGCAAGAAGCTGACGATGTGGCTGTTCATCGTCGCCGATGCCGCGACATTCGGCGGCTTGCTCTTCGGCTATGGATATTTGCGATTCGGAAGCCCGAACTGGACCAGTCCGTTCACGTTCTCGCCGAACATCATCAACGGGCTCGCCATGACGGTGATCCTGCTGACGAGCAGCCTGACGATGCTCGGCGGAGTCGCCGCGGCGCGCGAGGGCCGGCGCGACGCGACGATGAAGTGGCTCGGCGCGACGGTCCTCCTCGGTCTGCTCTTCGCGACGCTACATCTGCGCGAATGGTCGGCGATGATCCATGAAGGGTGGAGTCTAAAGGCGAATCCGATGGGAGGCTCCGTCCTCGTCGGTGCGATGTTCTTTTCGATTACCGGACTCCACTTGCTGCACGTCATCAGCGGAGTGATCGCGATCATCGTGATCGCCATAGGGTTTCACACGCAGCGATTGACCGCGGGGCACGTCGAAACGACCGGGCTCTATTGGCACTTCGTCGATCTCGTCTGGATGTTCGTGTTTCCGCTCATGTATCTGCTGAACGTCCACCGATAACATGAGACTTCAATGACGACATCGGACAAGATCGCCGAGCCGGGTATGAAAGTGTATCTCGCCGTGTGGGTGGGCATGCTCCTCATCGTCGCGATCGAGGCCGGGCTGGTCTATGCGGGCGTGAATTCCCGCACGCTGCTCGTCGCATTGCTCGTCCTCGCTTTTCTCGAGGCGGCCGTGGCTCTGCGTTATTTCATGCATCTCAAGTATGAGGTGCCGCTGCTCTTCTGGACGCTCATCCCCGGGCTGTTGCTCGCGTTTCTAATGATGAACCAGTTCTGGGCAGACGCCGCCCGGATGAGCGCTCTTCGCTTTCCGGCACCGTAGCGATGACCATGCAGCCGATGGCGAACATGGTGGGGCCGATGCTCAGGTCGATGATCATTCTCGCCGCTCCTGCCGCCGTGGTGTTCGTCGGCCTCATGATCATGAGCTGGCGCAAGCGTAGCGGAAACAACGTGAAGTAGGTCGGAGCCGGTGCTATCCGGCCCGTTGTGAGCGTCAGCTTTTCCCGTCCTCGGGAAGCGTAAACACGAACTCGCTCCCGCTCGGTGACGAACTCGCCAGGACGAGCGAGCCGCCGTGCGCTTCGGCGGCCCAGCGTGCGATCGCGAGTCCGAGCCCTGCGCCGACGCCATCGCCGTCTTCGGCGCTGTGCACGGCAGAGTCAGCGTCGCGCTCGCGCGAACGGTCGCCCCGATAAAAGCGATCGAAGATATGGGACGCGATCTCACCCGGAATGCCTGGCCCACTATCGCGCACGATCACTCTATGGGATCCCGCCTCGCTGCGTAGAGCGATTTCGACGCACCCTCCTTCGTTGCCGTACTTGAGCGCGTTATCGAGCAGATTCAGGATGAGGCGCCTGACCAGATCCTCGTCGCCGCGAACCGCCGCCTCCTTCGAGACATCGGACGTGAGCGAGATCCCCCGACGGCTCGCAAGCGAGCGCATGAGACGAGCGCAGTCCGAGACTACCTCGTCGAGATAGAACTCCCGGAGCTGAAGCGGTTGCTGTCCGGCATCGGCGCGCGCCAGCAGGAAGAGATCGTGCACGATGCGCGAAAGCCGCCGGGCCTCTGCGCGTACCACGGACAAGGCCTCCCGATATTCCTCCGGAGGGCGATCGGTCATCGCCAGCGCAATGTCGGCCTCGCCCCGCACGATGGCGATTGGCGTGCGAAGCTCGTGCGATGCGTCCGCCATGAAGCGCCGCTGATGATCGAATGCGCTCTCGATTCGCGACAACAACACGTTGATCACCGTCGCCAGCTGGCCGTACTCGTCGTACGCATTGGGCACGGGCAGGCGCTCGTGCAGCGTGCTCGTACCCATATGCGACGCATGCTCCGTCATCGCAATCACGGGACTGAGACTGCGCCGCGTAAGTAGATATCCACCGACCGCGACGAGCAGAAGCGCCGTGGGAAGTACGAAGAGCAGCACCGAGCGCACCGACTCGAGCATCGCGCGCTCCTTCACCAGCGGTCGCGCAACCACGATGACATAGGATCGCTCATCCACCTCGACGGGGATCATGCACACGCGCACGCCGCCTCGTCGGTCTGGCAGAGTCACGAATTCCGCACCGGTGAGATGCCGGCCCCCAATCATCCGGCCCAGCGGCGCGGGATCGAACGGTTGAAGCACTTCGTCGCCCGTCGTCTGTGATTCACCCGGAGCCGTCGTCATCGCCACGACCTGTCCGCTCAGGTCGATCACGCCGATGTCGAGATCGCGAAACTCGAATTCCGCGAGGGCTTCGGCTGCCGCCGCGAAGTCCGTCGGCGTCTGGTATCGCTGCGCGACGTATTCGATCCTGAACGCCGCCGCCGTTTCCTCGAGATACTGGTCGAACCGCCGCCCGGACATCCCCGCAATGAAGGTGTACGCAGCGATCGAGAGGGCCAGCAGCAGGACGGCCACGATCGCCGTGTGCCAGAGTGCCAGACGAACGCGTACGGACTGGATCACGCCGTTTCGTTTCGCTTCAGCTCGGCCAGCATGTAGCCCGCGCCACGTCGAGTATGAATAAGCGGAGTGTCCGACACCGAATCGACCTTTCGCCGCAAGCGATTGATGTACACCTCGATGGCGTTCGAATACGGATCGTGATTGTCATCCCAGACGTGCGCACAGATCTCTGCCCGACTGACGACGTGTCCCTCGTGCCGAACCAGGAACGCGAGCAGCGCGAACTCCTTCGTAGTCAGCACGACCGTGCGCCCCGCTCGATCGACCGTGTGGCTCGCCATGTTCATGCGCAGGCTGCCGATCCGGACCTCGACTGCGATCAGATCGGTGCTCCGACGGCGAAGTAGTGCACGGAGTCGCGCCAGCAACTCGGCGAATTCGAACGGCTTCGTCAAATAGTCGTCACCGCCCGCGTCGAGTCCGGTGATCTTGTCGGCAATCGTGTCGCGCGCGGTGAGCATGAGCACCGGCGTCTTGGTTCCGTTCCGACGCAGCTCGCGGCACACGGAAAAGCCATCGCGCCGAGGCATCATCACGTCGAGGATGATGATGTCGTACTCGTTGACCATTGCGTGGTACACGGCGTTCTCGCCATCCGCGACGACGTCCACCGCATACGCTTCCTGCCGAAGTCCCTTGGTCAACGTCCTTCCGAGCTGAGCGTCGTCCTCCGCCAATAGCAGCCGCATCGTTAAACCTTCCAGGTGTACGAGCCACCATACGATGCGCGCGGTACCTTAACGGCACATTACAAGTACGTTCGATCCTGCGTGCCGCGACGTTGCGACATGGTTAACCCCGCGCTGCGTATCATAACTCTGATATCTGTCCCCATCATCACGAGGCTTTTTTCGAAAAGCCGCCGTTCTCAGGTGAGACATTGAGCCTCGATCGCGCGTCGCGAATATTGCGCAAGTTATGCGAAAATGTCCGGCGAACTGCCGGACATTTTTTTGTGCACTGAAGCGTGCATGAACGGTAAGTTGACTTGGCATCCGCGTCACGCGGAACGCCTCGCCCATTTCTCGTCTCGACACGCGCAGGGAGAACGGCTGTGACAACCGAAGACATGGATCGGATGCCCGAGGACGACGGCCTCTCGCGACGCGACTTTCTCCTGCGTAGCGGTCAGCTCGGCTGGATGTTCTCCGTGCTGGGATCACCCTTCGGCCGTCTCGTTGCGCCTACGATTGCGTCGCTCGCGCCTGCGCTCGGGGTCGTTCAACGCGCAGGCGCGATCCCGGCATCGTCGCTCACAAGCGGTTTCCAGTGGCGCATGCTCGGCCCTTTCCGCGGCGGGCGCGTCGCCGCGGCGACCGGCGTGCCGGGACGACCAAACGAATTCTATTTCGGTGCCGTGAACGGAGGGGTGTGGAAGTCGATTGACGCAGGACGTGTGTGGGAGCCGGTTTTCGATTCGCAACCCGTCGCATCGATTGGCGCGATCGCGGTCGCGCCGTCGGCGCCCGATGTCGTGTATGTCGGTAGCGGCGAGTCGACGCTTCGCGACTCGGCCGGCTTCGGCAACGGGATGTACAAGTCGATCGACGCGGGAAAGAGCTGGACGCACATCGGGCTCGCGGACACCCAGCACATCGGCAAGATCGCGATCGACCCGCACAATCCGGACGTGCTCTTCGTCGCAGCGATCGGCCATCTCTACGCGGCGAACGAGGAGCGGGGGATCTTCAAGTCGACGGATGGCGGCAGTAGCTGGAAGAAGGTGCTGTACAAGAATCCGGATGTCGGCGGCGTCGAGGTGGTCATCGATCCATCGAACTCGCAGATCGTATACGCGGGACTCTGGAACACGCGTCGTCCGCCCTGGTTCACGTACTCGCCGAGCAACGGGCCCGGCGGTGGCATCTTCAAGTCGACCGACGGCGGTATGACGTGGACTGCGCTCACGACGGGACTGCCGAAGGAAGGAATCGGACGCACCGGCATCGCGGTCGCGGCGAGCGATCCGCGGCGCATCTATGCCGTGGTTGACTGCCTGCTTCCCGATGGCGCGCCGCGAGGCACGGTGACCGCGCCCACCGCGGGCACGACGATCGACAAGGACGTGCCCCGTCAGGGCGGTCTCTTTCGCTCCGACGATAGCGGCGCGTCGTGGACGAGGATCTCGACCGATCAGTCGCTGTGGGGACGTGGATGGTATTTCTGCAAGCTGGCCGTCGATCCGAAGGACCCGGACGCTGTGTACGTCAGCAACGTCGCCGTCTCGCGAACGATGGATGGCGGCAAGAATTGGGTTGCGCTGCGTGGATCGCCTGGTGGCGATGACTACCATCAGCTCTGGATCAATCCCGACGATCCGAATACGATGATCGTCGCGAGTGATCAGGGTGCGATCATCACGCGCAGCGCTCGCGGCGACGCAAAGCTCGTGACGTGGAGCTCGTGGATGAATCAGCCGACGGCGCAGATGTACCACATCTCCGTCGACT
>JBDTJH010000146.1:0-40949 GCA_039935955.1 Gemmatimonadaceae bacterium
AGCGGCCCAACTACCTGATGTTAGCATCGAAAAAAGTTAACGCGAAGGGGACGAAGAAGGCGCCGGCGAACATCGCCGACGCCCCCTGTCGATCTCGATCCCTATTTAAAGCTGTACGTCGCGCCGAGCTGAATGCGGCGACCGTCGGTGCTGACTCCGCCGGCCTTGCCGAAGTGCATGTTCGGCGTGCTCGAGCCAGGCGTCGAACCCGCAAAGCCAACGACGCCATCATAGAACGCCAGGTTCTGCGTGTTGAAGACATTGAACATGGACAGCGTGACGCCCACCTCGTTGCCGTGTAACTGCAGGAAGTTCTTCTGTAGGCGGAGGTCAACGTCCTTCTGCCACGGTGTACGGCCCTGGCCGAGGAATTCCTGCAGACCACCCGTCGGCACCGCAACAAACTGCTGAAGCGTGTACGGCAATCCGGAGCCTAGCGTCATCAGACCGCTGAACTGGATTCCCCAGAGATATGGAATGTCGGTGATGAAGTTCGCGACGATGTTGTGGCGTTGATCGGTGTTCGTCGGGTGACGCGCATTCGCTCCGACATTGATCGCCGGGAAGCTGAACAGATCGTTCCCGTTCTGCTCGGCCTTCGCCAGCGTGTAGGCAACGCCGGCACCCCATCCCCATTTGCTGATCTCACTGCGCTGATAGGGGCGATTCACACTCGCATACATCGCGTTGTACCAGGTCTTCACGTCGTTGTTGCCGACGAGAATATTGGAGTACGCAGGGACGTTGAACGAGATACAGCAATCGTTGCGTGCGGGATCGTACGCGACGTTTGCCCACTCGTAGCTATAGCCGTTGAAACCGCGCGAGCCGTTGTAGCTCACGCTTGCATCGAATGTTCCGAAGCTGTGGCGTACGCCAACCGAGAACTGATCGGACTTCGGCGGCTTGAGGTCGTTCGGCACGAGATAGACTTCCTGCGGTGGTGCGTGACCGCTCGCGATCAGTCCCTGGAGGCCGGCGCGACTCATGTACGACGGATTCCAGACGATTTTGCCGGCGACCGCCGTGTCCGAAAACTGGAAGTTGTAGGTCTGGAACTGACGGCGATATGACTCGTCGAGCGTCGCGTTGCTGTTCAGACGATCGTAGAAAATGCCCGCGCTTGCGAACACCGTGGTCTTGGCAGCTTCGTCGAGCGCGTACGAAACCCCGAAGCGCGGCTGGAATGCACCGAGGAACAGCTTCCGGTTCGTGCCATCCGTGAAATAGCGATTCGGATCGACGGGGATGTAGAACTGGCTCTGGTATTGCGGCATCGAGAGCGAATCGCGAATCGCCTGCGGCGTTACGAAGTCGCGATTGAACATGCCGGTCTCGACGTCCCAGCGAATGCCGAGGTTGAACGTCAGGCGCGAGGTCGGGCTCCAGTCATCCTGCGCGTAGACGCCAAACGCGTTGTTGTGCTGGGGAATGACTCCATTGCCGAAGCCATAATTCGCCTGGTACGGCGTCTGGAAGTTGTTGTCGCTGTGATAGGAGAAGACAGGATTGCCATTCAACTCCTTGTCGAAGCTGTAATGGTCGATGTCATCCGTCACGCCGAGCTTGAAGACGTGCGAGCCCTTCCAGCTGAAGCCCGTGTACGTGAAGTCGTCGCGAAGCGAGAAGGTCTTCTGCGTGAGATCCTGAAAAGACGACCCGCCGCCGAAGCGGCCGATGCCGTCGTACTGAAGCCCGACATCCTGGAAGTTCAGCGGGTTTTGATTGTACTGGTAATACGTGTAGCCAGCCATCGCTTCGTTCGTCCAGCTCGAGCCGTAGTACGTGTGCTTAAGCGTGCCATAGTACACGTTGCTCCGCTGATCGTCAGCGACTGAATACGTCTGGTCGTTTCCGGAAAACTGTCCACCGAAATCGCGCGTGTCGTTTTCCTTGCGGAGGCTTCCGTTGAATTCGAGGAGCTGCTTGTCGCTCATGTTGTACGTGAGCTTCATGAAACCGAGATTTTCCTTGAACGGTGCCTGATGCGATGTCTGATCGAAACCGGCAATGGCGCCTGGGTATACTGCGGGGTCTCCGCTGAGTCGAACGGATCCGAGGCGCTGTTGGAAATTTCCTTCGTACGACCCGAAGAAAAACAGCTTGTCCTTGATGAGCGGGCCGCCTGCGCTACCACCGAACAGATAGCGTGAATAATCCGGCTTCTTGAAGTTCGGATCCGAGCCCTTTGTTACAGCCGTGAACGTATCGATTGTGGTCAGATCCTTGTTCTGGTAGTCGACGAACGCGCTGCCTTCCCACGTGTTGCCGCCGGACTTCGTAACGGCCGTGAGGATAGCGCTCGACGCCTTCTGGTATTCCGCCTTGTAGTTGTTGGTGATGACACGGAATTCCTGGATTGCGTTGCGAGGGAACGGGTTGCCGCGACTTGCATCCTGTCCCGCCACACCGCTGGCGGTGATGTCGTTCTTGAGGCTCACTCCATCGACGAACAGGTTGACCTGTGCCGAGGGAAGCGCGCCGGCCGAGAACGTCTTGCTCGTTCCGTCGACACGATCCGGGCTGACTTGCACGCCCGGCGCGAGAAGCGCGAGATCGAGGATATTGCGGCTCGGTGTCGGCAGCTGGGTGATCTGCTGCTGCGTGACGTTCGTCCCCGCTTCAGACGAGCGCGTTTCGACCGCTGCGTTCTGGCCCGTCACGGTCACCTCGGCGAGCTGCTGTGCGCTGGTGGTGACGGTGAAGTCGTGGCTCAAAACCTGTCCGACCTGGACCAGGATTTTCGCGCCGGCCGGCTGGAAGCCGATGCGCTTTGCCGTGAGGCTGTAGTTGGCCGGTCGCAGCGCGTTCAGCGAATAGAATCCTTCCGCATTCGTCAGCGCATTACGGGTGAGACTCGTCGAGCTATCGACTGCGGTAACCGTTACCTCTGGAACCGGAAGGCCATCCGAGCCGCGTACGTAGCCGCGGATGGCGCCGGTATTCGTTTGCGCGTTTGCACGCGCTGCCGGAAGAAGCGTGAAGAGCGCGATCGCAAATATCACGAGCGCACGAATCACGCGATTCTCCCTGCGACAGGAAGCGTCGAACCTGAACGACATAGTGTGTAACTCCTCCGAATAAAGCTGGGTGACGGGCGGGACGTGCGAAGAGCGAACGGGACGTGCGTGCATCAGGACAAGCCTCCGCAGGAGCTGCGGATGACGAGGGTAGTCGACAGCTGCTGCTGCTGTCGGGGGCGTTGGCCTTGCAGCAGCGACGACAAGAGCAGCGTGGCGGCACGCTCGCCGAGCAGGCTGATGTCGACGTGGACGGTGGAGAGCGGGGGATTCATGTAGCGGGCGAGCGGGATGTCGTCGAAGCCCGCGACGGCGATGTCTTCCGGCACGCGCAGCCCGTGTTCATGCAGCGCGCTGAGGGCTCCAATCGCCATGGAGTCGTTCGCCGCGAAGATCGCGGTCGGGCGCCGCTCGAGTGTGAGCAGCTGCGTTGCGCCGGCGTGGCCGGAGCGCTCGCTGAAGTCGCCGAGCACAACCAGCGAATTGTCGTGCGCGATGTTGCTCTCCGTCATCGCCGTCTCGTAGCCACGCCGCCGTTCCGCCGCGTCGTAGTTGCGCTCTGGGCCAGCGATCATCGCGATGCGCGTGTGCCCGTGCTTCACGAGATGGAGCACCATCTCGCGCGCGCCCGCGTGGTTCTCGATCGTGATCGAGTCGAACTCGTTCGCTTCCACGCCGCCGTTGAGGAGGACGACGGGAAAACTTCCCTGCAGCGCGTGTAGCGTTCGTTGTGTCTCGAGGTCGGGCGACATGATGATCATCCCGTCCACGCGACCGCGCATCGAGCGAAGCGCCGCATCGATCTCATCCTTCGAGTCGTGCGAGCTCGACACGAGAATGTGATAGCCAGCGGCCTGCGCCGTGTGATCGATGCCGCGGATGATCTCGGAGAAGAACTCGCCGTAGAGATCGGGGAGCAGCACGCCAAGCGCACAGGTGGTGCGCGTGATGAGACTCCGCGCGGCGCCGTGCGGTGAATAGCCGAGCCGGGACGCAACCTCAGCCACGCGCTGCCTGGTTTCGGGGCTCACAAAGGCGGCCTCGTTCCAGACGCGTGACACTGTTGCGACCGACACACCTGCTTCCCGAGCGACATCCTTGATCGTCACCAAGCTCACCCAACTCCCTCAGAGAGTACTGTAAACGATTTCAGTAATCGATTACAATGTATACCTGCCGTCAAGGGCAGGTAACGACCAGTACCAGCGGGCAGTGCCAAGAGGGGGCGATCCGGTCCCGTTCCTGCGTGCCATGGGAGCCGAATGCCGACCGAAGATGTGCTCGTTCTATGCCCGTTAACCATGCCAGAGCGTCCATAACCCATGACTTTACCTTCGGCCGAACTTCCTTCGCGTATTGTAATCGCAGGGGGGAGTGGGTTTATCGGATCGGCGCTGTCCGCTCACTTCCACAAGCGAGGCCACGACGTCGTCGTGCTGACGCGAAATGCGAAGGCGCGCGATGATGGCATGCGCGAGGTCTCGTGGAATGCGCACGGCGTGGGCGCGTGGGCAATGGAGCTCGATGGTGCAGTCGCGGTCATAAACCTCACCGGCAAGAGCATCAACTGTCGTCACACGGATGCGAATCGTCGCGAGATCATCGAGTCGCGCGTCGCCTCCGTGCGCGCAATCGGTGAAGCGATTGGCGCGAGCGCATCTCCGCCGCCGGTGTGGATACAATCATCCGCTGTGGGCATCTACGGCAACGCGGGCGACGCACTGTGCGACGAAAGCGCGCCTCACGGGAAAGACTTCATGGCCGACGTCTGCGAGCAGTGGGAAGGCGCGCTGCGCGCGATGACCGCGCCGGCCACGCGCAAAGTCGCACTGAGATTCGGCGTCGTGCTCGGCCGCGACGGCGGCGCGCTCGAGATGCTCGCGCGACTTGCACGACTCGGGCTCGGCGGATCCGTCGGCAGCGGACGCCAGTACATGAGCTGGATTCATCTCGATGATCTCGTCTCGATCGTCGATCGGGCGGTGGGCGCGACGTCGATGAAGGGACCGTACAACACCGCGAATCACGTCCCCGAGACGAATGCGGTGTTCATGAAGCGGCTGCGTCACGCTGTGCATCGTCCGTGGAGCCCGCCCGCGCCCGCGTTCGCCGTGGAGATCGGCTCGTTCATTATCGGAACCGACCCTTCGCTCGCGCTGCACGGGCAGCGATGCGTGCCGAAGCGGCTGGATGAGGAGGGGTTCGTGTTCGCGCACGAGAATCTGGATGTGGCGCTCAAGGATCTGCTTTCGTAGCGTAGTGAGGCTACTATGGTAGAAGTAAGTAGCATGGCGGTCGCAGGCCGAGACCGTCGACACGCCCCGCCCGATCGAGTCCAGTCACGTACCGTGAAGCTCCCATGAACCAGCTCCGCACGCGCGGTTGGATGGCGACTCACGTCGTGCTCGGCTTTGCGACGGTCGTATTCGCGACACCCGGCGGCGCGCAGGAGATGCCCGACTCCGGCGGCGCGCATCACGACATGCATCACGACGCCGCGCTGCCCGGACCGGAACCGCGACTCGGATCGATCACCTTCGTCACCTCGGCGAATCCCGCCGCGCATCGCGCGTTCATCCGCGGGATGCTCTTCATGCACAACTTCCACTACCCGCAGGCGGCCGCCGCCTTTCGCGAGGCGCAGACGCTCGACCCCGGCGACGTGATGTCGTATTGGGGCGAGGCCGTGAGCTATACGCACCCGGTGTGGAATCAGCAGGACACCGCCGCCGCGCGCGCCGTGCTCCGTCGTCTCGCGCCGACCGCTGCCGCCCGACTCGCGAAAGCGCGCACGAAACGCGAGCGCGCGTGGCTGGCGACGGCCGAGGCTCTGTACGATGCCGATGTGAGCAAGGCAAGGCACGACACGCTGTTCTCCACGAGCCTCGCCTCGCTGCGCGCCGCGTATCCTGCTGACGTGGACGCGCAGCTCTTCTACGCGCTGTCGCTCCTCGGTCTCAACCAGGGCGATCGCGACGTGCCGACGTATCTGCGGGCGTACGCGATCGCGCGGCGCGTCTTCGCAGCGCATCCAAATCATCCGGGGGCGGCGCACTACATGATTCACGCCGTCGACGATCCCGCGCACGCATCGCTCGGACTCGACGCCGCGCGCGCCTACAGCCGCATAGCGCCCGACGCCTCGCACGCGCAGCACATGACGTCGCACATCTTCATCGCGCTCGGCATGTGGGACGACGTGATCGCCGCGAACGTGCGCGCGCAGCATCCGCCGAAGCCAGGCGCGCACGTGACGTACGGACATGGCGTGCAGTGGCTCGCCTACGGCTACCTGCAGGAGGGACGATACGCGGAGGCCGCGGGATGGGTGGACTCGATGCGCGTGCAGACCGTACGGTTCGCGAAGGGCAGCGATGACAGCCGCGACGCGGAGCTCGAGAGCCGCTCGCATCTCGTGTTCGACCGCGCGGCATACGTCGCGGACACGCGCGAATGGCGCTCGCCGCCGGCCATGCTCGCGATCGACACCGCTTCGCTCGGCGTGCACGAGCTCGCGGCGAACGATCTCGCACTCGGACTCGGAGCGCTCGGCCGCGGTGAGCCGGCGCGCGCGGATTCCATCCTGGCGAGACTCGATTCGCGCATGGCCCAGCCGCATGCGAGCGCGGATGACGAGATCGCGAGCGAGCGTGGGTACGCCGAGGTGATTGCGAAGGTGCTGCACGCGGTGGTGATGCATGCGCGTGGTGAGGGAGAGAAGGCGGTCGCGATGCTGGTGGCGGCGGCGGCGCAGGACGACGCGCTGCCGTTCGCGTTCGGTCCGCCTGTGGAGATCGTGTCGCCGCACGAGCTGGCTGGCGAGTATCTGCTGGAGCTGCGACGGGCGAAAGAAGCGGAGCGTGAATACAAACTGGAGCTCGCGCGGGCGCCGGGGAGAACAGCGGCGCTGATCGGGCTCGCGACGGCGCAGCTCGAGCTGGAACAGCGCGCGGATGCGCGTCGTACGTATCTGCATGCGGCGAAGAATCTCGCGGGTGCGGACGGCGCGGCGATGCCGGCGATCGCGGCGCTGCGCGCGCGGCTCGATGCGCCGCGTGAGCGGAGGGAGGCAGACGATGGTCCGCCGGCTCGGAAGGCGAGTAAAGCGCCGGGCGACTCGACATCCTAATACTGCGACTTTTCATATAGTGGCGCTATTGTGACGTGTTATTAGCCCTATTATGTCGAGGTAGAAGTGAATTTGGACGCCACTTTCGTGTGATTCTGTGATGCGATAAAGCCGCACGCTGTGGAGCCTCCCCTGCTGTCGACGCCCTGCTGAACGCGCCTCCGCGAGACTCGATCGGTACGCGCACGCGAAACTCGCGAGACGAAGGCCCTGTTCCTTGCGGCGATGCACGTTCCCGCGCATTTCGTCAGAGCCACATCGCGCCTGCCCAAGCTCTTGAGCGCCACGACAATCGCTCTCGTGCTGGCGCTGTTGTTCGCGCTTGTCAGTGCCGAGCAATCGAACCGCGCGTCTCGACCCGGATTCGGGGCGCGCGGGCGTCGACCACCTGGCCGAGCATCTATTCGCGTTCAAGGTGTCGACGCTTCGCAACGTCGCGGTCACCGCGCCGTACATGCACAATGGGGCCTACGCGACACTCGATGAGGTTATGGACTTCTACGAGCACGGCGGCGGCGCCGGACTCGGCGCTCGCCTCTCGAATCCCACGCTTTCGACGTTGCGACTCCACCCGACCGCAAAGGAACGCAGCGCCGTAATAAAATTCCTGCGCGCGCTCACGGACACGACGTCGGCCTCTCTGCGGCCCTACGGCTCCCTGCAACCGACGGCGATCGCCGCGCGTTGAACCTCGGGCGCGGTGCGATCGCACCGCGCGCGAAACCCGCTCGAGGCTCACCATGGATCTGCAGCTCAAGGGGAAGACCGCGCTGGTCAGCGGTTCCACGCTCGGTATCGGCTTCGCGATCGCGAGCACGCTCGCGCGCGAGGGGGCGACGGTCATCGTCAATGGGCGCACGCAGCCCCGCGTCGACGAAGCCATTGCGCGCATCACGAAAGACAATCCGGGCGCGCAGCTGCGCGGCGCCGCGGGCGATCTGTCCACCGTGCCGGGCATCGAGTCGGTCGCGAAAGATTTCCCCCATGTCGACATCCTCGTCAACAATGTCGGCGCCTTCGAGGCGAAGCCGTTCTTCGATATCCCAGATGCGGAGTGGCAGTTCATGTGGGAGATGAACGTCATGAGCGGCGCGCGCCTCAGCCGGCAGTACATGCGCGGCATGCTCACGCGGAATTGGGGACGCGTGATCTTCATCTCGAGCGAGTCGGGACTCAACGTGCCCGGCGAGATGATTCACTATGGTGTGACGAAGACCGCGCAACTCGGACTTTCGCGCGGGCTCGCGGAGCTCACGGTCGGCACTGCGGTCACTGTGAATGCCATTCTTCCGGGACCGACGCGCACCGAAGGTGTCGAGGAGTGGCTCGTGGGACTCGCGAAGCAGAAGGGAGTGTCGCTTGCCGAAGTGGAGAAGGACTTCTTCGAGAAGACGCGTCCGTCGTCGCTCATTCGACGGTTCGCGGATCCGTCCGAGGTCGCCTCGCTCGTCGCGTACGTCGCGAGCCCTCTGTCCGCTGTTACAAATGGCGCGTCTCTTCGCGTCGAGGGCGGAATCATCCACAGCATCGGCTGACGTTTCAAAAGCGTTACGGCTCCGTGAACAACTGAACGCGGAGCCGGCCTATTCTCAGGGTGCGTGAGCACCACATCGCTCTCCATCACGCCTGAGGAAGGTCCATGACGCGCATGAAGGTTCGATACTCCACTCTCATTTAGGCCGCTGCCGCAATTACCATCACCGCATCCTGCTCCGATGCAGCCGGGCCTGCGGTCGGTTCGATCAACAAGGTGAATCACATCGTCGTGATTTATCTCGAGAACCGCGGCTGCGACAACACGTACGGCGATGTCGCCGGAGCGACAGGGCTCGCCGATGCGGCGTCCGCGCTTCCGCAAATCGACTCCGCCGGCAACGCATACGACACGCTGCCGCAGATCGCGGGACAGCCATATCCAACAAATCTCCCGAACGCGCCCTTCGACATCGCGCTCTACGTTCCGCCCACGGTCGCGACGGGCGATCTCGTGCATCGCTTCTATCGGGAGCAGGTGCAGATCGACGGCGGGAAGATGGACAAGTTCGTGCAGATCAGCGACGCGAAGGGACTGAGCATGGGCTACTACCAGACCTCGGTGCTTCCGATGGAGGCCGAGGCCGCGCACTACGTGGTCGCCGATAACTTCTTCCATAGCGCCTTCGGCGGCTCGCTCCTCAATCACCATTTCCTGATCGGGGCCGCGGCGCCGACGTTCCCGGGCGCACCCGGCGGATGGAACGACGCGATCGCCGGAAGCACCGCTCACGAACGCCTTCGACTTCTCGCAAACGGCGAACTGACGCTCAGCTCTGCGAGATAATCGGTAGCGTCAGCACGAAGGTCGCGCCCTTGCCCGCATCACTTTGCACGGAGATGTCGCCGCGCATCGCGCGGGCGAGGTCGCGACTGATCGCCAGCCCCAGCCCCACGCCCTGCTGCCGCTCCGGCGTGAGATGGCGGTCGACCTGCACGAAGGGGTCGAAGATCATCTGCAGCTTGCCGCGCGGAATCCCGCGCCCGGTGTCGTCGACGATGATACGTGCCATCTGATCGATGACCTCGCAGCTCAGCGTGATGCGTCCGCCTCCATCGGTGAACTTCACCGCATTCCCGACGAGATTGAGCAGGATCTGATCGAGCTTGTCGCGATCGACATTCACGCGCACATTCCTGTCGCACGGGCAATACTCGTAGGCGACGCCCTTCGCTCGAAGCTGCGGTGCGATCAGCGCCTCCATTCCCGCCAACGCATCGTCGATCGCGACCTCCGAAAAGTGCAGCTCGACAGATCCCGCTTCGAGACGCGCGTAATTCAGAATGTCGTTGATCAGCACGAGCAGGTGCTGGCTCGCGCGCCTGATGCGACGCAAATCCTCACGCTGCAGCTCGGTGACGGGTCCGCGCACACCCATCTCGAGCAGGTCGACATACCCCGACACCGCGTTCAACGGCGTGCGTAGCTCGTGCGACATCGTCGTCAGAAAAAGCGCTTTCGCGGCGTTCGCCGCCTCCGCGTCGCGCCGCGCCTGCTGCTCGCCCTCGAGCAGTTCCTCGCGCTCGGTCACGTCGTGGCTGACGCCGAGGAAGCTGACAGGCTCTCCGTTCTCATCAGTGCGCAGCCGCGCGAAGCCCTCCAGCCAGCGCACCGCGCCATCCGTCCGCGTGAAGCGATACTTGATGTGATATGTCGACCGGTGCTCCGCGAGCGTGCGCGCGATCTCACTCGCCACACGCTCGCGATCGTCCGGATGGATGAATGAGACGAACTCCTCTCGCGATCCCGAGAAGGTGCCTTCGGCCAGTCCGTGCATCCGCTCCGTCTGCGGCGACCACATCACGCGGTCGTGCTGGATGTCCCACTCCCACGAGCCGAGTCCGCCGGCCTCCATGGAGAGCACGAGCTTGGCCTCGCTCTCGCGCAGCAACTCGTTGCTCACCGTCTCCGCATCGCGCGCGCTGACCGTCTCGGCGAACAGCTTCGTGCGCTCGATCGCGAGCGCCATGCGCCGCGCGAGCTCCTGCACGCGCGTGATGTCGCTCGGTCCGAGGAAGTGGCCGGACTCTGCGGAGACGATCGTAAGCGTACCGACCGCTTCGCGATCGACCATCATCGGCGCGGTGACGTACGAACGGAGTCCGAGCGTGAGCAGCAGATCGCGTTTCTCGGTGTCGGCAACTCCCGCGATGATCATCTCGTCAGTGATCTCGCTCGCCTCCACGGTGCCCGAGCGCAGCACCTCGTATATCCCGCCCGGATCGTCCGGCGACGCGGGATAGCGGCGGTTGAACTCGTCGGCGATCGCGAGCATCGCAGGATCCGAGTGCACGGTGGCGACACGGCGCAACGTGCCATCGGGCTCGAGGAGATCGACGGTGCACCAGTCGCCGAGTCTCGGGACCGCGAGCTGGGCAACGGTGCGCATCGCGGCGTCGGTGTCGAGGGATGTCGCGAGAACCGCGCTCGCCTCCGCGAGCACGCTCAGCCCTTCGGTCGCACGCCGCTGGTCGTGCACATCGGTGCAGGTGCCGAACCAGCGCGTGATTTTTCCCGTCTCGTCGCGAAGCGGGAGCGCGCGGCAGAGAAACCAGCGATACGCCCCGTCATCGCCGCGGCGAAGCCGTGCTTCGACCTCGAACGAGTCTCCACCGCGAAAGGCGTGTTTCCACCTTTCGTCGACGTCGGCCGTGTCGGCTGGGTGCAGCGACTCGCGCCAGTTGCCATCGGTCGGTGAAGATGCACCGGTGTAGGCGAGCCAGCGACCGTTGAAGTATTCGTTGTCGCCGGAAGCATTCGTCGACCACACGAGCTGCGGCATCGTCTCCGCGAGCGCGCGGAAGGTGCGCTCCGCGTGCACGCGCGAGGTAACGTCGGTGAAGTAGACGGCGAGGCCGCGGCGCGATGGATAGGCGCGCACCGCAAACCACTTCTCGAGCGGTTCGAAATACTCCTCGAAGCCGGCAACGGTCTGCTCGCGCACCGCGCGGCGGTACTCGGTCTCGAACGTGCTCCCGATGGCCTCCGGAAATTTCTCCCAGATGCTCGCGCCGATCAGCTCATCGCGCGAACGGCCGAGCAGGGGCTCGGCGTTCTCGTTGAGGTAGATGAACTTCCAGTCCTGATCGAGCGCGAAGAAGGCGTCGCCGATGCTCTCGAGAATCTCCGTCGCCTCGTTGCGCGCGACCTCCGCCAGCGTCGTTTGCTCCCCGATGGCAACGAGGGCTTCATCGCGCTCGGCGGCGAGGCGAGTCTGGATGGCAGCATCGCGGGCCAGGAGGACATTGACGAGCAAGGCGATGAGAAAGGCGGCACCCGTGCCGAAGAGGACGACGAGGGTGACATCGTCGGTGTAGCGCGTGATATCGGCGGACTGGGAAGCGAGGCGCGCGGTTTCCTGGTCGCGTACGGATTTCTCGATGCGGCGTGCGTTGCGCATGAGGTCGCGCCCGCGATTCGTCTTCATGAGCGCGAGCGAGCTCTCCGTGCCTACGGTACGATGCAACCGAAGGGTCTCGGCGAGCTCCGCCATCTTCTCCTCGGAGAAGAACGAGAGGCTATCGACCTCGAGCTTCGTGACGGGATCGGCTCTGATGGTGGCGACGGCGGCGCGAAGGCGCGCGGCGACCGCGGGGAGAGAATCGACCGCCTGGAGATACGGCGCGAGATATTCTTCGTTGTTGGTGAGAAGAAAGCCTCGCTGGCTGGTCTCGGCGTTCGTGAGGAAGGCGAGCAGCTGATCGGCGCCGTCGGTAACGGCGCGCGAGCGGCGGCCGTCCTGCCGCGCCGATGTGATCTTCGATGTGCCCTGATGCGCGACGATGCCGACGAGCAATACGAGGAGCGGCGGCCCGAAGACGGCGGTGAGCCGACGCCAGGTGAGACGCCAATACGAAAAAATCGAGCGAGGGGAGAGCCGCGCGACGGCCGATCGCTTGTCTTCAGATGGCGAGCGGTGGGGCAGGATCATGTGGCTCGGGTGTGAACTTGATGCCGAATAGCGAGCGGCCGGACTCGCTCAATGTGAAGCGAATCCGGTCGTCGCGCTCTCTCGCTGCGGACTGCCAGCGAGAGAGATTAGCACGCCCCGTGCCGTGGAGCGCGATCTAATAACGACGCGGCGGCTTGTCGTCGCGCGCCTTCGGCTGCTGCTTCTCTTCCGTTTGCACGCGGCGTCCATCAGAGGCCGCGCGCTCATCGGTCTGCCGCTTCGGGGGCGGCTGCGTCACCTGCGGCTGCGTCACCTGCCGCTGCGTCGCCTGCGGTTGCGTCGCCTGCGGCATCTCGCCCTGCACGGGCGACCTCCTCTCATCGATCACGCGTGGCGGCGGCGCATCTGTGTGCGTCACCGGACGTGCATTCGGCACCGAGGCCGGCTGTGCGTTCGGCGTCGTACGCGCGTTCCAATTCGGCTCCCCAATCGTGTGCGCGGGGCTGCCATTCGGGGAACCGTTCACAGGCGCAGGACCATCCGTATGCATCGGACGGTCGTCCGTGCGCGGCTGCGTGCCGGGCACCGGACGCACATTCGTGTTCGGTGGCGTGCTCGGCACGGGGCGCACGTTCGGCTGCCTGGTAGGCACCGGACGCACATTCGTGTTCGGTGGCGTGCTCGGCACGGGGCGCACGTTCGGCTGCATGGTAGGCACCGGACGCTCGTTCGTATTCCGCGGCGAATTCGGCTGCGCGATGGGTGCGTGTTGCTCGTCGCTCGGCTGCGATCTCACGTTGATGTTGGGCCGAGTGTTGGGCACCGGAGGCATGGTTGTGTTCGGCGCTCCGCGCGTGATGCCCGAGCGTGGCGCTCCTCGCGTCTGCGAGATCGGAAGCGGTTCGACGGGCTTGCCGTCCGTGCTCGTGAGCTGCGCCGCGTGCGACTGGAAGGTCGCGCGACGCGGGGGAGGCGAGTTCTTCCACACCACCTGGCGCGCCTGGGTGGCCTCGGGCGGGCGGCGCACTTCGGGCGCACCCTGACGACGAATGAGCACACTCTGCTGCGTCGGCGTCACGGGCGCGCCGTCACCGACGATGTGCGCCGAGCGCGCCTGGTCGACCGGGACGACGATGGCGTTGCGACCGATGCGGCGCGATCCGGCAAACTGATCCCGTCCGACTGCAGTCGTCGCACCTTGCACGCCGCGATTGCGATACGTGATGTTCGTGACGTTGACGTTCGTGATGTTGATGTTCGTGATGTTCACGTTCGTGACATTGACGCGGCGAACGTATTGATCGCTCACGTGATACGCAGGACGATAGACCTCGTTCGGCGCGAGCGGGAACCATGCGACGTCACCGCGGTCGCCATAGCGGTCACCGCTGAAGCTCGATCCGCCCTCGAAGACGACGAGTGCAGGCGCGTAGACCGGACGGCGGCGAATCTCGCCGGGAGCCCATACCCAGCGCTCACGCACGTATGCCCAACGACCGTAATGGAATGGCGCAAAGCCCCACGGCGCATCGTCAATCCACGTCCAGCCGTAGGGCTCGACCCATGCCCAGCGACCGTAGCGGTATGGCGCCCAGTCTTCGACCACATGCGTCGGCGCCCAGACGTGACCGTAGTCCGGATCATCGCTCCACGAGCCGTTGCGATCGAGATCTTCGTAGCCCGTCATGTCGCGCGAGACGTACTGCGCAGACACCGACTGATCCTCGGTGCGATCGCGCGCCTCGGCCCACGAGTCGTATTCATCGAATGGAGCCGCCTCGCGAACGTCGGGCGATGCGCCGTCGACAGTGAATAGCACGGTCTGATTGGGGCGTACCGGAACCGTGTTGCCGTTCGCGGTGACTTCGGCATCGCCGTTGCGCGTCGTGATCGTGCTGGTCGCGCCGTCGGTGCTGACGTCGACGCGATAGGTGCCGTCGCGCATCAGCGTGACGGCGCCCGAGGGCGTATCGATCTCGATGTTGTCATCGGACTCGAGCGTGCGGAGCCGGATAAGCGCGGAGCCCTGCGTCAGGCGGATCTGCAGATGATTGTCGTCGAGGTCGAGAATTTCGAAGGCGGTCTCGGGCGCGAGACGAATCGCGTTCGCACCTACGTGCAGCTCGGCGCGCGCGTCGGTATTGGTCCAGAGATGATCGCCCGTGGTGAGCGGATAGTTGAGCGTCGCGCTGCTCCAGTCGTCGACGTTGCCCGGACGGAAGGAAACCTCTCCCTGCAGGAGGCTCGCGCGCAGGACGCGTGCAGAGGGATCCTGGTTCTGGTCCTGGGCATTTACGGTCGCGAGCCCGCTGGCGAGCAGGGCGACCATACCGATGAGAACACGAGTCCCGCGCATAGCCGATCTCCGAATAGGTGGTGGTTCAGCCATGGTGTAACGCAACTGACATTCCGCTTTGAGCCGCGCGGCGCGCGGGACCGCATCTCGTGCGCTGACAAGCTATTGCGAGTAGGTTAGGACGGCGACTCGGGGGCACGGTAGCGGCTGTTGTCGTGCCCGGAGGGCGTGAAAGTGTCCACTATATGGGACAATACAGTCTTTTCTCGGTGAGCGGAAATTGGCGATGAAACGGGGGTTCGTGCTGGCGCTGCTGCTCACGGAGGATGGTGGGCGAGTAGTGTTGATGCGGCGCACGAGGCCCGCGTGGCAGGCGGGGCGCGTGAATGCGCTGGGCGGAAGCATTATGGAGGGGGAGTCGGCGGTGTCGGCGGCGAGGCGCGAGGTGAGGGAGGAGTGCGGGGTGGATGTGGTGGAGTGGAGGGAGCTGGTGACGTGGGATGACGCGGAGTATCGGATGGTGGTGCTGAGCTCCATGAGTGCGCGCGCGGCGGAGGCACGGACGCTCGAGGATCAGGAGGTTTTCCTGGCGGATGTGCGTGCGCTGCCAGAGAACGTGATCGACAATCTGCGGTGGCTGGTGCCGCTCGCGCTCGATCGCGACGTGGAGTTTCCGATCGCGGTGAGAAGTGCGCGCGTGGAGGGTTCGGGGCTGACGGAGCGCGACAGGACGCGGAGCTGAGCGATGCCGGAGCTCCCCGACATCACGGTGTATCTCGAGCAGCTCGAGCGGCGCATCGTGGGCGAGGTGCTCGAGAAGCTCGTCATCGCGAAGCCGTTCGTGCTGCGGACGTTTGACCCGCCTGTGAACGAGGTGGTGGGAACTACGGTGCGCGGCGTGCGGCGCATGGGGAAGCGCATTGTGTTGGAGATGGATGACGATCGCTACGTAGTCATCCATCTGATGATCGCGGGGCGTCTCAAGTGGCGTGCGGTGGGAGGGAAGCTGCCGCCGAAAGGTTCTATACTCGCGACGTTTCACTTCGCGAATGGCGTGCTGGTGCTGACGGAGGCGGGGACCGCTCGTCGCGCGTCGATGCATCTGGTGCGCGGAGCGGCGGGGTTACGCGACTTCGATCGAGGTGGGATCGAGGTGCTGAGCGCTTCGCTCGCGGAATTTTCCGCGCGGCTCATGAGCGAGAACCACACGCTCAAGCGCGCGCTCGCGGATCCGCGGCTGTTCAGCGGTATCGGCAACTCGTATTCGGATGAGATTCTCCATCGCGCTCGGCTCTCGCCGATCAGGCTCACGCGGAAGATGCGCGACGAGGAGATCGCGCGGCTGTACGATGCGACGCGCGAGACGCTGGTGGAATGGATTGAGCTATTGCGCGCGCAGGCGGGGGAGAATTTTCCGGAGAAGGTGACCGCGTTTCACGACGAGATGGCGGTGCACGGGCGATTCGGCGAGCCGTGTCGGGTGTGCGATGCTGCGGTGCAGCGGATTCGCTATGCGTCGAACGAGACGAACTATTGCGCGCGATGCCAGACGGGCGGGCGGCTGCTGGCGGACCGGGCGCTGTCGCGGCTGTTGGGGAAGGACTGGCCGAAGTCGATCGACGATATCGAGTGAGGATGAGTGTGAGCTCAACGAAATTCTGTTGACAAAACACAAATGCTCTTGCACAGTATATCCGTACAACATTTCTTGTAGGCACCGCGTGGAACTGCTCTAACGGTCCAATCCTGAGACTCGCGTGAAGAAAGGAACGTATAGCAGCGTCCGCGAAAACCTCGCCGCAGTCTGGGACACGATCGAGCGCACGCAGGAGCCGGTGGTCATCTCTCGGCGGGGGCACGAAGACATGGCACTCATGCCGGCTGCGGAGCTCGAGGGTCTTCGCGAGACCGCACAGCTGCTGCGCTCGCCGGCAAACGCCCGCCGCCTACTGGATGCGCTTGCTCGCGCGCACGGGAATGAAACGATGGCGATGGCGCCTGAAGAAGTTGCTGCGCGATTGGGGCTGGGTGAGTAGCTGACGCGGCGCACGGCTCAAGGCGCCGCGTGAGTAACCCCGAAAGCGGAACCGGCGTGGCAATTCGGCAGAACCGCGCCTGCCACTTCGATCCGAATTTCATCGAGGACCTCGAGTGGTGGGTCGAGAGCAAGCGCGGGATCGCATTGCGGGTGCTCTCGCTGGTGAAGGCGGTTCTTCGGGACCCGCACGACGGCATCGGAAAGCCCGAGCGGCTCAAGAGCCTGGGTTCAGGTGTCTGGTCGCGGCGCATCACGCAGGAACACCGGCTCGTCTATCTGGTGCTCGAGGACCGCGTGGTGTTTCTCATGGCGCGATACCGCTACTAGCTGACTACGCCCGCGGCGACGCCTTCGCCGCGCTCAGCGAGATCGCCAGGCCAATCCCGAACATGTGC
The DNA here is from genome assembly GCA_039935955.1 of Gemmatimonadaceae bacterium. Lineage (GTDB taxonomy): Bacteria > Gemmatimonadota > Gemmatimonadetes > Gemmatimonadales > Gemmatimonadaceae > FEN-1250. The sequence continues at coordinate 17,305 of JBDTJH010000146.1, forward strand.
ACCGCGAGTCCCGTCAGAAACGTGTCGAGCGGATGGACGTGCGGCTTCGTGTGCATCGCGTCGAGCGGGAGTACGACCCAGTTCATGAAGAAGTAGACCCACGCGCCGTACGCGAGTCCATATAGCACCGGGTTGCGTAGCAGCGCGGGGAGAAAGCGCATCGCTGCGATCACGAACATCGTCGCCCAGATATAGGCGACGAGCCAATGGAGTCCGAGGCCGAGGAGTACGGTGCCCATCCCGCCATCGAACGATGGCCTGCCGATGAGTCCCCCGGCCACCGACTGCGGGATCTTCATCCACGGGACGCCCTTCACCCCGCTGAACCAGACCAGCGCGTATGTCATGTCGGCGAGGCCTGCGAAGAAGCCACCCACCACGATGGCCTTCGCCGGGGTCCAGCTCCCCATGGCACCGCGCAAGGGGGGACGATCGATCGTGGAATTCATGAGTCGCCGTCGTGAAATTGAGGGTAGCGCGTCCGAATGGCGTGGCATGCCGCCACCGACTACGCTAACAGGCGAACGGCCCCCCCGGGAATGACCATCTGACTCACGCGCGCGTCCAATTGGTATGACGAGATCACGCCGAGCGGCCATAGCGGCCGCATTGATTATCGCTGCCGTCATCGTGACGGTGGTGCAGAAGCAGCTGTGGCGCAGCGGCGCCGCCAACGTCCCCGAGGCATCGGCGGCCGAGGTAAGCCCCGGTACCGATTCGATCGAGCTGGCGAAGGCAGCGATCGCGGCCTGCTCGAAGATCAACGGCGACAAGATTCCGTGCTATCAGAAGCAGTTCGTGCCGCTGGTCGATCGCGGCGGGCCGAAGCTCGCGATGGGAACGCTGATGCAGGTCGCGAACAACGATCGCGACGTTCGCGGCTTCGGGCACGTGTACGCGCACGCGATCGGGATGCACGCCTTCGACATGGACAAGAATGTCGAGCGCACTTTCTCGAGCTGCACGGATGCGTTTCAGTCGGGATGCTACCACGGGGTGATCGAGGCCTACTTCGCGGCGTCGGGGAAGGTCGACTCGCAGTCGGTGCGCGACCTGTGCGTGCCGTGGTCGCAGGCGGGTGTGTACGGGTGGCTGCGCTTCCAGTGCGCGCACGGACTCGGGCATGGGCTCACGATGCACTACGAGCACAACCTCGTCAGCTAGCTCAAGGGATGCGACCTGTTGATCGAATCGTGGGATCGCGAGTCATGCTACGGCGGCGCGTTCATGGAGAACGTCGTCGACGCGACCGAGCCGCATCACGGGATGCCGGGGATGGACATGCCCGAGGAGAAGCGAAGCTGGAAGCAGATCGACAAGAAGGATCTGAATTATCCGTGCAGCATTCTGCCGGAGCGTTACCTCGCGACATGCTACCAGAACCAGGTGTCGATCATCATGTACTTCGATGATCACGAGATGCCCGCCGTCGCGAAGGACTGCATGGGCGTGCCCGAGGCGTACCGCTACATGTGCTTCACCGGCTTCGGCACCGACATCAACTCGTTCGTGGTCGGCGATCATCTGAAGGCGATCGACCTGTGCACCAACGCGCCGGAGAAGTATCGCGAGTGGTGCATCATCGGCGTCGTGAAGAACATCATCGACGTGAGCGCGAAGACCGCGGATGGCGTGTCGTTCTGCCAGAAGGTGAACGAGCACCATCTCAAGTCGCGCTGCTACGAGGCAGTCGGCGAAGAGTCGGTGAGTCTCGAGCAAAAGCCGGAGATCCGCGAGACGTTCTGCGCGGTGGCCGAGCCGGGATACGTCGAGGCGTGCCGCTTCGGTGCACGGCTGATCACGGTGGCGCCTCCGGGGCTCAAGGCCGAGTAGTCAGCCGGGGTGAGCGGCGGAAGCCGGACCATTTCGGTGGTTCGGCACTTGCCCCGAGAGTGTGGTCTCCTCTCAATTTCCCCCATGTCGGACGAGCAGAAACCACATACCCTCACGGGCACCTTCCGTCTCCACGAGAAGGTTCGCTCGCGCTTCCTCGAGAGTGAGCACGATGTCATCGTCTATCTGCCGCCAGGCTACGACGAGGATGTCGAGCGTCGCTATCCCGTGCTCTACATGCAGGACGGACAAAATCTCTTCGATGAGGCGACGGCGTTCGCGGGCGAGTGGCGGCTAGACGAGGCGGCGGAGGGGATGATCGAGGCGGGGCTCGTCGTGCCGCTCATCATCGTGGGTGTGTACAACGCCGGCGCGTATCGCATCGATGAGTACACGCCCACACGCGACTCGGCCAAGCGCGCCGGCGGAAATGCCGACAAGTACGGGCTGATGCTCGTCGAGGAGCTCAAGCCGTTCATCGACTCGGAGTATCGCACGCTCACGGACGCCGCGAACACCGGGATCGGTGGGTCATCGCTCGGCGGACTCGTGTCGCTGTACCTGGCGCTCAAGTACTCGGGAATATTCTGGAATGTCGCGGTGCTCTCCCCAAGTGTGTGGTGGGATAATCGCTTCATCGTGCGGCGTGTGCGCGCGCTGCACGCGGCACCGCCGCTCCGCGTGTGGCTGTCGACGGGAACGGCGGAGGGCGACGGGGTGGTCGCGGGCGCGCGGCGCGTGCACGACGCGCTCGTGGCGAAGGGGTGGTCGGTGGGCGAGTCGTTGCACTATCAGGAGATCGAGGGCGCCGGACATACCGAAAGTGCGTGGGCGGACATTGCGCCGGCGATGCTCCAATTTCTCTTTCCTGCGAACCGCTGATGCATCGCGAGCTACGTCGCTGGCACAGCCCATCGCTCGGCAGGGACATGGACATGCTCATCTTCGGGCATGCAGGAGCGCGTGTCCTCGTCTTTCCGACATCGATGGGGCGCTTCTTCGAGTGGGAAGATCGCGGCATGATGGGCGCGCTCGGGGAGCATCTCGAGAAGGGGTGGCTGCAGCTGTACTGCGTCGACAGTATCGACGCGGAGAGCTGGTATGCGAAGCACAGGCATCCGGCGGACCGGGCGCAGCGGCACGAGGCGTACGAGCGTTATCTGATGCACGAGGTGCTGCCGCTGTCGACGCACATGAACTCGAATCCCTTCCTGATCACGGCGGGGGCGAGCTTCGGTGCGTACCACGCGATGAGCTTCGGGCTGCGGCATCCGGCGCTGGTCGGGCGCGTGCTCGGGATGAGCGGGCTGTACGACATCAAGGAGCAGACCGAGGGGTACTCGGACGATTCCGTCTACTTCAACAATCCGGCGGACTTCATCACGAACGAGTACGATGAAGGGCGGCTGGCGGCGATCCGGCGGATGAATATCATCTTCGCGATCGGACGGGACGACTCGATGTACTGGACGAACGAGACGTTCTCGCGCTCGCTTTGGCAGAAGGGAATCCCGCACGCTTTTCGCGTATGGGATGGGTGGGCACACGATTGGCCGTGGTGGGAGCGAATGGTTCGCATGTACATCGGCGGAAGCGACTGACCGGGAGCAAGACGATGGCGTCAGGCACGGAGAAGCGGATCGGGCTGATCGTGGGGCGTGAGTGGAGCTTTCCGCCTGCGTTCATCAAGGAAGTGAACGGCCGCGAAGAGGGTGTGGTCGCGGAGCTCGTGTCGCTCGGCGGGACGAAGATGGATGACCTGGTGCACTATTCGGTGCTGATCGATCGGATCTCGCACGAGGTGCCGTACTACCGGTCGTATCTCAAGTACGCGGCGCTGCAGGGGGTGACGGTGATCAACAATCCCTTCATGTGGACGGCGGACGACAAGTTCTTCGAGGCGGGGCTGGCGACGAAGCTCGGAGTGTCGAGTCCGAAGACGGTGGTGCTTCCGAACAAGGAGTACATCCCGGGGATCCACCACGAGGAGAGCCTGCGCAATCTGGTGTATCCTCTGGATTGGGAGGGAATTCTCTCCTACATAGGACTCCCGTGCGTGCTGAAGGATGCGCACGGAGGCGGCTGGCGCGACGTCTACATCTGCCGCACGCTTGGCGAGCTGTTCGATGCGTACGATGGCTCGGGGCAGCTGACGATGGTGCTGCAGGAGTTCATCGAGTGGGATCAGTACATCCGCTGTCTCTGTCTCGGGCAGAGCGAGGTGCTGCCGATGAAGTACGATCCGCGCGAGCGGAAATACCACGTGGAGCACGAGCATCTCGCACCGGAGCTCGGCGCGCGCGTCGTGAAGGATTCGCTCACGCTCGTGAAGGCGCTCGGCTACGACATGAACACGGTGGAGTGGGCGGTGCGTGATGGCGTTCCGTACGCGATCGACTTCATGAATCCGGCGCCGGACATGGACGTCAACTCGCTGACGCCGCACTATTTCGACTGGACGGTGAAGCACATGGCGGATCTGACGATTCGGCTTGCGAAGCAGACGCCGCGGAAGATGAACATCGCGCGCGGGGAATTTCTGCTCGGGCGGCGCGAAGGGTGACGGTTGCCGTGACGCAGGATCGTGCGATCGCGGAGTATCACGATCTACTCGCGGGCGGGCTCGCAAGCGACTCGCAGGGGTGGCTCGAAGAGAATATCGAGCGTCGCGGGCTGACGTTCGGCGCGCGGCCGGTATGCACGGTGGTGCGACCGCGGTGGATGACGCCGGCCGAGTTTGCGATGTGTCGGGATCGCGCGGCGATCGTGCTGCGCGCGTTTTCGACCGCGCATCGCGCGGCGCTCGTGGATGACGGCGTGCGTGCGCAGCTGCGGCTGACGGATTGGGAGGAGCAGCTCGTTGGCATCGACCCCGGCTTTGCGGCGGCGAGTCCGACATCGCGGCTCGATGCGTTCTTCGTCGATGGCGGGAAGGGGCTCCGCTTCACCGAGTACAACGCGGAGACGCCGGCGGGTGCGGCGTACAACGATGCGCTCACCGAGGTGTTCGAGGCGATGCCGGTGATGCGCGAGTTCCAGCGCACGCATCATCTGCGACCGCTGCCTGCGCGGACGGGGGTGCTTCGTGCGCTGCTCGGCGCGTATGAGGAGTGGTCGGGCGGGCGAGGGAAGCCGAGGATTGCGATCCTGGACTGGAAGGAGGTGCCGACGTACAGCGAGTTCGTGCTGTTCGAGCGCTACTTCGAGAGTCAGGGGCTCGAGTGCAGAATCGTGGACCCGCGAGAGGTCGAGTATCGCGACGGCGTGCTGCGCGATGGCGACTTCGAGATCTCGCTCATCTACAAACGCGTGCTGTTGCACGAGCTGGTGGAACGATGCGGGATCGACGGGCCGGTAGTGCGTGCGGTGCGCGATCGCGCGGTGTGCATGGTGAATCCCTTTTCGTGCAAGCTGATGCACAAGAAGGCGAGTCTCGCGGTGCTGAGTGATGAGCGGAACGAGCGGCTGTTCAGCGAGGAGGAGGCCGAGGCGATCGAGGCGCACATCCCGTGGACTCGGGTGGTGGAGGATCGGAAGACGATGTTCGGCGGGAAGCAGGTCGATCTGCCGGAGTTCATCCGCGAGAATCGCCAGCGATTGGTGTTGAAGCCCAACGACGAGTACGGGGGGAAGGGGATCGTGCTCGGCTGGGAGGCGACCGATGCGGAGTGGGAGGCAGGGCTCGCGGCGGCGAACGAGGAGCCGTATATCGTGCAAGACCGCATCACGTTGCCGACCGAGGCGTATCCGTCGGTGGTGAACGGCGAGCTGAAGATTTTCGACCGCATGCTCGACACGGCGCCGTTCGTGGTCGATGGCGCGTACACGGAAGGGTGCATGACGCGGCTCGGCACCGCGGCGCTGCTCAACGTGACAGCCGGTGGTGGGTCGAACGTTCCGACGTACGTGATCGAGCCGCGATGAGCATCCGTCCTTCACTGGTCAGCGCATGAAAGCACCGTCGCTCACGATCGGAATCGAGGAAGAGTATCAGATCATCGATCCGGAGACGCGGGAGCTGAAGTCGTACATCCAGGAGATTCTGGATGGCGACCGGATCATCCTCGAGCAGGTGAAGCCGGAGCTGCATCAGTCGATCGTGGAGGTGGGCACGAACGTGTGCAACACGCCGGCGCAGGCGCGTGCGGAGCTGGTGAAGCTCCGCCATTCGGTGATCTCGCACGTGGCGAAGAGTGGGCTACGCGTCGCCGCGGCGGGGACGCATCCGTTTTCGAGTTGGGTGACGCAGGAGATTACGCCGCTCGAGCGGTATATCGGCGTGAAGGCCGACATGGCGGAGCTCGCGCAGTCGCTGCTGATCTTCGGGACGCACGTGCACATCGGGATCGAGGATCCGGAATTCCGCATCGATGCGATGAACGCTGCGCGCTACTTCATGCCGCACGTGCTGTGTCTCGCGACGAGCTCGCCGTTCTGGATGGGGCGTAACACGGGGCTCAAGTCGTATCGGAGCATCGTCTTCCGGAATTTTCCGCGCAATGGCGTGCCGCGCGTCTTCCGCGACTGGTCGGACTTCACGAATCTGCTCGACACGCTGGTGCAGACGCGGTGCATTCCTGATGGCTCGAAGATCTGGTGGGATGTGCGTCCGCACCATCTCTACCCGACGCTCGAGTTCCGCCTGTGCGACGTGTGCACGCGCGTGGACGAGGCGATCTGCGTCGCGGCGATCTTCCAGGCGATCATCGCGAAGTTGTGGAAGCTGCGGCGCGACAACATCACCTTCCGCGTCTACAACGCGGAGCTGATCGAGGAGAACAAGTGGCGCGCCGTGCGGTGGGGCCTCGACGGGAAGCTCGTCGATCTCGGGCGCGAGGAGGAGTATCCCGCGCGGGAACTGGTGCGGGAGCTGATCGCGTGGTTCATCGATGACGTGCTCGACGAGCTCGGGAGCCGCACGGAGGTCGAGTACGCATTCCGCATTCTCGACGAGGGGACCTCGGCGGACCGGCAGCTCGCGGTATTTCAGAAGACGGGCGATCTCAGGGCGGTCGTCGACTCGCTGATCGCGGAGACGGCCGAGGGAGTGGGGCTGGATTCGGCGTCGCTGTTCTAGCGCCGACTCGATAACTTTCGGCATGAGCAGTGTGGCCGCCGGGACGCAGTATTTCTCGAAGTCGATCGACTCGCCGGTCGGACCGCTCATCCTCGTAGCGTCTGCGCGCGGACTCGCGGCGGTGCGGTGGCCCAAGGCCAGTCCCCGGTGTGCGCCCATCGCGAACGTGGCAGAGGCCGCGGACAATCCGATTCTCGAGGAGGCTGCGAGACAGCTCACCGAATATTTCGCCGGCGAGCGGACGCACTTTTCCATCGAGCTCGATTTCGGCGGAACCGATTTTCAGCGCCAGGTGTGGGAGGCGCTGCTGACGATTCCGTTCGGCGAGACGCGGTCGTACGGGCAGATCGCGAAGCAGATCGGGCGTCCGACGGCCGTGCGCGCCGTTGGTGCCGCGAATGGTCAGAATCCGTTGCCGATCATCGCGCCCTGTCATCGAGTGATCGGGTCGACCGGCAAGCTCACCGGATTTGGCGGCGGGCTGCCGATGAAAGAGCAGTTGCTGACGCACGAGGGCGCGCTGAGCGCGGTGCTGCTGTAGCCAATGCGGCGACTGTCCGTTGTCGAGCGCGACAGCCGAAAGATTAGAGTTAAGTTGGCCGAGCGACGACGAAGCGCGGTCGTCGAGACACACGAGCCCGATTGGAGTATTTTTCTGAGATGAGTCCGCGTCCGATTATCGGCATCACCACCCAGACACTCGAGCCCATCCCCGGCGAGCTTCCGCGCTGCTGGGTGATGAGCCAGCGGTACGTTGACGTGCTGACATCCGTCGGCGCGATTCCGTGGGTGATTCCCCTGTCGCACGACATGGCAACGCTGCGTGCTGTGTATGAGCGGCTCGACGGCGTCTTTCTGCCGGGCGGCGTGGACATGGATCCCGACCAGTACAGCGAGTCGCGGTTGCCCGCCTGCGGCGCGACCGACGCCGATCGCGATCGCGTGGAGGTCGCGCTCGTGCAGTGGGCGATGGCGGATCGGAAACCTGTGCTCGCCGTGTGTCGTGGCGTGCAGGTGCTCAACGTCGCCGCCGGCGGGACGCTCTATCAGGATTTGGCCGAGTGGTGTGATGCGGCGATCAAGCACGATTACTGGCCGAACGAGGTTCGCCAACGCCACGATCTCGTGCACGAGGTCCGCATCGAGGTGGGGACGCAGCTGGCGTCGATCGTCGGTGCGGGGGACGCGACCGTGAACAGTATGCACCATCAGGGGATCAAGAAGCTGGCGCCGGGGCTCGTGGTGAATGCGCTCGCGCCGGACGGGCTGATCGAGGGAGTCGAGGGGCGGGACGACGGCTATCTCATCGGCGTGCAGTGGCATCCCGAGGAGCTCGTCGAAAGCGATCCCGCGATGCGACGGCTGTTCGAGTCGTTCATCGAATCGGCGAGCGCGTTTCAGCCCGAGGTCGCTGCGCGTTAGCAGCGCGCTGCGATCCATGGTTAGCGAATCGGAGCTCGGCCCGGCGGCCCTCGCGCGCGAAGACCAATATCGCTTTCTCGCGGATGCGATTCCCGTGCAGGTGTGGACTGCGCTCCCGACGGGCGCGCTCGACTATGTAAATCGCGGCGTGACCGAATATTTTCAGCGGTCGGCCGAGCAGATTCTGGGCGAGGGGTGGCTGGCGATGCTCCATCCCGACGATGTCGCGCCTACGGTCGAGCGGTGGACTCACAGCGTCACGACCGGTGCGCCGTACGAGATCGAGTTCCGTCTCTTTCATCTAGCGAGCAACGAGTTCCGCTGGCACTTGGGCCGCGCGATCGCGCAGCTCGATGATGCGGGTTCGATCGTAAAGTGGTATGGCTCGAATACCGACATCGAGGACAACAAGCGTGCGGCGCGCGATCTCCAGCGGCTACACGAGGAGGCGCTCGAGGCGAATCGCGCGAAGAGCGACTTTCTGACGGCGATGAGTCACGAGTTGCGGACGCCGCTCAACGCGATCGGCGGGTACGCGCAGCTGCTGGAGATGGGACTTCGCGGGCCCGTGACGGAAGAGCAGCGCATCGACCTTCGGCGCATCGATCGCAGCCAGAAGCATCTGCTCGGGCTCATCAACGACGTGTTGAACTTCGCCAAGCTCGGCGCGGGAAAGATGGAGTACGTGCTCGGCGACGTGCCGACGCGGGAGCTGGTCGAGTCCGTCTCGGAGATGATCGGGAGTCAAATCGAGGCGAAGGGGCTGCGACTGACGACGGGGACGTGCGTCGATGGACTGGCGGTACGCGCAGATGCGGACCGGTTGCGGCAGGTGATCATCAATCTCGTCGGGAACGCGATCAAGTTCACACCGGAGGGTGGTGAAATATCGGTGGTGTGCGAGGCGCGCGATGCGCACGTCGCGATCTCGGTGCGCGATTCGGGGGTCGGCATCGCGGAGGACAAGCTTGCGAGCATTTTCGAGCCGTTCGTGCAGGTGGGGCGCAAGTTCTCGACGAACAGCGAGGGCGTCGGGCTCGGGTTGACGATCAGCCGGGCGTTCGCGCGCGGGATGGGCGGGGAGCTCACGGTGGAGAGCGCGGCGGGCGCGGGTGCGACGTTCACGATCACATTGCCGGCGGCAGAGCAGGGAGGTTAACGAGATGGCGAGTGGTTTTCTCAGCGGGCTGCGCGATGCGCTCGGGATCCCGGCGGCGCCGCAGCGCGTGCGACGAACGGTGCGTGGCATCGACGTGCTGCTGGAGAACACGCGGCCGGACATCGCCGACGAGGATGTGTTCGCGCGCCTGGATGAGGTGCTCGCGATGATCGAGCGCTACGCGCCGGCAAAATTGCGGCGGCTGCGAACGGACATCGCGGGCATCGATGTGAAGCGCTTCGCGTGTCGCGGCGCGTTCTTCGGCGAGACGCGGCGCGTGTTGACGGAGCTCACCTTCGTAGTGAATCGTGAATTTTCGATCGCGGAGATCGCGTCGTCGCTGCTGCACGAGGGTGTGCACGCGCGGGTGCACGCGGCGGGCGTGTTCCGGACGCCGGCGTCGCTCGCGAAGGAGGAGCGGCTGTGTCGCGCCACGGAGATGTGGTGGGGGCACGCGGTGCCAGACGGCGCGAAGGTGATCGAGCGCGCGAGTGCGCTGCTGACGATGAGCGATGCCGATGTCGCGCCGGTGGTGGACTGGCGCGAGGCGGCGGCGCGCGTGGCGGACGTGGATCGGAGGGCGGCGGAGGGGCGGGGCTAACAAGATGGGCGGCTTCGCAGTACGCGAGCGCTTCCATACGCGTGCCTCGCGTGGGCCGAGGTGGTGTTCGTCTTTCAGGGATTCGTCAACACCGAGTTTCTCGGACGCGACGTCGGCCCTTCGGCACGGTCTTCAACCGATACCGGTGGACGCTGTTCGATCTCCTCGCGCTGCTCCTGCTGCTCGTCGCGCCGATGCTCGCGGTTGACCTGCTCGCGCGTGAGATCGTTCGCGTCAGAGCCGCGATCGTACCGAGCCACGCGCCCGCGATCTAGCGCGCGGCTCGGCACACTCCATCGCTACGCCCCTGCGCAGTACGAGCAACCCGCTTCCTGCGCGCGATTCACGCCCCACGTGCCCGACGGGATGATCGTGATCCCCGGGATGATCCCCGCCGTCCAGTCCTTGAGCGCCACCTCGGGAGTCACCTTCGCCGCCGGTGCGAACTTGGCGCTCATGAAATGCAGCGCCACGTTGCAGGCACCGAAGATCGCCCCCTTCGCCATCAACTTGTCCACCGCCATGTCGGGGATTTCCAGCGCTCCCGCCTTCGCATTGTAGAACGGGTTGATCTCGGCGGGCGCTTTCGTCGATGGATCGATGATGTTCATCGCCTTCCCGATCTTGTACTTCGCCCACACCTCGTCCTTGAGCGCGAGTGGGAAGCCGGCGTGGCGCAGCACCACCACCGCGGTCGCCGGCGAGGGCGTCACCGAAGCGTACGGCAGCATGAACGTATACGCGAAGGCGAGCGGGAACCCCTCGTTCATCGCGAACGCATCGATCACCATCTTGTGCTTCGTCTTCAACGTGCCCGGCCACTCGCCCGGCTCCGTCGACGTCGAATCCGACGCGGTGGCGACGGTCTTCTCGGCCGCACACGCAGTGACCGGCAGGAAGGCCGTCAGCCCGAGCGCCGCCGTGCCCGCGGCGATGCGGCCGAGGAAGGTGCGGCGTGGCGACGAGTCTTGGAGGTCTTCGCTCATTAGTGAACAGTTCCTGCGCGCTCAGCGCGCGCGGTTGTGCGCGCGTGTGCGCGCGGTGTCTGCTCTGGCGGCAGAGCCGGAATCCGTTGGATATGGCACATCATCGGGGCGGTCGCCAGTCGGCCAGTCACTCTCCTTTCCCTTGAAATCCGGGCGCGGGCGTGTGTCGATGTAGCGCGCGACATCGAGCGCCTGCTGCAGCGTGAGCGTATTCGGCTTGTCGAAGGGCATGTTGTGCAGCACGAACAGCGCGGCCGTACGGTAGCGGGCCATCCCCGCCCCGATGTTGTACGACTTCGGTCCCCACAGGGGCGGCACGATGCCGGCGCCCTGTCCCGACGCGCCGTGGCAGCGCGCACAGCTTTCGATGAAGAGCTGTACGCCGCGTGTCGTATCGGCGGCGAGCGTCGCGAGAGCCGGGACGTTCTGCGCTTTGACTGACTCGCCCTCCGCCACGCCGCGTGCGAGCCACGCGAGATACGTCACGATGTCGCGCATGTCCGCGCCATCAGACGGAATCGGGCGGCCGTTGAGGCTGCGGACGAAGCAATCGTTGACGCGATCCTCGATGAGATCGACGCGCGCGCCGCGAAGGCGGTACTGCGGATAGCGTGTGTACGCGCGGACGAGCGAGAGCCCACCGATGCGACGTCCCTCATCGAGATGACAGCTGAAGCATCGCAGCGAGCTGCCTACGTGCGAAGGGAGACTGTCGCGCGTGGCGGCGAGGATCGCGCGCCCGCGACGAACGGCGACGCCCATCGCGCCCGACGGCGGCGTGGTGTCCTGCACTGCGATTGTCTTTGGCGGAGGAGTCGTCGCTCCGCGGCCAGCGGCGGCGGGAGCATCTCCCCTCCCGCACGCCATGGCCAACGCGATCATCAGTGGCCACACTCGCGCAACGTTCGCACGCGTGGCATCGCGCTGTTCGTTCATCGGTATCGGCGCTCCCCGGAAGAGCAGCGTTGAACACGATGTAATGCTTTTCACGTCGTACGTCCAGTGTTTTTTTCTCGACGATTTCTAATGCGCGTCGATTTTGCAAACGAGCATTCGTCAAAAAGCAAAATGGTCACCATGAAAGACATGGTGACCAATCTGCACTTCGTTCAGCAACTTCTCAAATCATATATGCGCCGGCACGATGCTCGTCAGCAGCGTATCGCTCGACGAATCCGCCGGCGGACAGGTGATCGGCCCCGACGGTATCGTATCGTGAGGAATCGTGTCGTGCGGAAGCGAATCGTCCGTCCCCTTCGCCTTCGTATCGATCACCGGGCCGCCGAGCTTGCGCGGAAGGTAGATCAGCGCGTCCGCTTGCATGCTTCCCGATGACACGAAGGTCCATGTCGCGATGCTGTAGTACGCCTCGTTCGCCGGAGACCAGCGTCGATGCGCAGGCCAGCTGGCTCGTGGGTGCGGGCGCGCACATGGATGGCGATGCCTCGATTCGAGGCCACTACTTCGCGCCGATCTACGAGCACATGCGCCTCGAGCTCTCGGCCGCGGCCGAACGCACGGCGGGCGCCGAGGTCATCGAGTCGTCGAACGCGTTCGAGGGCAACGTCAATCTCTCGTATTCCTTACGAGTGGTTCGGGAGATGGGAGCTTCGCCCGCGCCGTTCTCGGAAGCTCAAATGGCGACACCCTCGGCGGCGGCGTCGATACCAGCTCGCGAACCTCCTCCGTGTTGCGGCTGTACGCCGATCTCGAGAGCACCGTGTATTGGTCGCGCGGGGCGCTCGCGCTCGATGGGGTGCTCGGCACGCGCGTCAGCAGCTCGTACGGCACGCGCGCGCCCGAGCCATCGGTCGGGCGAGTCGGCGGCAATTTCTTCTCGTTCGGGGTCCGTCTCGCGAGCGCGCCGTTTATCGCGTACGCGTTGCACCGCGGGGCGCGCGCCAGCGCGAGCGCGTTCGGCGTTCGCGCGGACGGCGCCTCGCGCGTGATCTACGTGCACGCGCCGGCTGCGCGCACGATCGAGCTCATGGAGGACTTCACCGACTGGCAGCCCGTCGTAATGCGCCACACGGGAACGCACGAGTGGGAGCTCGCGATGCGTATCGCGCCTGGCTCGCATCGGCTCAACATCCGCGTCGATGGCGGCGAGTGGAGCGCACCGCCAGGTGCCGGAACCGTGCAGGACGAGTTCAACGGAGTCGTCGGACTCGTGGTGATTCCGTAGCAACCAGCCCCGCAATCCGCGCGGCGTCCCCGGGGATACCGCGATGTCGGTGATTTCGGCGCTTACGGTCGCCGGGACGCAGGACGTCGAGCTGCTGCGATTTCAGCAGGGCGTCGAGCGCGACATCGCGCAGGGCGCGACTCCCTCCGCTGCGCTCGGCGTTCGCGCGCAGGGCGCTTTCCCGACCGCGTCGCCGCGGCGCACGCCCTGATCGCTCCTTCGCGCGCGATCTATCGCAGCAGTCGAAACGCCGAGCGCTGGCTGCCGCCGTACTTGAGGGCCATGCTGATCCAGAGCTGCGCCATCGCTTCGAGCCAGCGTGCCTGCGAGAGTGGGCCAGCGTCGATCATGTCGAAGCCGAGCTGATTGCCGAGCTCGGCAACGATCAGCTTCGCGCCCGCGTCGTCGCCGCAGTAGAACATCGAAGCCTTTTCACCGTTGAATACCGGGTCGGCGAAGTTCGCATGACCTGTGGTGTTGAAGGCCTTCACCACCCTCGCCCCCGGAACAAGCTTCGCGACCTCCTCGGCGGCCGAGGTCGTCGTGCCGATCGCGAGGCCGGCCAGGTCGGGGAGAAAGGGGTTCGTGCAATCGATGACGGTCTTGCCGGCGAGTGGCCCCGCGGCCTTCAGGGCGCTGGCGGTGGCCTCGTACGGCGTCGCCAGTACTATGACATCGCCGAACGCCGCGGCATCGGCGACGCTTCCGGTACGCGAATGCGGGAGCCCGCCGCCGAACTCACGCGTCGGATCGGGAACGCCGAAGCGGACATCGTGCCCCTGTGCGTCCCACAGCCTTCCGAGTGTGCCGCCGGCGTGCCCAGCCCCGATGATTCCCAGCCGCATTCTGTATCTCCTCGAGTTCGTTCCGTGGGGCCCCGTGACCGACGGCTTTCATATATAGTCACAAGGATGTTCGGCAATCGGCGCCGTTAGCTCAATATTCGCACGATTAACGCCGAGGTTGCTCGACAGCCCTCCGCTAGCAAGGTAACGTTCACCGCTAATGACGCCCGTCCGCCCCCTCATTCGTAGACACCCACGGTGGTTCTGGCTGGCGTTCGCGATGTTCGCGCTCGCGCAGTTCGACATGGTGGTCATCGTGCCGTTTGCGGATGCGAACGAGGGGAAGAGCGCGCCCTCACACGTCGAGGCGTACGGAACCAGGGCGCACTACTCGCACGACGAGGCGAACTGCGCGGTCTGCGTCGCCCGGCAGCTCGTTGGCCGCACGCCGCACGCCGTCCGCGTCGCGCAGCCCACGGAGCATCCGGTTGGAGTGATCGCGAGCGTCGAACTGCCGACGATCTCGCTCGATCGCTTCTCCGTTTCATCACCTCGCGCACCTCCCGCTCAGCGCGAGCTCTGATCGGCGGCCGCACTCGCGGCACGCTCCCGCTTCACACGGCCCGCCGCGCGAAATCATGGTGCGCGCGCGAGTGCCTTCCGAGCTGATCCCGATCCAGAGCTGATTCGTAACCGACGCCTGCAATCACCGCGGCGCCGAATGCACGCTCGTCATCGTGCATCGCGCGCGACCGCCGTCGTTCGAGCCTGGAGAGGGATGATCATTCGGTACTTCGCACGCCGCCACACACGGCAATCCGCGCCGCTCACGCGCTGCATCTGCTCGCTGCTGCTCATCGGCACGCCGCTGGCCGCGCAGTCGCGCAATGCGACGCCGACGGCCGCGCAGCTGACGGACAGCACGACCGCGCCGCTTCGCCTCGATCGCCGCTCAGCCATCGCCGAGGCGCTCGCGCACAACCCGACACTCGCCGTCGCGCGCGAGCAGATCGCGCAGGCGCGCGCGCGCGTCACCGAGGGGTACGCGCTCCCGGAGCCGTCGGTGTCCGCCAACTACCTCGGTGCGAACGGCGCCTTCCATCCGCACACGGGCAACGAGACGGACCTGGGCCTCGGGATCACGATTCCGTTTCCGAACAAGATCATCCTGCGCGGCCAGGCCGCGAAGAGCGATCTCGGGAACTTCGATGAGCTCTACATCCAGCAGCGTCAGCTCGTCGCCTCGCAAACCGCGCAGGCGTACGACTCGCTCCTGGTCGCGCTCCGGCATCGCGAGGACCTCCTCATCTCGAAGACGCTGGCCGAGGACTTCGTGAAGAAGACGGAGGCGCGCTACAACGCGGGAACGGCGGCGAAGCTCGACATCGTGAAGGGGCAGGTGGATGTCGCGCAGGCGGAGAACGACCTGATCGCGAACGAGCGCGGAATAGCGAATGCACGCGCGGGGCTCAACCGCCTGCTCGGCCGCGTGCTCGGCGCCTCGATCGAGCCGGCGGACACCCTCGGCGTTCCCGATGTGCCGGCGGATTTCGACAGGCTCGAGAAGATCGCGATGGAGAGGCGTCCGGAGCTGCGAGGGCTGCAGCGACAGCGTCAGAGCGCGAAGGCGCAGGAGCGGTTGGCGCAGCAATACTTTCTGCCGGATGTCACGCTCGGTCTCTCACGCAACAACATCTACGGAGCGGATCCGACCTATACGACGTCGATCGGCATCGATCTGCCGATCTTCTTCTGGCAGCATCAGAAGGGCGAGGTGGCCGAGGCGAAGCATCGCGAGCTCGAGCTGACGGAGTCGTACCGCGACCTCACCGCGCAGGTCGGGCAGGATCTTCGCAACTCGTACGCGACCGCGTCGACGGCGCTGCGGCAGGTGCAGTTTCTACAGCAACGGCTCGTGCCGAGCGCGGAGGAGCAGTATCGAATCGCTTCGTCGAGCTACGGACTCGGGGGCTCGTCCGCGCTCGAGGTGATCGACGCGCAGCGAACGCTGCTCGATGCACGGAACCAATACACGACTGCGCTCGGCGCACTGAACGACGCCGTCGCCGACCTCGAGCGCGCCACGGGCGCTTCGCTCGATTCCACGCCTGATGAGAAATCGCATGAATAAGGAATTCACGTTCGCGCGCGCGGCCGTGCGCATCTCGATCCCGTTCGTGCTCCTCGTTCTCGGTGCGTGCGGCGGGAAGGACGAGGCGCACGCCGCCTCGGACACGACGTCCGCGAAGAAGGAGAGCGCGACGGCGGGCATCTCGAATACGACGCTGACGCCGGACCAGCTCGAGCATTTGAAGATCGCGCCGGTGTCGTCCGTGTCGTTCCGCCCGGAGGTCCAGACCACGGGAACAGTCGCGTTCGACGGTGACATGTCGACGCAGGTGCTGTCGCCGATCTCCGGACCGGTGATGCGGATTCTCGTGCAGCCGGGTGCGTGGGTGAAGCGCGGCCAAGTGCTCGCGACAGTATCGTCGCCTGACTTCGCGAGCGCGGTCTCGGATTTCAGAAAGGCGCAGGCGACCGCGGTGCAATCGCGCCGCGTGGCTGGCCTCGACTCGGCGCTCTTCAAGAACGATGGCATCGCGCGACGCGACATGGAGCAGGCGCAGACCGATGCCTACAGCGCCGAAGCGGATCGGGATGCAGCGCTGCAGGCGCTGCAGGCACTCGGCGTCGACTCGTCGACGCTTGCGGGGCTGCGCGAGAACAAGACGGTGACGACCGTGCAGGGGGTGATTCGTGCGCCGATCGAGGGGACGGTGGTGGAGAAGCTGATCAACCCAGGGCAGCTGCTGCAGGCGGGGACGACGCCGACGTTCACCGTCGCGGATCTCTCGACGGTGTGGGTGATGGCGAGCGTCTTCGAGTCCGACCTCGCGTCGGTGGTGCACGGCGACAAGGTCGATGTGGTGACGGAGGTATCGGCGCGGCCGCTCACGGGCACGGTGGACTACGTGGCGGCGCTGGTGGATCCGGCGACGAAGGCGACGCAAGTGCGCGTGGTGGTGCCGAACACGGGGCATCTGCTCAAGCGCGACATGTACGTGACGGCGACGATCCATTCGTCGAAGGAGAAGACGGGGATTCTCCTTCCCGTGAGCGCGGTGCTGCGGGATGAGGACAATCTGCCCTTCGTGTTCGTGCAACTGCCGGCGGGAGGGTTCGAGCGACGACACGTCACGCTCGGCTCGCGCGTGAACGACCAGTACGAGATCAGCTCGGGGCTCAAGGATGGCGATCGTGTGATACAGGTTGGTGGATTGTTCCTTCAGTTTGCGCAGAGTCAATGAGCAATCCCTCCAACGAGCCGACGCACGAGCACGACCACGCGCACACGTTCAAGCGATCGTTCGTCAATCGAATCGTTCAGGCATCGCTCGACCAGCGATTAATCGTCGTCTTTCTCGCGGCGCTGCTGATCGGTGTCGGCATCTGGTCGTTGAAGCGGCTGCCGGTAGATGCGTACCCGGATCTCTCGCCGCCGCAGGTGGAGATCTCGACGCAGTGGCCGGGACACGCGGCCGAAGAAGTCGAACGTCTGATCACCGCACCGACGGAACTCGTAATGAACGGGCTTCCGGGGCTCAAGGTGATGCGTTCGATCTCGCTATACGGGTTGTCCGACGTCAAGCTGACGTTCAGCGACAATACGGACCACTACTTCGCGCGACAGCAGGCCTTCGAGCGACTTCCCGATCTCTCGCTTCCGGACGGCGTGACACCAGGAGTCGCGCCGCTGTTCTCGCCGTCCGGACTCGTCTATCGCTATGTCGTCGAGAGCAAGGATCGCTCGGCGATGGAGCTCAAAGTCATTCAGGACTGGATTCTCGCGCGACAGTACAAATCGGTGCCTGGGGTCGCGGACATGTCGTCGCTTGGCGGGGAGACGATGCAGTATCAGGTCGTGATCGACCCGGTACGATTGGCGGGTGCCGGTCTCTCGGTGCCGCTCGTCGCCGCCGCTCTCGCGGCGAACAATGGAAATGCGGGCGGTGGCTTCTACTCCGAGGGCGGACAGTTCTACTATGTGCGCGGGCTTGGCCGCCTGGAGACGCTCGAGGACATCGGGAATGTGGTGATCGCCGTGCACAACGGTACCCCGATCCTCGTGAAGGACATTGGTTCGGTGGTCATCGGCGCGGCGCCGCGGCTCGGGCAGTTCGGAATCGACTCGGTGAACGATGCGGTGGAGGGAGTGATCCTCCTTCGCGTTGGGGAGCAGGCGCAGACGGTGCTCAAGCGCGTCGAGGCCAAGACGCGGGAGCTCAACGACTCGATTCTGCCGAAGGATGTGAAGGTGCGTCCATTCTACGATCGCAGCGATCTCGTCGAGCTGACGACGCGCACGGTGAAAGCCAACCTGCTGCGCGGCATCGTGATCGTTATCGTGATCCTGATCTTCTTCCTGTACGACTTCCGAGCGGGGCTCATCGTCGCGGTCACGATTCCGCTGTCGCTCCTGTTTGCCTTCATCTGTCTGGACATAAAGCACATCCCGGCGAATCTGTTGTCGATAGGCGCCATCGACTTCGGCATCATCGTCGACTGCGCGGTCGTGATGGTGGAGAACATTTTCCGTCAAATCGCGCTACGGCACGGGCAGGAGTACAATCTGAGCGACGTAATCGTGGATGCGGCGGCCGAGGTGGACAGGCCGATCCTGTTCGCGGTGGCGGTGATCATCGCGGGCTTCCTGCCGATCTACGCGCTGGCGGGACCGTCGGGGAAGCTCTTTCAGCCGATGGCGGACACGACAATCTTCGCGGTGATCGGATCGTTTCTGCTGACGTTGACGCTGCTGCCGGTGCTCTGCCTCTGGCTGCTGCGCGGGAAGGTGCGCGAGCGTCGCAATCCGGTGTTCGAATGGATGCTGGCGCGCTACGATCGCGCGCTCGCCTGGTCGCTGGAATTTCCATGGCGCGTGATCATCGCGTCGAGCGTGCTGTTCGTGCTCTCGTTGGCGCTCATCCCGACGATCGGTGGCGAGTTCATGCCGAAGCTCGACGAGGGCGCGCTGTGGGTGCGGTCGACGATGCCGTACACGATCTCGTTCGAGGAGTCGTCGCGCATCACGCCGCAGATTCGCGCGATCCTGCGCTCGTTCCCCGAGGTGACGGTCGTCGCGGACGAGCATGGGCGTCCCGATGACGGCACCGATCCGACCGGATTCTTCAACGCCGAGTTCTACGTCGGACTGAAGCCGTACGGCGAGTGGAATGGCACCATTCACTCGAAGCCCGAGCTCATCGCGGCGATCGACAAGAAGCTCTCCGCGTTTCCGGGCATCACGTTCAACTACACGCAACCGGCCGAGGATGCGGTGAACGAGGCCGAGACGGGGCTCAAGAGCTCACTCGACGTGAAGCTCTTCGGCAATGATCTCGCGACGCTGGAGTCGAAGGGACGAGAAGTGAAGCAGGTGCTCGACTCGGTGCGCGGCATTTCACAGGTGACGCTCGTGCAGGAGCTGGGGCAGCCAAGCCTCTCGGTAAAGATCGATCGCGCGAAGATTGCGCGGTATGGCGTGAACGTCGCGGACATAAATGCGTTGATCGAGGCGGCGGTGGGCGGTAACGCGGCGACGACGGTGGCGCAGGGCGAGCGGACGTTTGATCTCGTCGTGCGGCTCGAGCCCAAGTACCGCGAGACGCCGGACGCGATCGGAAACATCCGCGTGCCCACGCCTGACGGGCAGCAGCTTCCGCTTCGCGAGCTCGCGGACATTCAGCTCGCGAATGGCGCGTCGTTCATCTACCGGCAGGACAACTCGCGCTTCATCGGCGTACAGTACTCGGTGACCGGGCGCGATCTCGCGGGCGCGGTGAAGGATGCGCAGGAGCAGGTCGCGACACGGGTGAAGATGCCGCCGGGGTACAGGCTGCGGTGGGGGGGCGAGTACGAGGACTACGCGGCGTCGCGCGGGCAGCTGCAGGTGGTGCTGCCGATCACGATCGTGCTGATCTTCCTGATCCTCTTCGCGCTCTACAGCAACTTCAAGTTCCCGGGGATCACCGTGCTCGGCGTCGTGCTCTCGGCGCCGATCGGAGGAATCCTCGCGCTCAAGTTCACGGGGACACCGTTCTCGGTGAGCTCCGGGATCGGCTTTCTCGCGCTCTTCGGCGTGAGTGTGCAGACGGCGGTCGTCTACATCTCGTACGTGAACGAGCTGCGCATCGAGGGGCGACCGATCGCGGAGGCGACGCGCGTGGCGGCGATGCTGCGACTGCGGCCGATCATGATGACCGCGCTCGTGGCGGCGTTCGGACTGTTGCCCGCGGCGCTATCGACCGGAGTTGGCTCGGACTCGCAGCGGCCGTTTGCGATCGTGATCGTGGGCGGACTATTCTCGCGGTTGCTGATCTCGATCTTCCTCATGCCCGCGCTGTACGACGTCGTCGCGCGCGAGGGAGACCGTCTGGAGGTGTAGTGAAGCGCGCGTACTATACGACTAGTGCGTGCGCTTCTTCATCTCCTGGAAGATCTCGGTGGCGTCGGCCGAGGCTTCAGGGCGGTCGGCGCGCGTCGCATCGAGGGCGGGATCGTAGGTAGGCCGATTCGGCATCTTCTTGGCGGCGGCCTTGGCTGCGGTCTTCTTCAGCAGCGCCTGCATCTCTTTCTCGTTCATCTGGCCTCCGAGCCTGGGGACGAGGATCGCCGGGGGTGGACCGGCTCATTGAATTCTAAACGCGTTCGAGCGCTTTGGGGTCACGGTCGCACGGCGTTCCGCCGGTCGTGGGCGCTCCAACCGCTCCGCCCGGTGATTCCCGGCGCGGGTGTAAGCTTCTGATCGTATCGTCGATCAATCAGGAGTGTGTTCGTGGCCAACCTCATCCCTCGCGCCGCCGTTGCCGCGTTCGCCTTCGCGGCCTTTGGCGCGTGCGCTCACTCGACGGGCGCATCGCCGAACGCCGGTGGCGGAGAGTCAGCAGCGATCACAGGCTCGGTTGCGTACCGCGAGCGCGTCGCGCTTCCACCGGATGCCGTCGCCGAAGTCTCGCTGATCGACGCGACGGCGCAGGATGTCGCGGCGACTACGGTCGCGACCACAATGGTGCGATCCGAAGGGAAACAGGTACCGATCCCGTTTACGCTTCGCTACGACGCGAGCC
Source organism: Gemmatimonadaceae bacterium (assembly GCA_039935955.1). Taxonomy (GTDB): domain Bacteria; phylum Gemmatimonadota; class Gemmatimonadetes; order Gemmatimonadales; family Gemmatimonadaceae; genus FEN-1250. The sequence goes on from JBDTJH010000146.1 coordinate 38,480, forward strand.
GGATCGACAAGAGTCACCTCTACACCGTGCGTGCGGTCATCAAGAGCGGCGCGCAGCTGCTCTGGACCACCGACATCGTCCGCGCCGTGATCACGCAGGGAAATCCGACACATGTCGATCTGATGCTCACGCGCGTCGATCCGGGCGCCGCGAGCGGCGGAGGCGGCGCAGGTGCGCGCGGAGAGCTGGCGGGGTCCTCGTGGGTGCTCACCGATCTCGGCAACGCACGCGCCCTCGACGATCCGCCCACGACGCTCGACTTCGCGACGAAGGGGAAGGCGAGCGGCAGCGGCTCCTGCAACCGTTACTTCGCGACGGTGGAGATCTCCGGTACATCGATCCGCTTCGGCGCCGTGGGCGCGACGCGCATGACGTGCGCGACGCCGGTATCACTGCAGGAGGTTCGATATTTCGAGGCGCTCGAATCGTCGAGCCGCTTCGATGTCGATGGCAACACGCTCTCGATCTACGGCTCCGGCACCAGGCCCCTGCGCTTCACGCGCGCGGCACCATAGCGCGGCAGTGCACCAGCGAAAGGCACGTATCCGCGTCGGTACCGCTGGTTGGTCGTACGCCGACTGGAATGGCGTCTTCTATCCAAAGCCGATGACGCGCGGCGTCGATCGCCTCACGTACATCACCCGATACTTCGACGTCGTCGAAATCAACTCGACGTTCTACGCTCCGGCCGATGCGTCGAAGGTCGAGGGGTGGCTCGCGAAGACCGCGCACGCGCCGGACTTCCGTTTCGCCGTGAAGCTCTGGCAGCGCTTCACCCACGAACGCGACACCGCGTGGACGCGCGCCGACGAGCACGACGTGCGCGTCGCGCTCGAGCCGCTGCACGCGGCCGGAAAGCTCGGTGCGGTGCTCGTGCAATTCCCCTGGTCGTTCAAGCGCACTGAAGAGAATCGCACGTGGCTCGGCGATATCGTCAGCGCGTTTGGGGAATTTCCTCTCGTGGTCGAGATTCGCCACGAGTCGTGGAACGTGCCGCCCTTCTATGAATCGCTTTCCGAACATGGTGTCGGCTTCGTGAACATCGACCAGCCGCTGTTCAAGAAGAGCATCAAGCCAAGTGCTGCAGTGACGTCGACGGTTGGATACGTGCGCGTGCACGGGCGCAATTATGGCGACTGGTTCCGCGAGGATGCGAACGTCCGCGAGCGCTACGACTATCTCTACTCGCCCGACGAGCTCGCGCCGTGGGTTCAGCGCATTGAGGAGATCGCGATACGCGCCGAGGAAGTGTACGTGCTGACGAACAACCACAATCTCGGGAAGGCGGGGGTGAACGCGCTGCAGCTCGAGTCGATGCTGGCGCACGCGCAGGTCGTGGCACCACCGACGCTCATGGATGCCTATCCTGAGGCGCTTTCAGCGTACGCGCTGCCGGGGTAGGCACGAGCGGGAAGAGGACCGGATTCAGCGGACACGGCTCTATCTTTCCGTCGTGCACGCCGTCCCCCGCCGCATTCTCCTCGCCGACGCCGACGCGTTCTACGTCGCGGTCGCACGCCTGATCGATCCCGAAGGCGCGGGGAAGGCCACGCTCCTGATCGTCGGCGGGTCGCGCGAGAGCCGAGGCGTCGTGTGCTCGGCGTCGTACGAGACGCGGAAGTTCGGTGTGCGCTCCGCGATGCCTACGGCGCAGGCGCTCAAACTCTGTCCACAGGCGATGTGCGTTCCCGTACCGCGCGGCGCGTGTTCGCGGAAGAGCGCCGAGATTCGCCGAGTGCTGCAGCGATTCACGCCGGTAGTCGAGGGCGCGAGCATCGACGAGTGGTATCTCGACATGGGTGGCACCGAGGCGCTGTACGAGCACGAGCCGCTCGATCGCACCGCGCAGCGGATGCGCGACGCCGTGCGCGTGGAGGCCGGACTCTCCATCTCGATCGGCGGCGGCACGAACAAGCTCGTCGCCAAGATGGCGGTCGAGGTTGCGAAGCCGAAGCCCGACAACAACGCGACGGGGGTGCACATCGTCCCGCCGGGCGACGAGGCGACTTTTCTCAGGCGCTTTCTGCTCGCGGAAATCCCGATGGTCGGGCCGAAGTTCGTCACGCGGCTCGAGCGTGCGGGACTTCGCACCGTGACCGACGTGCTCGAACATTCGTTGTCGGAGCTCATCCGCTGGTTCGGCGATCGCGAGGGGCAGTGGCTCTACGATCGTGTGCGCGGCATCGACGGCGCCGTGGTCGAGGGGCAGGGCGACCAGAAGAGCATGAGTCGCGAGGAGACGTTCTCCGCCGATATCCACGATGACGCGACGCTCGAGCGCGAGCTGTTCGCGCTCTCCGCCCGCGTCGCTTCCGACCTTCGCGGTGAGCTGCTCGCGGCTCGCACGATTCGCGTGAAGCTCAAGGATGCTGACTTCAAGATCCGTCAGGCTGGCCGCACGCTTCCCGAGGCGGTCGTCTCGGACCGAGTGATCTACGGTGTGGCACGCGAGCTTCTTCACGAGCTCCGC
>JBDTJH010000147.1:0-3145 GCA_039935955.1 Gemmatimonadaceae bacterium
GCGTACGCCGTCAACACCCTCGGCCCCGCATCCGTGATCGCCACCGTATGCTCGAAGTGCGCCGCCCGGCTCCCATCCGCAGTCACCACCGTCCACCGGTCCGGCATCGTCCGCGTCTTCGCCGTTCCCACGCTCACCATCGGCTCGATCGCGATCGTCAGCCCCGGCGTCAGCTTCATCAGCCGCTTGGGCTTGCCGTAGTTCGGCACCTGCGGCTCCTCGTGGAACTCCGTGCCGATCCCATGCCCCACCAGATCGCGCACCACGCTGAATCCCGCGCCCTCGGCCACCGCCTGGACCGCCGCGCCGATATCTCCTATGTGGTTGCCGATCACCGCCGCCGCGATCCCAGCCGCCAGCGCGCGCTCGGTCACCTCGAGTAGCTGCCGCGACGTCGCATCCACCTCGCCGATCGCGACCGTGGTCGCCGAGTCGGTGAAGTAGCCCTTGTAGCCCACGCCGATGTCGAGCGAGATCACGTCGCCGTCGCGCAGCACGCGTTTCTTGCTCGGAATGCCGTGCACGATCTCCTGATTGATCGATGCGCACACCGAGCCCGGGAATCCGTACAGTCCCTTGAACGCCGGCGTCGCGCCCTCGTGGCTCCGGATGAACGCCTCCGCCATCGCATCGAGATCCCATGTCGACACGCCGGCCTTCGCCTGCGCGCGCAGATGCGCGACGGTCGCGCCCAGAATGCGCCCGCCCTCAGCCATGATCTCGATCTCTCGCGGAGACTTCAGCGCGATCATTTTCCCAGTCCCTTCATCACGATTTTGGTGATGTCATCGATGTCGCCCAGTGCATTTACTCGTACCACACGCGGACCGTTGTGATCCCGCGCCTTCGGATCGTCGGACTTCCGCGTGCGGTTCTCGTACCACGCGACCACGGGCTCGGTCTGCTCGCGATACGCTCGCATGCGCGAGCGGATGGCCTCGGGCTCGTCGTCCTTGCGGCGAACGAGCTTGCCGCCGCACTTGTCGCACGCAGTGCCGGGCTCGCGTCCGGTGTGCGGCGTCTGGCATGCCTCGCAAGTCGCGCGGGCGCTCAGGCGGCGCACCAGCTCGTCCTCGCCCACCTCGAAGAGTAGCACGGCGTCCACCTGCCGCCCAAGCTCGCTGAGCACGCGCGCGAGCCCTTCTGCCTGCGGCACGGTGCGCACGACGCCGTCCAAAACGACGCCCTTCTCCTTCCCAGGCTCAGCGAGCGCTTCCTTCATGATGCCGAGGATTACGGAATCGGGGACGAGATCCCCGCGCTCCATGGCCGCCTTGGCGCGCAGCCCGAGCTCCGTCTTCGCGGTGACCGCGGCTCGCAGCACGTCGCCGGTCGCCAGCTTGGGGATGCCGAGGCGCGAGGCGATGCGCTCACCCTGCGTCCCCTTCCCGGCGCCCGGCGGACCGAGCAGAACGATATTCATGACTTCTGATTCATGGTGCGGGCCCTCTTGGCGTGGGTATTCGACGGCAACGCTTCGAGGTGCTCGCGAGCCCTACGCGCGGTCGCGGAACCTCACACGGGCACCCTTCTTCATGAAGCCGTCGTACTTCCGGATCAGCAGCTGCTGCTGGACCACCTGAACCGTATCGAGTCCCACACCTACGACGATCAGAAGCGACGTTCCGCCAAATCGGAACGGGACGTTGATCGCGTCCGAGATCAAGAGTGGAAGTAGCGCGATCGCCGCCAGGAAGATCGCGCCCGGAAGCGTGATGCGCGTGACGACGCGGTCGATGTACTCGGCCGTGCGCGCCCCCGGCTTCACACCCGGAATGAACCCACCCTGCTTCTTCAGATTTTCCGCGATATCGATCGGATTGAAGATGATCGACGTGTAGAAGTACGTGAAGAACAGGATCAGCACGGACATGAGCAGATAGTACCACAGCGTACCGGGCTGGAAGTACTCGGCCATCTCCTGCATGCGCGCGGACTTGCTGAACTGCGCAAGCGTGCCGGGCACGACGATCACCGTTTGCGCGAAGATGATCGGCATCACGTTCGCCGCGTTCATGCGCAGCGGGATGAAGTTCTTGGCGCTCTCGCGCTGGCGCCCGCGCGCCATCGTCCGCTGCGGAATCTGGATCGGGACGCGACGCGCCGCGACCGTGATCGCGACCGTGCCGGCCACGACGAGCACCATCACTACGCCGAGCAACAGGAGCCTCGGAAACGCCGTCGTTCCCGTCTGCACGTACTGGAACGTCTGCCCGATGCCCGGCCAGATGCGCTCGACGATCGAGAAGAAGATCAGCAGCGACGCGCCGTTGCCGACACCGCGCTCGGTGATCTGCTCGCCCAGCCACATGACGAACATCGCGCCCGTCGTGAGGAAGAGCACCATCTGCAGTCGAAACGCGAGCCCTGGATGAATGACCGCGCCTTGCAGCGACTCGGTGAACAGCGCGTATCCCCACGCCTGCAGAACGGCGATTCCGACCGTCATATAGCGCGTGTACTGCGTGATCTTGTTTCGACCCTCTTCCTCGCGCTGCATCTTCTCGAACGTCGGCACCACCGCCGCCATGATCTGGAAGACGATGCTGGCCGAGATGTAGGGCACGATTCCGAGCGCGAACACCGTCGCGCGCGAGAGACCACCGCCCGTGAACAGATCGTACAGCCCCGCGAGCCCGCCCGACTGGTTCTGGAAGAAGTCGATCAGCGCGCGGACATCGATTCCGGGCGCGGTGATGTGCGCGCCGAGCCGATAGATCACGAGCGCCAGGAGCGTGAAGCCGATCTTCGACTTCAACTCCGGCGTCTGAAAGAGATTTTTTACTGCTTCAGCTGGATTCGATTGGGCCATTTTACTCTTCGACAGCGCCGCCCGCCGCGACGATCGCGTCGCGCACGGAAGCGCTCACCTTGATGCCGCGCAGCGTCACCGCGCGCGTCAGCTCGCCCGAGTTGAGCACCTTCGCCGGTCCCTTCTTCCGACGAATGAGCCCAGCGGCAGCCAGCGACTCGGCCGTCACTTCGGCGCCTTCGAGATCATTCAACGCATCGAGACGCACGATCTGATTCTCCACCCGGAACGGGTTGGTGAATCCGCGCTTCGGCAGCCGGCGCGTCAACGGCATCTGTCCGCCTTCGAAGTGTGGCTTGCCGCCGCCCGGGCCGTGGTGCCCCGCGCGCGCCT
>JBDTJH010000148.1:0-9348 GCA_039935955.1 Gemmatimonadaceae bacterium
TGTCGGAACCTGTGCAAACAGGACCAAGCCGCCGAAGGCGAGCGCAGTGACTGGGGCGAAGTCGTAACAAGGTAGCCGTAGGGGAACCTGCGGCTGGATCACCTCCTTTCTGGAGCGATGAGTAGAGCACCCTCGGGCACTCGAAAATCCTCAAGAATCGTCGCGCCATCATACGAATTGTCACGATCGATTGCCTTTTGCAGCCCCCGGTGCGTTCGCGTACCGGGGGCTGTGTCGTTTCTCCTATCTCCCTCTCGGCACTCCGCCGTTGGCATCGCAGGATGCAACGCGGGATGCGGCGCGCATCACGCGATTGATCCGGCCGATGTCGCCAGTAATTCAGTCTGCAGCACGAGGTGCAATGCGGCGTATGCCCCCCATGGCCGCCAGCGCTGCGCGTTCTCTGCTAACGCACGAGCACTTGTAACTCCTGCGGCGCGTTGCACTGCCGCGTAACCCACTGGAAATGCGTCGGGCCACCTCAGCGCCCGGCTCACGAGCATCGCTGTGGTCTGAGCTCCGACGCCTCGAACTTCGCCGAGCATCTTTCGAGCGGCGACAACATCGCTCCCGGCTTCGAGCCGCAGCGAGCCCGTCGCCACCAGTCGCGCAACCGAAACCGCAGCCTCCGCGCGCGCGCGCGTCACGCCGAGCAAGATGAGCCGCGCACTCCCCGCTTCGGCGATCCGTGCTGCGGTAGGTGACAGCCGTGCGAGCCCCGGCACACCCGTGTCGATCACTTCGCCAAGCGCCCAAGTGACCCGCGCTGCGGGGTCAGAGGCCGATGCTCCTCCCGCGGAAACCGCGCGCGTGCGCGCGATACCAACGCGCCCGCGCAGCACGGCTCGCAACGCGAGATCGAATCCGTCGATCGCTCCGGGAATTCGCAGGCCTGGATGTGCCGAGACGAGCGCGTGTAGCCCCTCGTGCGACAGATGCCCATCGATCGCAGATGGCTCAGCGTCCAGATCCAGCAGCTGACGAAGGCGTGCGAGCAAGGGCATCAAGGCGGGTACGAGCGACGAGGAGATGTCGATATTCACGTAGCTCGCGTTCCCGTGGCCGGTCGGTTTCGCCGCATCCTCCGCGAACACCGCACCCGTTCTCCCGGCGATCTTCACGGCGCGGCCATATCGCGTGCCCACTACGGTCTCAACCCCGCCGATCGCATCGCTTGCCAGACACATCACGAGCGCGCTCCAGTCGAGCGGAGCGCGATATGCGAGCGTGAGGCGCAAATAGTCATCCGACGGCTTCCGGCGACCGGCGTTCATCTGCATCGCGGCGCGAGGAACTCGACGCACCGCCGTGGGCGCCATCCGATACTGCTCGGCGAACGACGCGTTGAAGCGACGCAGGCTCTGATAGCCGCTCGCATACGCGATCCGTGTGATGGGGAGCATCGTGTCCGCGAGCAACCGCTTCGCGAAGAGGAGTCGATATGTCTGCGCCAGCTTGACCGGTGAGACACCCAGTGCCCGCTGAAGCGCGCGGCGAAGATGACGCTCACTCAACCCCATGTCGGTCGCGAGCTCCGCAACGCTATGACCATTCAAGGCGCCGGCAGCGATTCGCTTCTCGGCAACGGATGCAATGCGGGAGATTGCATCGCACGTTGCCCGCCCCGGTGCGAGCTCCGGCCTGCAGCGAAGGCAGGGGCGATACCCGGCTTGCTCCGCCGCCGCGGCAACCGCGAAGAAACGGCGATGGCCGTGATAAGCCACGCGTGACGGACACACCGGACGGCAGTATATCTTCGTGGTGATGATGCCGACGAAGAAAACGCCGTCGAATCGCGCGTCGCGAGCGTCGAGCGCGCGCGCATAGACGCGGCCAAGCGTCGTATTGAAAAAATCACTGGGTACGGACACGATTGCAGACTATCGATCGGGCGCGTTGAGTACTCGCCGCTTCCGGACACCGAATTCCAGGCAGACGAAAATTGCGAGTCCGAATTCGGCACGCGCAGTCCGCCTCCAGCCTCTACGCTGCGACTCGCCGGCGCGCGCGCTTCCGACGCGCCTCGGCATCACGCATGTGAAGGAGGATGAGATGCGCCGTACGGGATATGCACTTTCGATCGTCGCGCTGTGTGCGTGCGCAGATGCCGCACCGATTACGCCCCCAAGGAGCGCTGCCGAGCTCCAGAATGTCAGCGCCGATCGCCACATGGGCGGACCGCCGATGTACGACATTCAGAGACTTCCTACCCTGGGAGGAAAAACGAGTCGCGGGAATAGCATCAGCGATCGCGGTTGGGTAGCGGGGTACGCGAACCTGGCGGATAATAGTGGCCGTCACGCCGCGCTCTGGCGCAACGGTGAGCTGACGGACCTGGGGACCCTCGGAGGAGTCAATAGCACGGTGCCATGGCCCGGACAGAACGATCGGGGAATGGTAGTCGGCATCTCGGAAACCGATAAGCCGGATACGCTGCACGAAGACTGGAGCTGCGCATCATTCTTTCCATCCACCGGACATGTCTGCCGCGGCTTCGTCTGGGAAGGCGGGCGGATGCGCGCCCTGCCGACCTTCGGAGGGATCAATGGCTTCACCACCGGGGTGAACAACCGCGGACAGGTGGTCGGCTGGGCGGAGAACAGTGTACAGGATCCGACGTGCACGAAGCCACAAATCCTGCAGTTTCGCGCAGCGATGTGGGAGGGGAGAGGACGGGAAATAGAACAGCTTCGACCGCTGCAGGGGGATTCGACCTCCGCGGCAACCGCCATTAACGATCGCGGGCAAGTGGTGGGCATTTCGGGCGACTGTGACGTTGCATCCGGAGAGTTCAGTGCACGACACGCGGTGCTCTGGGAGCACGGTCGCGTCACCAGAATCGGCGACCTGGGCGGGGTGGCGTGGAATACACCGATGGATATCAACGAGGAGGGCGATGTCGTCGGATTCTCGGATCCGCCGGGAGATGCGGATGGCTCCTTCATCGCTCACGCCTTCTTCTGGTCGAGGCGCGACGGGATTGCGGACTTGGGAATGCTCTCCGGGGATCTGACTAGCCAGGCACTCGGGATCAATTCGCGTGGAGAGGTCGTAGGCGAATCGTGCGGGTCGCCAGGCTGCCGTGCTGTGATCTGGACGCATGGCAAGATTTTCGACCTGAACCTGCTCGTGGCTGGGGGTTCCGGGGATTCGCTGGTATCCGCTCAGGACATCAATGAGGACGGCATGATCACGGGTCGCCTCTTCGATACGACGGCGAAGATCACCGTGCCATTCGTTGCCACACCGCGACGGGATAGACGCTAGGATAGGCACTGATGGAGAAGGCCCCCATCAAGGAAAATGGTGGGGGCCGAGGACGGAGGGAGTACGATCTGTTTCACGCGGGGCTCGCGCGCGGTATCGCTGACGAATCGGGCCCGTTGTGCAACCTCGCTCTCGTCGACATGATGCGACGGCGTCGTCACGGCGGGTCGCCTTTCCACCGCCAGCGGTCGAACTCTCCCTCCCGAGGTTCATGCCCCTTCCGAAGATCGTCGCATCCGGTGTCTGCATCGCCGTGCTCGGTTCGCAGATCCTTTCATCGTCGCCCGGCGTCCCCGGCGACGGTCTCTGGTACTGGCCCTTCCTGCGGTATTCGATGTACGCAAACGCGCACGTCAGCGGAGACTCTCTGCTGGTGTCGGAGCTGCGCGTCGCGCGCTGTGGATTGACGGACTTCGGCAACATTCTTCCGGCTGACTCGCTGGGCATCCCACCGGTTCAACTGGGCTCGCTGCTGGTGACGATCGGCCGCGCGCCGGACGCACCTGCGAGCCAGGATGCGGAGCGCAAGCTCGGTCGCGCAATCGCGGCGCAGTATCCGGGGCGCTACTGCTCGGCGTCGGCGTGGCTGCGGGTCGTGTATGTCTCCGACACATCGACATACACGGTGCGCGCACCGATGCGGCGGGTCGCCGAATGGACTCTCGATCGCCTCGGACACGAGTGAGCATTCGGGAACGGCTCGACCGCTACTGGTTCGAGCCCGCGCGTCTCCGCGATCTGGCGTATCTGCGCATCGCGGTCGTGTTCGCGCTGCTCACCGATGCGCTGTGGCCGGGCACCCTCGCGCTGGAGCTGCGACGCGCACGTCTTCCAGCGGAATGGTTCACTGCGCTTCCGGCACTCAAGGTGGAGATGCTGCCGTTCGGGTGGGGCGCGCGGCCCGGCGCGACGCTACTCGTCATTGCGTGGATCGTGTGTGGTGTGACGGGAATCGGCGCGCTCCTGGGGGCGTACACCCGCCTGTCGCTCATCGTCTTCGCGCCGGTTGTCACGCTTCTGCTCGCGCACGTGTTCTCGTACGGAACGATGCGTCATCCGCAGGCCGCCGCGACGATCGTGCTCTGGTTGCTGATCCTGACGCCGTGCGGTGCGGAGCTGTCCATCGACGCAATACGCGCGCGTGTCGCACGAAGTCGGGCCCGCGGTCGATTCGTAGAGGTGGAAGAGTGGGCGCGCAGCCGCGACGCGCGCTGGCCGATGCGGCTCGTGCAATGGCTTCTCGTGAGCGTGTACTTGTCGGCTGCGCTGTCGAAGATCACGGTGGGGAAGGGCGCGTGGCTGAACGGCTACACGATGACGTACGACATGCTGCTGGATGGGATCGGCCACGCGCTCCCGATGACGCTCTCGCTCGCGCATGTGCACTGGCTTGGCATACTCATCGCCGCGCTCGTGCTCGCGTTCGAGGCGACATTCGTTCTGTGCGTGTTGTATCCGCGCCTGGTCCTCGTGTATCTGGCAGCCGGAGTCGCGATGCACATCAGCATCGCGGTGCTGATGGTGGCGCCGTTCTTTCAACTGATGTCGTTGTACGCCGCGTTTGCAGAGCCGGTGCGAACGGAGGTACGGAGGTGGCATCGCGCCGGAGCCGGCGGCGGTTCCCGCGTGTGGACGCTGGTGTATGACGGATATTGTCCGCTCTGTATTCGGACGATGTCGCAGCTCGCCGAGCTCGATGGCGCGAAGCGGCTGCGCTACGTGGATCTCGAGCGCGATGCCGCACGGGCGACGGAGCTGCTCCCGGGCGTCTCGGCGGACGACATGCGCGAGGAGATGGCGGTGGTCACGCCCGACGGGCGCGCGCTGCGCGGATTTTTCGCGTTTCGAGAGATCAGCCGGCGGCTTCCAGTACTCTGGCCGCTCGTACCGCTCATGTACGCGCCTGGCTCGGCGTGGGCGGGGACGCGACTTTATGCGTGGGTCGCGGCGAATCGAGCGCGGCGGTTGTGCGAGGGCGACGCGTGCGCGGTGCACGGCTCGGCACACGGCGGGAAGGGGGAAACGGGAGTGGGTTCGGTGATTGATTTCGGAGGGAGTGCGTCTTAATCTTGATGGCTGTCGGCAAAGCGCGAAGCTGCCGACGGGGTAAGCGGTTAGAGAGATAGGAATGAGCAGGAAACGCAGGGCCAGTAGCTCAGGTGGTTAGAGCGCACGCCTGATAAGCGTGAGGTCCGAGGTTCAACTCCTCGCTGGCCCATCAAATACAACATCGCGCCACGTGGGCACTCACCCTGCTTCGTGGCGCGTTGTGCATCTACCTCTGCGCGTGTTGCTCTCCGTGCTTGCTCTCCATTCGCTCTTCGGAGAGCATTCTTCGGCGATCCAACGCCCGCTTCATCGTGCCCTGGTCGGTCTCGATGTAGCAAGTCAGCAACGTAGTCGTCGACTTCCAACCGCCGCGCGCCGCGATGTCTGAAATCGGTTCGACCTTGAGCTCGGACGCGAACTGTCGCCGAAGTGCGTGGAAGCCCCACCATTGATCGTGATCGAGCTCCGCCAACTGCTCGGCCTCGAGCCACCATTTCGAAAAGGCGTGTCGATCACGCGGCCCTGCGTGCAGTGAATGCGGAAAGATCCACGTATCGCCCACCGCGAGTGCGCGGTTCCTCGCAACGGTGAGCGCGGTGATCGCCGTCGACGTGAGCGACATCCAGTGCTCGGTCTCTTCCTTGTCGCTTTCGCCTCGCCAGCGTACTACCACTCTGTGCCGCTCGGTACGAGCGAGTCGAGACTTTGCGAGGCACGGCTGCGGGACCTGAGATTAAAATTGGGACCCGTCCGGGTTCGAGTCCCGGCTTTCGCATTGCGGTGTCGTCCGATCGAGACCTTATGCCCGCGGCAGCGCCAAGGTGAACGTGCTCCCCACACCCAGCGTGCTCTCCACGGTGAGCTCTGCGCCCATGCCGCGCGCCAGATCCCGGCTGATTGCCAAGCCCAGCCCGACGCCTTCGTTCCGACGTGTGAAGCGCTGATCCACCTGCACGAATGGATCGAATATCAGCTGCAGCTTGTCCGGCGCGATGCCGATTCCCGTGTCACGAACGCGAACGATCACCATTGACTCTCCATCCTCGCACACCACGCTCACCCGTCCGCCCGCATCGGTGAATTTGAGCGCATTCGTCAATAAGTTCACCAGGATCTGCGCGAGTTTCTCACGGTCGGCACGCACATGCATTCGAGTATCGGGACAGTCCGGTTCGAGCGCGATGTTCTTGGCTTGGAACTGCGGACGAATGAGCACCTCCACCGACACGACACTCTCCGACAGACACACGTCGGTGAGTGCGTATTTTAGCCGGCCAGTCTCGATGCGAACGAAGTCCAGCACGTCGGTCACTAGCCCGAGCAGGTGGCGCTGCGCGGTCCTGATGCGCATGAGATCCGTGCTCTGCTCCTCCGTCACAGGTCCGCGAATGCCGAGCTCGATCAACTCGACGTAACCGCCGATTGCATTCAGTGGCGTCCGCAGCTCGTGACTCATCACCGCGAGGAATTCGCTCTTCGCGCGATTGGCTTCGGCTACGTCGCGGAGCGCTCGCTCGACGGCCTCACGCTTTGCCAGTTCAGCTGCCGCGGCAGCCTCGCGCAGTTCCTCGCGCTCTGCGTGAGCCGATCGCGCACGTACACGGTCTGTACTCTCGAACAGCACACTGAGCGAGCCCCCGATTGCGCCGCTCGCGAGAGGCACCGGGACGAAGGTTGCATCGAAGTACGCGTCCTCGAGTGTACCCGTGTCGTGCCTGTCGAGCGCGTAGTGAGCTTCGGTGAGCTGGACGGTCTCGCCGCGGAACACTCGCGCGAAGGTGGGTTCCTGAACACTCCGGATCTCGGGCCAGCACGCGTGCGTCGGCAGTCCAAGTGCGCGAGGATGCTTTGCGCCGATCAGCGGACTATACGCATCGTTGTACAACTGGATGAGCTCGGGGCCCCACACAAGAACCATGGGGAAGCCGCTCCCCAACATGATCGCCACTGCAGTGCGCAGGGATTCCGGCCATTGATCCAGGGGACCGAGTGCACTTGCTGCCCAGTCGAATGCGCGAGCGTGCGCGCGCATCTCTCCGGGGCCAGCGAAGAGATCAAAGGACACGCCGCTTGTCATATCGATTCTTCGCCTCCCTAGCACGGCACGACGGGCAGCACTACCCGCCACGGATACGCCGCATCGTGTCCGAGCCGATGATGAGCGCTCACGAACGTGATGTCGCGCTCGTTTTTGCTTCCGGTGTTCAAGGTCCGGTTATCAGGGCGATGCGGTCGGCTCCAGCTAAACACGTTTGGACCGTGGTGGAAGGTACAGCGCACAGGTTCCCAGTACCATGTACAACCTTCCCCCAGCGAAGTATGAAGCACAGTCTGATTCGCTCGCGGCAGCACCCACACCGCTGGCGCACTCAACTATTTGAGTGTGAAGAACCAAAGCACGACTCCAATTCCCTCACGATGCCGCTCTGCCCATTCGCTGCCATCTCTGATGAGCTCGAGCGCGCCCAGTGGCGCGGCCAGCAGCAGAAGAAAGAGCAGGTTCAGCGTTAAGAGTCGCCGCACCTCACGACCGTAACACGTTCGAGCGTCCGGCAGGGAATCTGGCGATCGCTGAATGTCTGGCCGGCCACAAACAGCGGCGCCGGAAATTACTGTGAGGGATGTGTTCCGTCCCCACACTGTGGATGTTGGTCAAGAAATGGGCAAGCTGAGTGGGATCGCTTGCGAGGCACGATGTAGCTCAGCACGTAACCGCGCGCATATCCAACCATGCTACCCATGTTCGAGTACCAGCCCCGAACGAGACTCTTGAGCAAGACCGTCTCCAGAAGGCATGAGTAAGCTTGAGGTCCGAGGTTCGACTCCTCGCTGACCCACTTCCGAAAATGATTGCCCCGGATGGCCGTTTGGCTTTGCGGGGTTTTCGTTTTCTTCTCAAAACCCCGGCGGTCTGTACTGCGGTGTGTATTTGCTCGTAAATCGAGTTCGTCCAGGTGCTCGCGGCGCGGTTACTCTGGCGCACGCCGGCATCGGCCAACAAACTACTGTGCTATCCCTCCCACCCGACGGACTCGAATCGCCCATGGATGAACCGACCATTGGCCGCTACCGCATCATCTCCGTCCTCGGCCAGGGCGGCATGGGGACGGTGTACGAAGCCGAGCAGGACCAGCCGCACCGCACCGTCGCGCTGAAGGTCATCCGCCCTGGTTTCATGTCGCCCGATCTCATCCGGCGGTTCGCTCGCGAGTCGGAAGTGCTCGGTCGACTTCAACATCCCGGCATCGCGCAGATCTATGAGGCGGGCACATCGGAGGAGGCGTACGGGGCGCAGCCATTCTTCGCGATGGAGCTGGTGCGCGGCGAGCCGCTCACCGATTACGCCAACTCGCATGCCCTCGATCGCGACCAACGGCTCGAGCTGTTCGCGCGCGTCTGCGACGCCGTCGCCTACGCCCATCAACAGGGCGTCATCCATCGCGATTTGAAGCCGGCCAACATTCTGGTCGACGCAGCCGGGCAGCCAAAGATTCTCGATTTCGGCGTCGCGCGTCTCACCGACGCCGATATCCAGACGCGCCAGACGACGGTCGGGGAAGTGATCGGAACGCTGCAGTACATGAGCCCCGAGCAGATCAACGCCGAGCCGGCCGAGCTCGACTACCGCAGCGATGTCTACACACTCGGTGTGATCCTGTTCGAGCTTCTGACGGGGCGGATGCCCTACGATCTCTCGCGGAAGATGATCCACGAAGTGGCGAGGATCATCATGCTCGATGATCCGGCCAAGTTGAGCACGATCAATCGCCGGCTGTCGGGCGACGTGGAGATCATCGTCGCCAAGACGCTCGAGAAGGAGAAGGAGCGTCGCTACAGCTCCGCGAACGATCTGGCGAGCGACGTACGCCGCTTTCTGCGCGACGAGCCGATCTTCGCGCGGCCGGCGAGCGCGATGTACCAGCTCCGCAAATTCGCGCGACGCAACCGGGTGTTTGTCGGCGGTCTCGTCGTCGCCGCGGCGCTCCTCGTGCTCGGCACGGGCGTCAGCCTGTGGCAGGCGGTTCGCGCCAC
>JBDTJH010000149.1:0-10155 GCA_039935955.1 Gemmatimonadaceae bacterium
TCACCGTGCAGACGCTCTACGACAAGTCCGAGACGATCGAGGCATCCGTACGCGACGTGAAGTTCACGCTCATGCTCACGCTGATCCTCGTCGTGCTCGTGATCTTCATCTTCCTCCGCAACGTCTCCGCAACGATCATCCCGAGCCTCGCGCTCCCGATGTCGCTCGTCGGAACGTTCGCAGTGATGTACCTGCTCGACTACAGCCTCGACAATCTGTCGCTGATGGCGCTCACGCTCTCCGTCGGTTTCGTCGTCGACGATGCCATCGTGATGCTCGAGAACATCGTACGCCACATCGAGAATGGAGAGCCGGTCTTCGAGTCGGCGCTCGTCGGCTCGCGCGAGATCGGCTTCACGATTCTCTCGATGACGCTGTCGCTCGTCGCCGTCTTCGTCCCTGTGCTCTTTCTCGGTGGGCTCGTCGGCCGGCTCTTCCACGAATTCGCCGTGACCATCGGCGTCTCGATCATCGTCTCGGGCTTCGTGTCGCTCACGCTCACCCCGATGCTCTGCAGTCGCTTCCTCAAGCCGCATCACGAGGAAAAGCCGAACAGGTTCTTCGCCGTCACCGAGGGCATCTACGATCGCGTGCTCCACTTCTACGAGCGCACGCTCCGCTGGGTCATGAACCATCGCCCGTACGCCGTCGCCTTCTCCGGGCTCGTGCTCCTCGGCACGCTCGCACTCGGCGCCATCGTGCCCAAGGGATTCCTGCCGAGCGAGGACACGTCGCAGCTGAGCGGCACGACGGAGACCGAGCAGGGAACCTCGTTCGACGCGGTCGTCGCGCACCAGAAGCAGCTTGCCGCCATCGTCTCGCAGGATTCGAACGTGCAGGGATTCATGTCCGCGGTCGGCGCGGGCGGACGTTCGCCGACGATCAATCAGGGACGACTCTTCATGCACCTCAAGAATCCTTCGGACCGCAAGCTCGACGCCGACGCCGTCGCGCGCGAGCTCACCGCGAAACTCTCCGCCGTCCCCGGCACGCGCGTCTACATCACCAATCCCCCTCCGATCAACATCGGCGGACGCTCCAGCAAGAGCCTCTACCAGTTCACGCTTCAGGGCACCGACCTCGTGACGTTGTACCACTACGCCGGGATCATGGAGCAGAAGCTGCACGGAATCCCCGGGCTCACCGACATCACGAGCGATCTGCAGATCAAGAATCCGCAGGTGCAGGTCGACATCGATCGCGACCGCGCGTCGTCGCTCGGCATCACGGCCACCACGATCGAGGACGCGCTCTACAACGCGTACGGCTCGCGCCAGGTCTCCACGATCTACACACCCAACAATCAGTACTGGGTCGTGATGGAGCTCCTGCCGCAGTATCAGAGAAATCTCGATGCACTCGGCCTTCTCTACGTGCGCTCGGCGTCGGGCGACCTCGTTCCCTTTGCGTCGCTCGCGAAGGTATCGCCGAGCACCGGTCCGGCGACGGTGAATCACTCCGGGCAGCTGCCGTCTGTCACGCTGTCGTTCAATCTGGCGCCGGGCGTCTCGATCGGTACGGCCGTGGCCGACGTCAACAAGCTCGCCGACCAGACGCTACCCTCGAGCGTCACGACTGCGTTCTCCGGTACCGCACAGGCATTCCAGGCCGCACAACAGGGGCTGCTCGTGCTGCTGATCCTCGCGATCCTGATCATCTACATCGTGCTCGGCATCCTCTACGAGAGCTTCGTCCACCCGATCACCATCCTCACCGGTCTGCCGTTCGCCGGCTTCGGCGCCCTGCTCACGCTCTGGATCTTCCACATGGAGCTGAGCGTTTACGCCTTCGTCGGCATCATCATGCTGATCGGTCTCGTGAAGAAGAACGCGATCATGATGATCGACTTCGCGATCGAGGCCGAGCGAAAGGAGGGGAAGTCCGCGCACGACGCTATCCTCGAAGCGTGCAGCGTACGCTTCCGGCCGATCATGATGACGACGATGGCGGCGCTGATGGGCACGCTTCCGATCGCGCTTGGGGCCGGCGCGGGAGCGGAGTCGAGGCGTCCGCTGGGCGTCGCGGTGGTGGGAGGGCTCGCCTTCTCGCAGATCATTACGCTCTACGTGACGCCCGTGTTCTACACCTACCTCGACGCCTTCCAGAAGCGCTTCGAGCGGGCCGAGCACAGGAGCGAGGATCGGGCGCACGGCATCGTCGGCGGAGCTTCTCCGCTGCCGGCTGGCGGCGACTGACGGAGCTCCGGCGCCTTACTTGGCCGTCCGCTGCTTGACGTTTCTTTCGATCCGTGATATTGGGGGGTGTTCTGGGCGGAACAGTCGCTATGATTCCGCGGTTCCATAGCGAGGTCGCGGGGCATGCGATCTGCACCCGGGTTTTTCAGAATCGATCGTCTTGAAGCCGCTCCTTCGGATTCCGAGCTTCGTGATTTATAACATGAAAGGAGGCAAGCATGTCGCGTGGTGACGAGTACAACGAAAAGCTCTACCTGTCGGAGCACGAAGACGACGAAGAGGATATCGGCTACGGTGGTGGCGGCGGCGCTTCCTACGACGACGATGACGACGAGGAGGGCAGCGGCTGGGGGATGACCAAGACCACCGGCGAAGAGCTCTGGGACAGCACGGACGACGAAGAGGACGAGGACGGGGAGACGCCGGCCGTAGTCGTCGAAGAGGAAGAGGAGGACGACGTCGCCCCCCTCACCTCGGCGAAGGCCTCGCGCGCGGCGAGCAAGGCCGAGAAGGCGGACGCGAAGAACGCGGCAGCGGCTGCGCCGGCAAGGAAAGTGGTTCCCGCCGCCAAGAGTGCTCCTGCGAAGGCACCCGCGAAGCCAGCGGCTAAGAGCGCGCCCGCAGCGAAGAAGGCCCCGGTAAAGAAGGCCCCGGCCAAGAAGACTGCGGCCAAGAAGGCGCCCGCAAAGAAGACGGCCGCGAAGAAAACCCCGGCCAAGAAGAAGAGCGCTGCGAAGAAAGCGCCCGCTAAGAAGGCGCCCGCGAAGAAGGCCGCCAAGAAGGCGCCACCAAAGAAGGGCGGCGCGAAGACGAAAAGCTCCAAGCGGAAGTAGCTTCGCCCGGCAGCGTAGAGGCAGTGCCGACGGCGGGGAGCGCAATTGCGCTTCCCGCCGTGTTCGTACGCCCTATATTGTTGAGCCATGGCCGAATCGCCCGTCCCACTCCTCCGCGCGCACTCGCGGCACGCGCCGTGGAACTCGCGCGGCCTCGCGGCGCACGCAACCGCGCTCGTCGACGCCGCCGGGATGCGTCCGACGAATGGAGCCGCGCGTGCCGAGCCGAGCGCTCGCGCGGTGCGATTCTACGTGTCGACGGGACTGCTCGACCATCCCGACGGCACCGGCACGGCGGCGACGTACGGCTACCGCCACCTGCTGCAGCTTCTCTTCATCAAGATTCGCCAGCGCGAAGGGCTCACGCTCGAGAAGATCAAACTCGAAGTGGGCGGCCTCACGGGCGATGCGCTCGAGCGTCGCGTCGCCTCGTCGCTCGCGCCGGCGCTCGGCGCGCGCGCAGATGGCGTCGTGGCGGACAACGGCGCGCATGACGCGGTGTGGCATCGCGTGATGGTCGCCGAGGGAATCGAGCTCCACGTGCGCGACGACTCACCGGCGTCGAGCGAGGATGCAGTGGTCGCAATGCGCGAAGCCGTGCGCGCGGCGCTCGGGCGCGCGGATATTCGATAGCTAAGGGGTCGACAATATGAGCGAGATTCCCGAGAGCCTCCGCACCGCCCTCGCCGGGCAATACGCCTTCGAGCGCGAGCTCGGAAGCGGAGGGATGGCGGTCGTCTATGCCGCGCGCGATCTGAAACATCATCGCGCCGTCGCCATCAAGGTCGTTCGTCCAGAAGTCTCGGCAGTGTTTGGTGCTACACGATTCCTTCGCGAGATCGGCATCTCGGCGAGCCTGCAGCATCCGCACGTGCTCACGCTCATCGATTCCGGCGACGCGGGGGGCACGCTCTACTATGTGATGCCGCTGGTCGATGGCGAGACGTTGCGCGAGCGTCTCGTACGCGAGGGCCGCCTGAGCATCCCCGACACCGCGCGCATCCTCCGCGACGTGCTGGACGCGCTTGCCTATGCGCATCAGCAGGGTGTGATCCACCGTGACATCAAGCCCGAGAACATCATGCTCTCGGGCCAGCACGCCTTCGTCATGGATTTCGGCATCGCGAAGGCGGCGAGTGCCGCGACACAGAGCGACATCCGGGCATCCGGTGCCGCGACGGCGATCGGCATCGCCATCGGCACTCCGGCCTACATGGCGCCGGAGCAGGCGTCGGGCGACACGACCATCGATGCGCGCGCGGATCTCTACTCCGTCGCGACCGTCGCCTACGAGATGCTGACCGGACAGACGCCCTTCGCCGGTAATAACTCGCAGGCGATTTTCGTCGCGCAGGTGACACGCACGCCGCCGCCCATCGCACAGCTTCGACCGGATCTCCCTGTGCAATTCGCGCGGGCGATCGACACGTGCCTCGCGAAAGATCCCGCGGATCGACTGCAGACCGCGGAGGAATTTTCGGCGGAGGTCGAGCCGTATCTCTCGGCATCCGGAGCCGCGGCCGCGAGAGGTGGCGGCGCTGCGCCGCGCACGAAGCGATCCGCGATTCTCGCGGGTGCAGCGCTTCTGGTGATGATTCTGGCTGCAGGCGGGTGGTGGCTCGGCCCGGGAAAGCACGCGCGCGACGCGCGTTGGGCGCGCGAGGAGGGGATGCCCACGCTCGTGGCACTGGGCGAGGCGGGCGACTGGGAGGCGGCATACACACTCGCCCGTCGCATCGACTCGATGATTCCCGGAGATTCACTGTTCGCCGCAATGCGTCCACGCTTCGCACGGAGCGCAACGCTTCGCACCAGTCCGACGGGAGCAACGGTACGCTGGAAGTCCTATGCTGCGCCCGATTCGTCGTGGACGCGCGCCGGACGAACTCCAATCGACAATCTGCTCCTGCCAGCGACCGCATCGAGTTTTAGCGATCCAATCAGGCTCCGCTTCGAGGCACCGGGACGACGTACGCTCGACCGCCTCTGGCGCCGCGATGAGGACACGATTCGGCTCGATCGCGAAGCGGACCTGCCGCCCGAGATGGTCCGAGTCACCGGCGGCGCGGTCGACCTCGAGTTCACCGTCGGCTTCACCGACCTCAAGGCAATACCGCTCGGCGATTTCCTGATGGATCGCTTCGAGGTGACCAATGAGCAGTACAAACACTTCGTAATCGATGGTGGCTATCAGCGGCGAGAGCTCTGGGAAATTCCCATCACCGAGAACGGCCACACGGTTCCATGGGAACGGGGCATCGCACGCATGGTCGATCGCACCGGCCGACCCGGGCCATCCACGTGGGAAGGCGGCGATTATCCCGAGGGCCAGGGAAAGTTTCCCGTCGCCGGCCTGAGCTGGTACGAGGCGGCCGCTTACGCGAAGTACGCTGGCAAGTCTCTTCCCACGCTCTGGCACTGGTACCGCGCGGCGAGTCCGATCTACGCCGCGAACATCATCCCGCGCAGCAATTTTTCCGGCAGCGGAACGCGTGAGGTGGGAAGCGGACAAGCCATGAGCGAGTTCGGCACCTACGACATGGGAGGGAACGTGCGAGAGTGGTGTGCGAATGCGTCGGGGTCAGATCGCTTCATTCTCGGAGGTGGGTGGAACGACCAACCCTATCTCTTCACCGATGCATTCACGCAGCCGCCGTTCGATCGCTCGCCGACGAATGGCATTCGCCTCGTGAAGTATCTGCACACGGATTCAATGCTCGCACGCGCGGGCGAGCCCATGCATCGGATGGTACGCGACTACTCGAAGGAGACCCCAGTTTCCGATCAGCTTTTTAGCGCGTACCAACGGATGTTCGAATATGACCGCAGCCCGCTCGACGCCAAGGTTATGGAAAAAGTGGATGAGGGCGATTGGACGCGCGAGCTCGTCGGCGTCACCGCGGCATACGGAAACGAGCGCCTGCTGATCTACCTCTACCTGCCAAAAACGGGTCATCGGCCGTATCCGGCGATCGTCTATTTTCCCGGGTCCAATGCCATACGCGATGTCGCGCCTCAGAATCTTCAAACGCGAATATTCAGCTTCATGCTCAAGAGCGGACGTGCGGTGATCTATCCCGTGTACAAGGGAACCTATCAGCGAAGCGATTCACTCTATACCGACGTGGCGGACCGCTCCACGTTCTACAGGGATCATGTCGTCATGTGGGCAAAGGATCTAAGCCGTTCGATCGATTACGCAGAAACCCGCAGTGAGGTGACCACGGATCACCTCGCGTACTACGGCGTGAGCTGGGGTGGTGAGATGGGAGGGCTAATGGCCGCCGTAGAGCCGCGCATCAAGGTGAACGTGCTCTATTCGGCTGGGTTGGCACCCGAGGAAACGCGCCCTGAAGTCGACCCATTCACCTACCTCGGGCACATCCGCATTCCGACGCTGATGATGAATGGCAAGTACGACTTCTTCTTTCCAGTCGCCACCTCGCAGGAGCCGATGTTTCGGCTGCTCGGAACGCCGCTGGATCAGAAGCGGCACGTCGTCGAGGAGGGGAGCCACTTCCTTCCGCGCACGACGCTGATTCGGGAATCACTCGCCTGGCTCGACAAGTACCAGCCATTGCCGCACTGAGTCACAGCAGATAAAACACGAGTCCGTCCGTCGCGCGGCGCCATCCCCCGTCCATGATCGCCTCGACGTGCGCGCTCGCGCCCGCCGCCTCGCCGTTGATGTTCTCGATGCGCGGATCGCGCGCCGCGCGGGCGCCCGCGGGCGTGCCGCGACTGAGATATTCGCCGAGCAGCTTTGCGGCCTCAGTGACATTTGCATCCGATGCATCGCTCGCGATCGAGACGCGCTTCCCTCGGCCCTCGGAATTCATGATGACGGTGCCGCGGCGCGTGAGCAGCAGCGCGCCCGCACCGCGTGGGCGCACGAGCGATCCCTTTGCGATAGACTCGAGCGGCAGCGTGTACGGATTCGCCGGATCGGCGGCAGACATGACGATCATCGGCGCGTTGGCATCGAGATCAGGCTGCGCGCGCAGTCGCTCGACGGCCTCGGGCATTGCGAACTGCGCGCCGCCGAGGCCCTCGACGAAGTAGCCGCGTCGCACTTCGCCGCGATACTCCAGGCGCTTGAGCTCACGATAGATCGCGCGCCACGATACGGGCGGCCGCTCGCGCCGCCACCAGTCGCGCGTGACGATCGCATAGCGGTCGAGCCACTGACGTGCGATCTGCTCCGCGTGCTCCTCCTCGTCGGGACGCGTGCCCCACGTCCCCGGCGTGCGCAGCAGCGACCATCGCCCCACCCACGCAGCCTGCGGGCCGGGAAGATCCGGGCGTCTCCACTTCGGAAGCCGCCGTTGGCTCGGCGGGCGCGAGTAGACGGGCCGCCCCGGCGTCGCCTCGAAGCTTGCGGGGAGCCAGCGCGTCGGGTCGGGAGACGAGTGCGCGCCCACACCGCGCGAGCGTCCGGGCACGGAGCGCGTACGCACGATCTCGCGCAACGCCTCCACCGTATCGTTCGTGACGAGTGACGCCGCCGACAGCTCGCGCAATGCATCGCGCACGGTAAGCGATGAGAACTCCGTCGCCGCCTGGATGTCCGCGATGAAGCTCGCGCCGTACCGGGCGAGCGACGCGCGCACCGCGATTGCGTTCGGCGTGAGCAGCGGCTCGTCCTCCGCATCGAGCCAGATCGCCCCTTCGCCGCGCGGAAAGAACCGCACGCTCGTGAGCGTCGGCACGGATTCGGGATCGGGCTTGCTCCCGCCCGCCCACACGATTGCGCCCCCGCTCGCGAGCTGCGCGAGCCACGCGGGCTCGTAGCGATCCATGCGCGCGGGGAGAATGTCGCGCTCCCACGCGCCAGGCGCCCGCGGCAGCCCCGTGAGCTGCGCGATGATCGCGCTCACACCGCTCGCCCCATCGAGATGCTCGCGCGGATCGAGATGCTGCCATCGCTGCAGAAACGCCGTAAACGTCGCGAGATCGACGGCCTGGATCTGTTTGCGCAGCGCGGCGAGCGCGCGGTTGCGCGCGAGCTCGACCACGCGCCGCGTCGCCCACTCCGGCACCTCGATCTCGCGACGGAAACGCCCGCGCACGAGCTTCCCGTTCTCTTCCCATTCGCCGATCCGCCTCTCGATCCACTCCGCGGGCCACGCATACCGCGCACGCACCTCCTCCACGGTCACCGGCCCCGCGAGCGCGAGCCAGCGCGCGAGAATCTCCCGCCGAGCGACCTTCGGCTCGAGCACGACGTTCCGCATCGCGACGGGAATCACATCCTCCGCATCTTTCTCGATGAGCGATGATGTCGCGCGCACGCACGAAATCGTCTCCGGCGTGCGCGCCGCCGCATACCTCCCGATCGACTCCGTCAGCACCACTCGCCACTCGGCGCTGCCATCGCTCGCGTCGCTCGCTTGCCCGAACGGAATCGCGAGCGCTCGTCCCGCATCCAGCAGCTCCGCAAGCGGATCATTCGCTTCCAACCATCCATCCGCATCCGCCACGCGCGCGCGCAACTCGCTCTCCGTGAGATCCCCCGCGCGATCGAGCAGCACTGCCAGCTCATCCGCCGTCCGCGCGCGCCGTCCCTCCGCCGTGCCGCGCCGCTCCGCCAGCAGCTGCTCGATCGCTTCCAGCGTTCCCTCGTCCGCACCCTCCGTCCCCATCACCTCATCCAGCAGTCCGCGATCGATCGACAGCAGTGCCGCCTGCCTCTCCGCCCTCGGCGTGTCGTCGCCATAGAGCCAGTCCATCACGAAGCCGAACTGCAGACTCGCCGCGAACGGCGACGCGCGCTCCGTCTCCACGGTCCGAATTGCGATGCGGCCTGCCCCAATGGAGTCGAGCACGTCTTTCAGCGCCGCCATGTCGAACGCGTCCTGCAACACCTCGCGATACGTCTCGACGAGAATCGGAAAAGTCGGAAATCTCCGTACCGCATCGAGCAGGTCGAGCGCCTTGAGACGCTGCAGCCAGAGCGGCATCCGCCGCTTCGGCGATCCGCGCGGCAGGAGCAGCGCGCGTGCCGCATTCATCCGGAAGCGCGCCCCGAAGAGCGATGTGGTGCCCACCTCGTCCATCACGCGCGTCTCCGCCTCCGCCGCGGAGAGATGCATCAGCGCCGACAGCGGAGCCATGCCGCCGAGGTTCGGCAGTCGCAGCATGATCCCGTCGTCGGTCGTCTGCACCTGCACTTCCATCCCCGGCAACGCCTCGCGCACACGTTGCGCAAGCGCCATCCCCCACGGTGCATTCACGCGTCCGCCGAACACCGAGTGCAGGATGATGCGGAGCGCGCCCATCTCGTCGCGGAACTGCTCGATCACGAGCGTCCGGTCGTCGGGCACCACGCCCGTCGATGCACGCTGCTCCGCGATGTACGAGCGCAGCGACTGCGCGCACGCCGCGTCCACGCCGTAGCGCGCCTCGAGTTCCGCATTCACCGAATCGTCATCGATGTCCACTGCCGCGAGCTGACGCCGCAACTCACCCACGCGATGACTCAGCGGCACGCTCCGCGTCGAGAACTCCCCATGCCAGAACGGCATCCGCGCCGGCGCACCCGGCGCCGGCGTCACGATCACCCGGTCGTGCTCGATGGCCCCAATCCGCCACGTCGCCGAGCCGAGCTGAAAAACGTCGCCGACGCGGGACTCGTGCACGAACTCCTCGTCGAGCTCACCGAGCCGCGTGCGGTCCGCGAGGTTCACGGTGTACAGCCCGCGATCGGGAATCGTCCCGCCCGAGATCACCGCCATCATCCGCGACGCGCGTGTTCCCGCGAGACGGTCGTTCACGCGATCCCACGTCATCCTCGGCTCCAGCTCCGCCGCGAGCTCCGACGAATACTTTCCCGAGAGCATCGACAGTACCTCGTCGAACACCGTGCGCGTGAGTCGATGATACGGATACGCGCGACGCACCAGCGCGAACGCATCGCCCGCCGTCCAGTCGTCGACGCTCACCATCGCGACGATGCTCTGCGCGAGCACGTCGAGCGAATTCTGAATCGCGCGCGTCGGCTCGACGTCGCCGGCGCGCATCGCTTCGACGATCGCCGCGCTCTCGACGAGATCATCGCGAAACGTCGGGATCACGACGCCGCGACTCACCGCGCCGAGGTTGTGCCCCGCACGCCCGACGCGCTGCAG
>JBDTJH010000150.1:0-7272 GCA_039935955.1 Gemmatimonadaceae bacterium
AAGTCGCGCGACAAGGTCGCCAACGGCCAATACATCTGCATGACGCGCAGGGCGTACGACGCGAGCGGCGGCCACGAGGCCGTGCGCTGGACGCCCGCCGAGGATCTTGCTCTCGCGCAGCTCACACACTCGCTTGGCATGCGCACCGAGCTCGCGATGGCGCTCGACCAGCTCTCGACGCGGATGTACACGTCGCTGCCGGAGGTGATCGACGGGTGGACGAAGAATCTCGTGATCGCCGGTCGCACCGCGATGCCCGTCGCGCCCTGGCTGCGCGCGCTCACGCCGATCCTGATGGTCATCGCGCCGCTCGTGAATCTCGCGCCTTTCGCGGTGCTCTTGCTGTCGTTCTTCGTCACGCTCTCGCCATCGCTCACGATGTGGGCACGCGTGTGCTCGGGGCTGCTCGTCGTCTGGTGGGCGTTCATCTACGGCAAAGCGTTCCGCCAGTCGCCGCTGTACGCCCTCACCGTGCCCCTCGGCGCGATCATGACGCTCTACATCATCATCCGCGGCACCGTACGCGGCACCGGCGTCGAGTGGAAGGGTCGCAAGTACGACCTCGGGAAGTGAGCATCGCGCGCTTGGGCGTGCGCGAGTCGATTTAGCGACGCGCGCGGCAGTGCGATGACGGCCCTGCATCGCGACGGCGCTACGGTGCCGCGTGCTCGCACTCCGAAATGCCGCCCTGCTGCTCGCCGCCGCGTCGTCCGTCGACACACTCGCCGCCATCGCGAGCGCGGCCGGCTTCACCGCTACCCCGCTCCCGCTCGACGCTGACGCACGCACCGCACTCGGGCTGCGCGATGTCGCGCTTGAGCTGCGGATCGTGCAGGGCTCCGGAACGCTCCGCGCGCTGCTTATCGAGTGCCCTGCGCGGACGCCGCTGCGCGAGAGCATCGCGACCGTCGTGGCGCGCCTTGGCTCACGCGCCCCGCACCTGCTCTGGCTCGTCGCCGCCGCGCGTCGCGATTCCACGGAGCTCGCCGTCGTCGCGTGGTCCGCTGAGCGAACATCGCCGCGCGTGTCGGCGCTCGTGGTCGATCGCGCGCACGTGCTCCCGAGCGATGCGCTCACCCTCGCCTCGCTCGCCGCCACGAGCGACGCGGCCGACGTCCTCGCCCACGCCTCATGGCTCGAAGTGCTCGGCCGCGAGTCGCTGACCCGCCGTTTCTATCGATCGCTCGAAGACGTCGTGAACGAGGTGGCCGGCGAGGCGCGGGGAGCGGCGCCGATCGAGGACAGGCAGGAGCTCGCGCTACTCCATCTGTCGCGACTGCTCTTTCTTTCGTTTCTGGAGACGAAGGGGTGGCTCGACGGCGATCGCCGCTTTCTATCCAACGGATTCGACGCCTGCATGGAGCGCGGCGGCAGCTACCACAAACGCGTGCTGCGCCCGCTCTTCTTCGGCACGCTCAACACGCCGGTGGCATCGCGCGCACCCGCCGCACGCGCATTCGGCGCGGTTCCCTTCTTGAATGGCGGACTGTTCGCGCCCGCGCCGCTCGAGCGCCGCTGGCCCAAGGTCGAGCTCACCGACGCATCGCTCGGCCGCGCCTTCGGCGAGCTGTTCACGCGCTACCGATTCACGGCGCGCGAGGACAGCGATGCGTGGTCCGAGGCCGCGATCGATCCGGAGATGCTCGGCAAGGCGTTCGAATCGCTGATGTCCTCGCGGGAGCGGCGCTCGAGCGGCGCATTCTACACGCCGCAGTCGCTCGTCGGCGAGGTGACGCGATCCGCGCTCACCTCCGCGTTAATGCACGCGCCGCTTTCGCGCGAGCTCATCGAGCGCGTGCTCTCGGGCGACGCGATCTCCGCGGAGGCCGCGCCGATATTGCGCGCGCGAATCCCTGAGCTGCGCGTGCTGGACCCTGCGTGCGGCTCGGGCGCGTTCCTCGTGCACACGCTCGAGACGCTCGCATCGCTGCAGTCGCGCGCCGGCGATCCGCGACCGCTCGCCACGCTGCGCCGCGAGCTGCTCACGCGCACGATCTTCGGTGTCGACGTGAACCCAACCGCGGTATGGCTCTGCGAGCTACGCCTGTGGCTGTCGGTCGTGATCGAGAGCGAGGAGACGAACGGCATGCGCGTGACGCCGCTGCCGAATCTCGACCGCCACATCCGCGTCGGCGACTCGCTCTCTGGCGACGCATTCGAGGAGCTGCGCGGAACCGGGAGCAGCGCCATCGCGCGCATGCGCCAGCGCTACGCGCGCGCGACCGGCGCGCGAAAGCGAACACTGGCGCGCGCGTTGCAGCGATCGGAGCGCGCCTTCGCGCTCGCGCACGTGGCCGAGCAGATCCAGCGGTGCGCGGCGCGGCGCCGGGACCTGCTCGCCATGATGCGTGGGCGCGATCTATTTGGAGATCGCGTGCGTCCGGCGGCAGCCGACGTGACTCGCCTCGCGCACGAACGCACGCGCGCGCGCGAGCTCGCGGCGCGCCGGCGAACCCTTCGCTCGGGTGGCGCCCTCCCCTTTGCATGGGCGACGCACTTCCCGGATGTTGCATTGCGCGGCGGCTTCGATCTCGTGACCGGCAACCCGCCGTGGGTGCGTCTCCATCGCATTCCAGCGGAGACACGCTCGGCTCTGCGCGCGCGCTACCTGGTCTTCGGCGGCGCGGCGTGGGAGCGCGGCGCCCGCTCCGCGAACGCCGGTGCCGGCTTCTCCGCGCAGGTCGACTTGGGCGCGCTCTTCCTCGAGCGCTCGCTCGCCCTCACCCGCGGTGACGGCACGCTCGCGCTCCTTCTGCCCGCGAAGATGTGGCGTGCGCTCGCGGGCGGCGGCGCACGCACGCTCCTACGCACCAGCGCGCACGTGCTCGCGCTCGGCGACTGGTCTGAATCTCCCGCCGCATTCGACGCGGCCGTCTATCCGTCGCTGGTGGTCGCGCGCAAAGGAACTGGCAGTGATGCACCATCGATTCTTGCATCGCTGCATCGCAAGCGCGACGTGCTGCGCTGGTGCGTTGCCCCCGAGCGCCTCTCCCTCGATGCCGATCCGGCCAGCCCGTGGGTCGCGATCCCCTCGCCGGTGCGCGACGCCTTCGATCGCGTCTCCCGCGCGGGGATTCCAATTGCCGAGACGGCAATTGGCGCGCCGATGCTGGGTGTGAAGTGCGGATGCAACGAGGCATTCATAGTCACGCGCGAGCCGCGCGATCTCACGAACGCGAGCGACGACGGCCTTGTGCGCGTCTGCGCGGGCGAGCGCGCGGGGCTCCTCGAGCGCGACATGCTGCGCCCACTGCTGCGCGGCGAGGGCACGGCGCCGTGGCGCGCGACGCCGAGCGACGCGGCGATTATCTGGACACACGATGCACGTGGCGCTGTGATGACGTCGCTCCCGCCGCACGCCGGACGCTGGCTCGCGCGCTGGCGCCGACGGCTCGTCGCGCGCAGCGATGCGCGCGCCGGTGGCATGTGGTGGACGCTTTTCCGCACGCCCGCAGCGTCGCCCGCGCACGCTCGCGTCGTCTGGGCCGACATGGGGCGCACGCCTCGCGCGCTACTCATCCCGGCAGGCGATCCGACAGTTCCGTTGAACAGCTGCTACGTCGCCGCGTGCGACGACGAGCGCGATGCGCTCGCACTCACCGCGCTGCTCAACTCCTCGCTCGCCGCTGCGTGGCTCCACGTGCTCGCCGAGCCTGCGCGCGGCGGTTACCATCGCTACCTCGGCTGGACGATGGCGCTCCTCCCGCTTCCACGCGACTGGAGCTCCGCGCGCGAGATCCTCGCCCCGCTCGCCATCCGCGCGATGGATGGCGACGTGCCCGACGCGTGCGAGCTCCTCGATGCCGCGACGCGCGCCTATCGCCTACGCGCAGCAGACGTCGCGCCATTGATCGGATGGGCCGCGCGATGATCGTGCGCGCCACGGAGGCGCGGGCGCTCATCGCCGGTCACTGGCTTCCGGCGCCCGAAGCGGGTGAGTCGCTCGGCACAATCACGCTGCACGCACATCAGCAGGGCGCCGTCGACCGGCTGCGCGAAATAATGCGAGAGCACCGTGGCGCGATGCTCGCGGACGAGGCGGGACTCGGCAAAACGTACGTCGCCGCCAGGTTGATGCGCGACGCCGCGCATCCGCTGCTCGTCATGCCGGCCGCGCTGCGCGCGATGTGGAGCGACGCCCTCACCGCCGCTGGTGTGCGCGCGACGATGGTGTCGTACAGCGCGCTGTCGCGCGGCACGATGCCGGCCGGCCACTTCGACCTCATCGTGCTCGACGAGGCGCACCATGCGCGCACGGCGTCGACGCTGCGCTACGCGATGCTCGCCTCCCTCTGCGCGCGGGCAACGGTGCTGCTGATCACTGCGACGCCGGTGCACAATCGGCGCGCCGAGCTGTCCGCACTCTTCGCGCTCTTCCTCGGCGCTCGCTCATATAAAATGAACGATGCCGGGATCGGCGCGCTCATCGTGCGCCGCGGGCGCGCGGATGTCGAGGCCGCGGTGAGGGTGCCCGATGCCGCGCCGCCGGTTTGGCTCCCCGTGCACGATGATTCGCCGCTGCTGCACGCCGTGCTCGCGCTCCCCCCGCCAATTCCGCCATCGGATGGTGGCGCGGGGGGTGTGCTGCTCACCTGGAGCCTGCTTCGCCAGTGGGCCTCGAGTCGCGGTGCGCTGGCGGGCGCGCTGCGACGGCGCATCGCCCGCGGGATCGCGCTCGAGAGTGCATTGGGGGAGGGACGCTATCCCGATCGGCGCGAGCTGCGCGCGTGGAGCTGCGCCGACGATGCGATTCAGCTCGCCTTTCCACAGCTCGTGGCGGGTCCGACGCCGGAGCCGCACGCGCTGCTGCGGCTGGTGCGCGAGCATCTCGATGCCGTGCGCGCGCTGTTGTCGCGGGCGCGCGATGGTGCGGAAGTCGATGCGTCGCGCGCGAAGGCGATACGCGAGCTGCGCGCGCGACATCCGGGCGAAAAGGTGCTGGCATTCTCGCAGTACGCCGACACGGTGCACGCCATGTACGACCTCTTGCGCGACTCAGGCGCGGTCGCCGCGCTGACCTCGCGCGGCGCGCGCATCGTGAGCGGTCGACTGTCGCGCCAGGACGCCCTGGCGCGCTTTGCGCCGCGAGCATCGGGCGCGGCAGTCCCGCCGGCGGCAGAGCGCATCGACTTGCTCCTGACCACCGACCTCGCGAGCGAAGGGCTGAATCTGCACGACGCATCGGTGGTCGTACATCTCGACTTGCCATGGACCCCCGCGCGGATGGAGCAGCGCGTCGCGCGATCGAGGCGCATCGGTGCGCTGCATGCGCGCACGTACAGCTACGCGCTCGCGCCGCCCGCGAGCACCGAGTCGGTGCTCGCGGTGGAACGGCGGCTGCGGGAGAAGCTGCGCACGATGAAGGATGTGATCGGAACCACGGGCGCAGTGCTGCCAGCGCCGGTCGACGAGCTGGCGCATGCGCAGGGCGGAGCGGCGTCCAGCGGAGCGGAGCTGCGCGAGCGCATGCATCGCGCGATGGTTGTGTGGAACGAACGCGATGCGCAGAGCAGCAGGTACTCAAACGGGGCGGAGGTCCGCGAGGAGATCGTCGTCGCGTGCGTCGCGGCGCCACGCCCCGCCGTGCTGGCCCTCGCGCTGGATGGCGCGCGCGCGATTCTCGCTGCGGCGATCGACGACGCCGAGCTCACCGAGAACGCGCCGACAATCCTTCGCGCGATGGAACTCGTCTCCGGCGCTGACGCCGCGCTCGATGATCGCGTGCGCGCGGACTTTCTCGCGCGCGCCGAGCGGTGGCTCGCGCGGCGGGCCGGCGCGCAGGCAGGCGGCGCGCTCGCGTGGCGTGGCGCGTCGCGACGACTCGCGTTGCGGCGCATCGCGGGGCTCGCATCACGCGCGCCTCACCATCGTCGCGCGCAACTCGCTCCGCTCGCGATGGCCGCTCGGCGCATCGTGAGCGCGCCCTATGCGCTGGGCGCCGAGCGCGTGCTCGATGAGCTGGCGAGCGCCCCACTCCCCGACGAAGCCTGGCTGCGCGCCATCGCCTCGTTCGGTGCGATGCACTCGACGCGCGCGGAGGAGCGCGCGGAGACGAGGCTCGTCGCGCTGATCATCGCGGGATAGCCACACATCGCGCCCGGAAACAATCCGTACTCATCAGTCGTACTGTCCAACGGTGGCCTCCGATCGATACACTCGCCGCGCGCGGAGTTGCGCACCGGAGACAGATGAGAGTCGCACCGCCCGTCGCCGCCGTCGCACTTTCACTCCTCATCGCCGCTCCCGCTCTCGCCGCGCAATCGACGGTCTCCCTCGCCTTCCGCGACTCCCTGCCCTCGTGGCTCGCCGCGACTCACGTCCCCGGCATCGCTGTCGCCGTCATCGAGAATGGCAAAGTCACCACCACCCTCACCTCCGGCGAGCTCCGCCCCGGCATCCCGATGTCGCGGCGCGCGCTCTTCAACGTCGCCTCCCTCACCAAGCCCGTCGTCGCCATCACGACGCTCCGCCTCGCGAACGCCGGCAAGCTCTCGCTCGACGAGCCGCTCGATCCCGACTGGATCGATCCCGACGTCCGGAATGATCCTCGCCACTCGAAGCTCACCGCGCGCCTGGTCCTCACCCACCAAACCGGCTTTCCCAACTGGCGCCGCCTGATGCCGGATCACAAGCTCGGATTTCTCTCCGATCCCGGCACGAAGTTCGGCTACTCCGGCGAAGGGCTCGAATACCTCAGACACGCGCTCGAGCACGAGTTCGGCCGATCGCTTCAGCAGCTCTCCGACTCCATCCTCTTCACCCCACTCGGCATGACCGCGACGACGTACGGCTGGAATTCGACGCAGGACACGCTGCGCTTCGCCGTCGGCCACGATACGATCGGCGCCATGATCCACGAGCCGCTGCGCCCGATGTCACAGCCGAGCGGCGCCGACTGGCTCGTCACCACCATCGGCGACTACTCCAGATTCGGCGAGTTCGTGCTCTCCGGCGCCGGTCTCTCTCCCGCGCTCTTCGCCGACATGACCTCGCCTCACGCACAGTTCGAGGGCAAACCCAACGAAGCCATGGGACTCGGCTGGGAGGTCATGAAGGGTCCCGCAGGCGATCCGACGATCCTGATGCACACGGGATCGGACGCGGGGATCAAGACGATGATCCTCCTCCTCCCCGCCTCTAGACGGGGGATTGTCATTTTCACGAACGGCGAGCGGGGAATGGAAGTCATCGTCCATATCCTTCACTCCGCGCTACAAATGAAGGAGCTCGGCTCGTAACACTCCGCCACCTTGCCTTGCGGCGGTGCGGCTG
>JBDTJH010000151.1:0-13994 GCA_039935955.1 Gemmatimonadaceae bacterium
CTCACGGGCCCGGACTCGCTCCTCCCGGTGGTGAAGGGCTTCCTCGCGCCGCTCGCGCGCATCGGCGTGACGCAGGCGACGATGGGCGAGCCGGAGGCCGACGTCACGCCGCTCGTGGAGGCGGGAGTACCGGCACTCGCGCTCGACATCGACGCGTCACGCTACTTCTGGTACCACCACACCGACGCGGACATGATGAGCGCGCTCGATCCGCATCAGGTGGCGCTGTGCGTGGCGACGATGGGCGTGGTGGTGTGGGGGGCGGCGAACCGGTAATCATCGCGGCGTGACATCCTCCCATGTGAGTGACACTTTCGCAAAAGCGTAGGTACGGCGCGGTGCGCGAAAGAAGTACATCCTCCCGTACTCGAAATTGAAAGGCGACCATCGCGGGCCGACTCTGCTGGTTTGCTTGATAACGATCAGTGAATCGTGCAACTGCGTAGCGAGCGGAATGCCCAGTTCGACGACCTCGCGTGCTTCGACGTAGGGAGAGTGCGCAGCACTGTCCGATGCGTTCAGGTAGTAGGAAACGACAACCGCTTCGTGACCCTGCATTGAGTCGCCAAGTATGTTCGCCATGCCCAGGCCCCGTCCAATCGAGATGAGCTCGATGTGATGCCCGGATGACAGCTCGACGTCCTCGGATGGACGCTGACAACCCGATGGGACGAACAGGGCACTGATCGCGCTCAATAGCGCGAATCCTCGAAGTTGAGAGCTCACCCCTCAACTCACCGCCCGCAACGTCCAGAAATCCGCCGAAAGCTCCGTGTTCGTGAAGTACGCATATGGCATCGTCCCGTAGCCATTCTTTCCCCAGCTCGTGCCCCATGAGTTGCGCACGATGAAGCGCTTCGCCGGATTGTCGTAGCCCACTACGCACATCGCGTGGCCGCCGAGCGTGCGCTCGATGCCGCCGGGCATTGGCACGTTCCCCGTGCGCGTCACGGCGTCCGACTCGAACGACTCGTACACCGAGAAGCCGAAGATGAACGGGTAACCCGCCGCTACACATCCGCGCATCTCGGCGACGTCCTGTGCCACGCGCATGTAGGTCATCCCCAGATGCTTCTTCGCCACGGCGTAGCACTCCGTCGTCGGCTTGTCGGCGAACCTCGAGAGCACGTACGGCCACTGCGGCTCGGGACACACGCCCTGCTTCGCGAGCGTCTTCATCCCATCGCGCAACTGCGCGCCGCTGTCCTCGTTCACCGATCGCTCGATGACGCGCTCGTTGTAATAGATGAAGAGGCGCGACGGCACGAAGTCCTCCTCCTTCTGCTTCAGGAGCTCGAATTCGAAGGCGCCGCCGATCGCGTTCGCGGTGCACGAGCCGAGCTGCCCCTGATCGTAGATCGCGGGCATCTGCGGGCGCAGGTCGACCTTCGTCGGCAGCGCTTTCCCCGTGACTCTGCGCGGAACCTTGAACGAGAAGTCGCGCTGGTCCGGGAGATCCGGGACCCATCCGAACCGCTTGATGGTACGCTTGCGTGGTGCAGCCATCTCGCCCTCCAATGACGTAAGAGCCTATTGTGCGACGCTCACCCGCCGCGCGCCAGATCCGCGAGCACCTCGTGCGCCACCGGCTCGAGCCGCGCGGGATCATCGACGACGCGCTCATCGGGAAGCACCCGCGCCGCGTGGATCGCATCGCGCGTCATGTCGTTCGTGATCGCGACGCAGCGCATCCCCGCCGCAATCGCCGCGCGCACGCCGGGGAGCGAATCTTCGAGCACGAAACAGTCGTGCGGCTTCGCGCCGAGCATCTCCGCAGTGAGCAGAAAAATCTCCGGCGATGGCTTCGCCAACTTCACGTCCTCGCGCGTCACGAGCACATCCACCTCGGCGGTGAGCCCGAGCCGCTCGAGCACCAGCACTGCGTGCTTGCGGTGCGACATCGTCGCGATCCCCACCGGATACCCCTCACGCCGCAGCTCGCGCAGCAGCGACGTCGACCACGGATATTCCTGCTCCCGAATCATCCGATCGTCGGCGATCATCGCCTCGTAGATGTCGAGCCGGAGCGCCATGTACGCATCGAGCGGCGTCGAGACACCGAGCTCCGACATCCGCTGCGCCGCGTGCGAGGCGAGCCCGAAGCGCGCGAGCAGCATCTCGGCGACCTCCTCGCGCGAGTGTCCGACCATTTCGTTGTACGCGGCGATGATATCCTGCCCGCGCACCGTCTCCGGGCTGAGCTCGATGGCCGCCCGGGCATACGACCGCGCCTTGAGCGCCTCTGTCTGCACGAGCGTCCCATCGAGATCGAAGATTGCGCCAACGCGCCTGGTCGCCACGCCGATGAGTCAGCGCGTCTGCGAGGACACCGACGGAGTCGACGTCGGTGATTCCGTGAGCCCGATCGTGGCGATCCGGTAGAAGGCCCACCCGACCGGACCGGTCCAAATCCGATGCGACATGGGCGTGGTCGTCACGGCCCCGATGACGTCGGCAAGGACGAGCAACACGACGATCATCATGGCCACCGCGCCGACGACCGCGAACAGCAGCCCCGTGCGGCCAACTTCGAATATCCCGTTGCCAAGGTTCGTCCGATGCGCACGCACCAGGGCGAGCACCAGGATCGACGCGACAAACCCGATGCCAAGCCCCCAGGCGCGGCGACGGCGCCGCTGGCGCCATCGCGGCCCCAGCTTCCGCTGCGCGCGAACGGCTCGTCGCTCGACGTTCGCCGCGACGACTGCGCGACGAAATGCGGCGTAGCCAAATCCCTGTTCCGCCAGCGCGCGCACTCCGGTCACCAATCGCGAAACCAGCGCGACGATGATCGTGATGACCAGCGTGGCAAGCAGGGCTCTATCGGCGTCGTAGTGCGCGACGCGCACGATGCGCGGCGAGACCCACGCAAGCGCGATCGCGCCGATGACGAGCGCAGGTGCGAGGGAGAGAAAGAGTCGGATCGACGGCGCGACGTCGGGACGCATGGCCCGAAGCGCGTCCAGCGCTTCCACCACCGCTTCACCGGTCTGAAACCGCTCTGCGGGGTCCTTTTTCAGCAGCATGCCGATCGTGCTCAGAAGTCCTTCCGGGAGATCGGGACGCATCTCGGCAATGATCGGCACCTCGCGCGTCATTTGCTGCGCGATGATCGCGTTCGCGTTATCCCCGTCGAATGGCAGGCGCGCCGTGACCGCATAGAACGCGACGATGCCGAGCGAATACAAGTCGGCGCGTCCGTCGACGGCATCGCCGGCCGCCTGCTCGGGGCTCATGAAGTGCGGCGTTCCCACGATCTCCCCAGGGGTATCCGCACCGTGCACGGCGATGCCGCGCGCAATTCCGAAATCGGTAACGAGCGCGCGGCCGGTCGCGCGCTCGAGAAGGATGTTGTCGGGCTTTACGTCGCGGTGAATCACTCCACGCCCGTGCGCGTATGATAACGCCCACGCAATTTCCTGAATCAGACGCACGGCCTCCGCGGTACCAAGCGGTCCGCCGAGGCGCACGCGCTCCGTCAGCGTTTCCCCATCAACGAAGCCCATCACGAAACAGAGCAGGTCACCGCGCTCCTCCACGGCGTGCACCGGCACGATGTTCGGATGTGAGAAGGACGCTGCCGTCCGCGTTTCGTACAAGAATCGCTCGCGCCACTCGGGACGCATTGCGAATTCCGGCGGCAGCACTTTGATCGCGACGGGACGCTCGAGCGTCAGGTCACGCGCGAGATACACGATCCCCATCCCGCCGCGTCCCAGCTGACGTTCGAGCGCGTACGACGGCGCGAGAGCGCGGCGAAGCACCTCGCCGGACGACGGCACGGCGGGAGAGTTCCCGCTCCCTTCATTCATCCTCGGCG
The DNA here is from genome assembly GCA_039935955.1 of Gemmatimonadaceae bacterium. Lineage (GTDB taxonomy): Bacteria > Gemmatimonadota > Gemmatimonadetes > Gemmatimonadales > Gemmatimonadaceae > FEN-1250. The sequence continues at coordinate 3,821 of JBDTJH010000151.1, forward strand.
CTCAGTATCTCCAGCTCGTCGTATCCCCTTTCGCCGTCTTCAGAAAGTGCGCCGTCATCAGCTTGATGAATCGGGGATGATACGTCAGCCGCGAAATCATGTTCGCGTTCGCGTGATCGCCACTCCAGCAATGCTCGTCGCGCGCACCGTAGTCGACCACAGCATCCGCCGGCGGATTCTTTGCCTGCTTGAGGAAGTCATCCGCCAGGTACACGGCGTCGTTCAGGAAGAAATTGTCCGACCGGCCGACGTTCAGCGTGATCTTTCCGCGCAGCTTCGGCCCCAATGTCGCCCAGTCGCGCCGCATGATGTGCACGAGATCGTAGTTGTCGCGCCAGTACGCGGCGACACTCGTGTCGATCACACCCGTGCGCTTGTCGAAGATCCGCTTCGGATAGCCGTCCGCGCCCACCGGAGAGAACACAGCTTCCCAGATGTCCCACTGCCCGCCCGATCGCGTCTTCGATCCGAGCACGGCCTCCTTCTGGTTCGACTGTTCCATCGTCGCGCGCGTGCGTCCGAAGTAATCGCGCTCCGCGGGACGGGGCGTCTTCCGCCATGGTCCCTCGCTGTAGAACGCATTCCCGTCGTGATAGATATCCACCGTCGTGAACGCGTGGAAGTCGATCGGGTCCGGGCAATTCGCGTACGCGCCGTTGTAGTCCTGGGGATACTTCACCTGTACGCCGAGCGCCTCCCACCCACCCGTCGATCCGCCATACAGCGCGCGCGCCCACGCACCGAGCCCGCGATAGTGCGCTTCCACATACGGAATCAGCTCGTACGTGATCGCATCGCCATACGGTCCGTTGTTCTCCGAGTTCACCGCGTACGAATCGTCGTAATACGGCGTCGGATGCTGGATCGTGAGCGACAGCACGCGCGGAAAGCCCGGCCCCGTCCACTCCTTGTAGAACTCGTACCCCTTTTCCTGCTGCAGTCGTTCGTAGCCGAACTTCGTGCAGAGACCGAATTCGTGCCCGTTCGGACAGTGCACCGTCAGGCTGTCGATGTTGTACGGCGGGAGCTTCGTATCCGGCGGCGTCTCGCGAAAATCGCTGACATCCGTCTGGAAGTGCCCATGATAAATCGCGAGCGGATAGTGAGCGTTCGGATGAGTGTCGAAGCCCTCGGGCAAGATGAGAATCGCGCCGAGGTACACTGGCCGTCCCCAGAACTTCGTGAGCCGATCGCTCAGCACCTTGAAGTGCTTGACGTACTTCGTGTCCGCGACGCCCGGAATCGGCGGAATCGTCTGGTCGAGCACGATGTGGATCGCCGTCGCGCTCGCGGGATCGATGTGCATCTTCACAGGCTTGCTATACAGATTCCCCGGCGCCTCGGGCCACTGCTGCCCTTCACCGCGGTCGCCGGCCGGGAGCTTCACGGTCTTCCCGTCGCCCCGATGGAAGGTCTCGTACACGTGCAGCAGCCCCTGCACCCAATAGTCACCCGCCGGGATTCCCGCGAGCGAATTCTTGGGATAGCCGAGCGTCGTATCCGTCACGATCGCCTCGGTCGCCGGCGCCAGGCCGTCCACAGCAACTCCGAACACCTGCTGCGTCGACACCGCGTCGGAGATCTGCTCGCGCGGCTCCTTGGTGCTGTCCGTCGAGATGAGCAACAGCATGCGCCCATCCAGCGGCTTCGAGCTCTGCGACGCAGCGAACGAGATCCCCACGCGCAGCGGCGCGGCAGCATGGGTCTCGGCAGCCGGCGGCGGCGCGACGCGCTCACACGAGAGTTGTACGAGCGCCAGCGCGATCAGGCTCGCAATGCGAGTCGACGAAGCCCAGCGGGACAGTGAGTGCACGCGCGTCTCCGAGCAGAAGTGCGAAGCGTCCGATCGTATGCAAACAAGATCGGAGCGATTCTCAGCTATCGCAAGGAAGACGTCGTGAGACGATTGTGAGAGCTGACCGAAGCGCTAGTGCTCGGCTCCGACGTTCGGACGCCCCACCAGCGGCGCGTACGCATTGCGCAGCGCAGTCTCGATGTCCGCAGGCTCGATCGGCTTGTCGAAGAAGAAGCCCTGGCCGAGCTCACAGCCGAGATCCTGCAGCCCGCTCAGCTGCTGCTTCAACTCGATCCCCTCGGCGATCGTTTGCAGCTGGAGCGTCTCACCCAGCGCGATTACCGCGCGCGCCAGCGCGGACTCCGTGTCGCCGCGCCCTACGTCGTCGACGAACGACTTGTCGATCTTCAGAATGTCGATCGGGAAGCGCTGGAGGTAGCCCAGCGAGGAATAGCCCGTTCCGAAATCGTCGATCGCGAGGCGCACGCCGAGCGCCTTGAGCGCGTGCAGACGCTCGAGAATCGTCTCGCTCTGCTGCATCAACACACTCTCCGTGATCTCGAGCACGAGCAACCTCGGATCCATCCCGCTGTCGCTCAGCGCGCGCCGCACATCGTCCACCACGTGCTCGCCCTGCAGCTGATGCCCGGAGATGTTGATCGTCAGTGTGAGCGGATGTCCCGCCGGGCGCAGCTTCTCCCATCCGACAGCCTGGCGGCATGCCTCGCGCACGACCCATCGCCCCAGCGGCACGATCAGTCCCGTCTCCTCTGCCAGCGGAATGAAGGTGAGCGGAGCCATCATTCCACGCGTCGGGTGATTCCAGCGGACGAGCGCCTCCACGCCGGCGATCTCCCCAGTTTGCAGCAACACGATCGGCTGGTAGCGCAGCGTGAACTCTTCGCGCTCGATCGCGTGGCGCAGGTCGGCCTCGAGCTCGAGCCGCTCAAGCGCCTCCGTATGCATGCGCGCTTCGTAGCGGCGGTACTGCCCCTTCCCGCTCTGCTTCGCGATGTACATCGCCATGTCGGCGTTGCGCAGCAGATCGGATGCGGTGTGATCCGGATCCGCGCTCACGATCCCGATGCTCGCCGAGGCGAACACCTCTTTCCCCTCGAGATGGAAGGGATGGCGCATGGTCTCGAGCACGCGCTCGACAACCGTCATCGCCGCGGTGTCGTCCGTCGCATCCTCGATCAGGATCGCGAACTCGTCGCCGCCGAAGCGCGCGATCGTGTCCACGGTGCGCACGGCGTCCTGCATGCGTGCGGCCGTATGGATGAGCAGCATGTCGCCCTGCGCGTGGCCGAGCGAATCGTTCACGGACTTGAAGTTGTCGAGATCGAGGAAGATCACGGCGATCGTGCGCGAGTGCCGGCGTGCGAGCGCAAGAGCGTGCGTCACGCGATCGAGAAAGAGCGCGCGGTTCGCGAGCCCGGTGAGCGCGTCGTGGAATACCTGGTGCGTCAGCTCGGCCTGGAGCGCCTTGCGCTCGCTGATGTCGCGCGTGTTGAGCACGATGCCGCGCACGGTGGGCTCGTCGAGCAGATTCGTTCCGATCACCTCGACATCACGCCATCCCCCGTCGCGATGGCGGATGCGCCACTCGGCCGGCGTCGTCACTGCTCCGCGCGGGAGCACCGACGTGAAGAAGCTGAGCGTGCGCGGCAAGTCGTCCGGATGGACGAGCTCCGCGAGCCGCGTCCCTTCGATCTCGCTCGGTAGATGCCCGAAGATCTGCGCGATCGTCGGACTCACGTAGCGCACGACGGTATCGGGGTCGACAATCGTGATGACGTCGGAGGAATGCCGCACCAGCGCCTCGAAGCGGGCTTCGTTCTCGCGTTTCGACTGCTCGGAGAGGAGCCGCACGTTCTCGCGCACGGCGGCGATCTGGCGGATGACGACGAGCGCCGTGATCAGGATGCCGCCGATCGCGAGCACACTCATCGGCTCGGGCCAGCGCTGTACCGCGACGACGCCGAGCAGACCGTAGCTGAGCACCACGCCCAAGTACGGCAGATAGGTGAACGGCTGCGCGCGCGCGTTCTCGTCGCGCTCATCGCTGACGAGGGGCGGACGCCAGTAGTAGCGGGCGAGCGCCATGGTGATGACGATGTACGCCACGACGTAGGCCGCGTCGGTCCACGACACCTTACCCCAGCCTTCCTGCAGGATCGTGAGATCGTTGGCGAGGTCGGAGAGCAGGTAGAGCGTGAGTCCCGCGAGGAGTGTCGTCGATGCGCCCGCATGTTCCTGCGTCGGCCGCCGGAGGAACACGGTGACCACGCCGAGGAGCAGCAGCATCGAGGCGATCGGATAGGCGAGGCCGAAGAACGTGCCAAGCGCTCCGTCGAGCTCGTACGTGCGAGTCGGGATGATGACGAGATACCAGATCGCAAGTCCGCCCGCGACGATCATCGTGGCGGCATCGAGCAGAAACTTGCGGTATTCGTTCGTCGTGCGACGCGCCAGGGGGAACGAAAGGAGCCCCGTGAGCCCCAACACGTAGAGGCCGAAGTAGAATACGTTCGTCCACGCGGAGAGCGGATTCCCGTTTTCCATGAACTTCAGATAAAACGCCGTGACGTTGCCGAGCAGCACACTCGTGAAGGCAAGCCCGATGAAGAGCAGCGCGCGACGAATGCGCGCATCGATGTCGGGACGGCGACTCGCGCGAAGGGCGAGGATTGCGGCGCCCGCGTTCATTGGAATGAAGGCGACGGCGCGAAGGACGTGTGCCCATGTACTGTCGGGCGCGACGCTCATCAGCCCCAGATAGATCAGGGCGTAAGCGCCGAGCAAAACGGATAGTGCGTTACCCCAATCCGCTATCCACGCGCCAAATGGGAGGTTCGCGCGTGCGGCGCTGCCGTTCGATTGCATGTCTTGAAGACGCGACTAACCGCACATCGTTTCGCTTTCAGGGCCATTGGAATCGCGCGTTCTAACCGTCGCCATGGGCAAAAATGACCCGAGCCGGCCCACTAGTGCAGGCCGGCTCGGGATGGAGCGAGCTAACGGTTCGCGCTAGGGGCGAGAATACGCCGCGCCGATGCCGCCGCCACCCATTATTCCCGCGAAGCCGAGCGCTCCCACTACCACGCTTAGGATCGCACCGACGATGAACATCGCGATGATCACCACGATCGTGTAGCCCGCAGATTTGTCCACGGGCGACTTCATGCACGGCGCGAGTCCGAGATACAGCAGGTAGAGGCTGTACAGTGCGATCAGCAGCTTGATAAAGGCGAGAAATCCATTGAATCCGAAGATCGAGAGGATCCCGGCCACGCACGCCGCGGTCGATGCGTACGCGGCGACCTTGAGTGCCTGCACCATGTTCTTCGTGCCGCCGAACGTCGGTGCCAGCGCGTCGATCACGAAGGCGAAGACGTAGATCATCACCAGGCCCAGGATATACTCGACGACCGCGCCGATGAGCGTCGAGCTGATCGGCGCGCGGAAGCGCCCCAGGACACCGAGGTTCGTTCCGAACACCGCGGAGCCGATCACTCGGCAGATCGTCGGGATCGCGAGCAGCGGCATGATGTAGCCGGTATACAGCGACGAAACCGTCGCCGGCTCCGCATCGATCACCTGCCACTCGGTCTGCGGCGACAGAAGAATATTTTTGACGCGATCGACCAGGGCCATGGCGCGGACTCCGCTGAAATGGGATGCGTGATCTTACGCATCTTGCTTGCAAATGGAAGTACGCGCGCGACGCAAAACGCTGCGTGCGCGCGCTAAGTTATTGATAGTTAGGTAGTTACATAGATGCGCACGCTGTGCGCTTTCGCACACCGTGCATTGCGCCGAAGTTACGGCTGCGTGACCGACACGCCGTCCGTGAGCCGCAGCGACACGCGCCCACCCTCCGGAATGCACGCGCCGAGACCGATGCCCTTCGCACTCGGCGCCGCATTGAACTCAGTGTGCGCCGTCCCCGTGCCGCTGATCGGCACCGCCTTCCCCGCAACATCGATCGACACCCCCTTCGCCGTGATGAACACGGGTGCCTGCGCCATGACGACGCTGAGGATCACCTGCGTGCCCACGGGGAGCGAGACACCGTTGCTGCCGCTCACGGGCGTCACCGTCGTCGTGGTGAACTTGTCGCCTTCCGAGCTGCCGTTGCTGCACACGCGCGATCCGCTCGCCAGCTCGAGCGTCGTCCCCGGTCCGATCGACCCCATCTTCGCGACGGGTGCCGGCGGCGGCGCAGGTGCGGGCGCAGGCGCGGGGGTTGCTGCGGGCGGCACGGTCACAGGCAGCGGTGCGCTGTGCACCACCGGCGCGGACGGCTGCGTGCGCGACGAGCCACGCGACTCCGGTGTGCGATGCGTGGTCCGCTGCGACGCGTTGCTCGACGGCGCGGCCACGGGCGCCACCACGGCCGCCGGCGCGGCCGTCTTCGAATGAAAGACACCCAGCTGGCTCAGGCCAGTCACCGCCGCCGTGATCGCGCCGACGAGCGCCGCCGTCGCGGTCAGATATCCGGGCGCCGAGTGATACCACTTCTGCTGGGGTTTGAGCTCGTCTGCCATCCGCTAGCCTCTGTGCCGGGTTCCGATGTACGCGCCACCGAATTCTATCGGTCGCCACGGGTGACTCGCAACGACCAGCTCACACCACGGCTCCACGCCTGTTGCGCATCTCGTGGCTGGATCGTTGAATGTGAGGATGACCCGCCGGCGAACCCAACCTGCCCCATGGTCCCGGTGGAGTGACGAGCGCTTGCTCACGCTGCGCTTTCGGGATTTGCACCTCTCCCAGCCCAGCACATGGGTGGTGCATTGTCATCAGCAGCTGTTGCACGAGCTGTCGGATCGCTCGCTCCGTGTGCGGCCGCACGTGTGGCTGGCAGAAGACTGGTTCTCGCCGCGCGGCATCCCCGGTATCGCGATTCCCTTTTACCTGGCCCACCCAAGACTCATGCGACTCGAGCGTGCTCAGATGCATTCGGTCGAAGGTGGAACGCCCGCGACGTGCATGGCGATCATGCGGCACGAGGCAGGACACGCGATTCAGCACGCGCACCGGCTGCACCGCCGCGCGCCGTGGCGCGCGCTGTTCGGAGCATCGAGCTTGCCCTACCCCGACCGCTATCGTCCGCGTCGCCGCAGCATTCGATTCGTTCGGCATCTTCCAGGCTGGTACGCGCAGAGTCACCCCGATGAGGATTTCGCGGAGACGTTCGCCGTCTGGCTTCGCCCCGGATCACGCTGGCGTACACGCTACGCCAAATGGCCGGTTGCGCTCGAAAAGCTCAAGTACATCGATGCGCTGATGCACGAGCTGCACCACGTGCGTCCGCCGGTCACCTCGCGCGAGCGTCCGCTCTCCCTCGCGCAGACCTCGCTCACGCTCGGCGAGCACTATCGCGAGCGCCAGCGCGCGCACGACAGCGCGCCGCCGGGATGGCTCACGCTGTGAAGCGCGCTCCCCGCAGGAATAAGCTGCGCGTCATCGCGCTCACGCATCCGGACCACGTCCCGCCGGACACCCTCGCGGGTACGAACGAGAAGGAAGCGCTCGCCTGGCGCGCGGAGTTCGATGTCGTGCGCGGACTTCGCGAGCTCGGCCATGAGGTGCTCGCGCTCGGCGCGCAGGACGATCTCGAGCCGATCCGCGATGCCGTCGGGGAGATGAAGCCGCACGTCGTCTTCAATCTGCTCGAAGAGTTCCAGTGGAACGCCACCTTCGATCACAACATCGTGGCCTTCCTCGAGTTGCTCGGCGTTCCGTACACCGGATGCAATCCGCGTGGCCTCGTGCTCTCGCGTGGCAAGGCGCTCTCGAAGAAGCTGCTCGCCTACGATGGAATTCCGGTACCATCGTTCGAGGTTTTTCCGCTCGGACGAAAGGTGAAGCGTCCTGCGGAGCTCCTCTTCCCGCTCTTCGTGAAGAGCCTGACGGAACATGCGTCCATCGGAATCGCGCGCGCGTCGCTCGTGAATGATGACGATGAGCTTCGCGAGCGCGTCGAGTTCATCCACGAGCGCGTCGGCACCGACGCGATCGCCGAACAGTTCATTCCCGGGCGAGAGCTGTACGTGAGCATGGTCGGCAACGCGCGGCTGCGCTCCTTCCCCGCGTGGGAGCTCGTGATCGATGATCAGGATGCGAACGAGCCGCTCATCGCCACGGCGAAGGTCAAGCACGACCTCGACTACCAGGCGAAGAAGGGGGTGCGCATCCGCGCGGCCGAGGGGCTGACGAAAGCACTCACGGCGCAGCTGGGATGGATGAGCAAGCGGATCTATCGCGTCCTCGAGCTGTCGGGGTATGCGCGCATCGATTATCGGCTCGATGCGAGCGGGCAGCTGTATTTTCTGGATGCGAATCCGAATCCCGATATCTGCGAGAGCGAGGAGTTCGCCTCGGCTGCGCGCTACGACGGTGTGGAGTACCCGGAGCTGCTACAGCGTATCGTGCGCCTCGGGATGGGCGCACGCGCCCTGTCGGCGGCCGGATAGCTCGGCCGCCGAGGGACGCCTAGGCGGCGCGCTGATAGGCCGCGCGCCAGACCTGCGTTCCTTCGTCCAACGAAAAGACGTACTGGAACTTCGCCGGCGGAAATCCGCGGACGCCGATCTCGAGCAGATCACCAGTCTCGGCATCGGCCTGCACCGCGATCACGTCAAGGGCGTCCTTGAACGTGTCGCTGTCTACGGCACCCTTTCGCCGTACGTCGGAGCTGCCGATAGAAAACTCAAAACGCGGCATGCATTCCTCCTCTGTTTGTCCTCCTCTCACTATACACACGGCAAGCGCGTTTGGTTTCGCCCTTTTTTGGACGACAGTCATTTTGGCGGGGAACGTCTTCTGCATCCGGAACCTTTCTCACATAGCCTATTCGGAGAGCAGAACCATGAGCGCCACCATCAAGTCCGACAGCGCCGCCAACGCCGGCACCGTCACCTTCGGCGACCTCACGGTCAACCGCCTGGGCTTCGGCGCCATGCGGATCACCGGCGACGGGACCTGGGGGGAGCCGAAGGATCCTGCCGAGGCGAAGCGGGTGCTCGAGCGGTTGCTGGAACTCGACGTCACGCTCATCGACACTGCGGACTCGTACGGGCCCGAGGTTTCGGAGCGGCTGATTGGCGAGACCCTCGCTCCGTACAAGGCCGGACTCGTGATCGCGACGAAGGGCGGTTACGGGCGTACGGGGCCGCATCAGTGGAGGCCGAATGGAAAGCCCGAGCATCTGCGCGCCGCGCTCGAAGGGAGCCTGAAGCGGCTGAAGCTGGAGCGCATCGACGTCTATCAGCTGCACAACGCCGCGGATCCGACGGTGCCACTGGCCGACTCGATCGGTGAGCTCGCGATCATGCAGAGCGAGGGGAAGATCCGGCACATTGGCGTCAGCAACTTCAGCGTCGCGCAGCTCACGGAGGCGCGCTCGATCATCTCGGTCGTCTCGGTACAAAACCGCTACAACCTCGGCGATCGCGCATCGGAGGCAGTCCTGAAGGAATGCGAGAAGCTCGGCATCCCCTTCCTGCCGTGGGCGCCGCTGGGCAAGTCGAACAGCGATGCGACGACGGCGTTGGAGAACGTCGCGCGGCGGCACGGCGCAACGACGGGACAGATCGCGATCGCGGCGCTGCTTGCGCACTCGCCGTCGATGACGCCCATTCCGGGAACATCGAAGGTGAAGCACCTCGAGGAGAACGTCGCCGCGGCGGGGATCGCGCTGTCAGAGCAGGACGAGATGGAGCTGGGGCTCTCCGCGTCGGCCTAGCGCTTCTCGGCGCGCTTCGTCGTATTTCCCAACGCGGCGCCGAGCGTACTCCTGTCCCGAACCAGACACTCCATGTCCACCGACGAATCGCAGGGCATCTCACGGCGAAACTTCATGGCGACATCGCTCGCGACGGCCGCGCTGGTCGGCAACGGCGCTTCACCGGCGTTCGTTCTGCGCGCGTCGACTTCCGCGCCTGAGTCGCGCATACGGCCGAGGGAAGATGCGGTGGAGGAGAAGACGATCTCGCAGCTGCAAGCCGAGATGGCGAGCGGCGCGACGTCGTCTCGAGCTCTCGTGGAGGCGTATCGTGCGCGAATCGGCGAGCGCGATCACGATCTCCGCGCTGTGCTCGAGCTCAACCCCGACGCGCTCGCGATCGCCGATACGCTCGACGCGGAGCGCAAGAGCGGCACGGTGCGCGGACCACTGCACGGCATTCCGATTTTGCTGAAGGACAACATCGCGACGGCGGACAAGATGCAGACCACCGCTGGCTCGCTCGCGCTGGTGGATGCGCGTCCGCCGCGCGACGCGTTCATCGCGGCGCGGCTGCGCGCGGCCGGCGCGGTGATCCTCGGCAAGACGAACCTCAGCGAATGGGCGAACTTCCGAAGCACGCACGC
>JBDTJH010000152.1:0-11792 GCA_039935955.1 Gemmatimonadaceae bacterium
CCGTGCCTCCCCCGCAAGCCAGCACCAGCACGAGCACGCCCACGGAAGCGCTGACCCGCGAGATGGCCGACCTCATGGTCGAGCTGTCTGTCGGGCTGCACAAGTATTCGATGTATCCGGATGGGCATCCACTGCTCGAGAGTGCGGTGTCGGGGATTACGCGCAGGCTCGCGCTCGTGCTCGCGGAGCGGCAGATGATCGCGATCGCCGTGGCGCGCAATCATCTCGTCGTCGACGGCGTCGCGACGGACCCTTCGCACACGGTGACGCGCGACCTGGCGCTCAAGCTCTTTCGCCGGGAGATCGGCGCGATCCGTCTGTACGAGGGCGTGCAGGATCAGGAGCTGCAGGAGATGCTGAAGGCGATCGCGCGCGAGACGCCGAAGGTCGAGGGCGAGCCCGAAGAGGCGCGCGAGTGGGCACACGTGCGGCTCTTCCCGCTCACGTACGATCAGCTCGAGCTGCAGCAGGACGCGGCCGATCAGAGCACGGAAGAGCGCGCCGGGTGGGCATCGAATCTGTGGGGGAAGCTCGCGAGCGCGTCGCTCGGACTCGGGATCATCACCGGTGGTGGAAGCGGGGGTGGCGGCGGGACTGGTGGTGGTGATGGTGGAGGAAGCGGGAGCGGCGATGGTGGCAATGGCGACGGGACGCTGACGCCGGACACGCCGATGGATCCGCTCGCGCTCGCGAGCGCGATCAATGCCCGCGCGCACGACCCAGAATACGACAAGGGAATTCTCGCCTTCTTCGGCCAGTTCATGGACGAGATGAAGGTCAAGGGCGGACACGCATCGCATCAGCTGAAGCGGAAGGTGTCGACGCTCGTGAGCGCGCTGTCGCCGGAGACGCTGCAGCAGATTCTCAAGCGGTCGAGCTCGGGCGCGCAGCGCCGGCAGTTCATGCTGAACGCATCGCACACGCTCGCGGCGGACACGGTGCTCGATCTCGCGAAGGCGGTCGCGGGCGCGTCGGAGCACACGATGTCGGAGGCGCTGTTGCTCCTGCTGACGAAGCTCGCGAAGCACAGTGAGAAAGGATCGACGGGGCGGCGCGACAAGGCGGATACGGCGCTACGCCAGAACATGCGGCAGCTCATCGACGACTGGGACGGCGCGGCCGCGCTCCCCGAAGAGAGCTACTGGCAGACGCTCGAGCAGCTGATCGCGGAGCCGGCGACGGATGCGCCGGCGAGCTCGGCGCAGTACGACGTGAACAACGAGTACATCCTGCAGATGTCGCTCGAGGTCGAGCTGTTCAGCGCGACGGCGAAGCACGCGGTGGCGGAGATGGTGAAGGAGGGACGCATCTCCGCGCTCCTGTCGATGGTGGACGGTACGCCGGAGACGAACACCGTGGTGTGGACGCTGCGCCGGCATCTCGACAACACGGGAACGATTCGGCGGCTGCTGCGCGACCGGCCGATCGACTTCGAGGTGTTGTACCGGCTCGTGGCGCGCGTGGGCTTTCCGGCGGCGGGCGCGCTGCTGGATGCGCTGGAGCTCGAGGATGATCGCACGGCGCGGTGGCGGCTGTTCGAAATGCTCGCGCAGCTCGGGCCGGACGTCGGCAACGCGGTCATGGCGCGGCTGCCGGGATCGCCGTGGTACGTGCAGCGCAACCTGCTGCTGCTCATGGCGCGGCTCGAGACGTGGCCGAAGAGCTTCACCCCGCTTCCCTATGCGGCGCACCCGGATCCGCGCGTGCGGCGCGAGGCCTACGCGCTGCTCCTTCGCGATCCTGCCACGCGCGGCGAGGCCATCGCGATGGCGGTGGCGGACAGCGACGAGCGCATCGTGCGCGCGGCACTCAACGCGGGGCTCGAGAGCGGCTGCTCGCGCGAGGCGATCACGGTGATCACGGATCGGCTCGCCGAGCGCTCGCTCGACGGGATGATGGCGGTGCTCGCGATCCGCGTCATCGCGCCGGTGCGGCTGCCGCTCGTGCTCGAGGTGCTCGTGAAGTCGGTGGTTTCGAAGAAGAAGCGCTGGTTCTTCCGGCACAAGCTCGCGCCCAAGAGCCAGCCGATGCTCGCGGCACTCGCGGCGCTCGCGACGACGTGGTCGAAGGAGCCAATGGCGCAGAAGGTTCTGGCGCTGGCCGAGGCGGATACGGATCCGGCGGTGCAGAACGCGATTCGCGGGCGGCAGCAGTGAGCAGTGTCGTCAGCCCTCAGGTGAAATTTCTCTCGTCGCTGGCGCAGAGCCTGTCGACGATGATGCTCTATCCGCGCGAGCACCCGACGTGGGGGCGCGCGGTGGATGGCTCGTTCCATCATCTCCTCGAGCTGCAGAAGGAGAACCCGAATCCGCAGTTTTCGTTCATCGGCACGGATGTGATCTACGGGCAGACGCCGATGCACGACATGAAGGACTGGCCGTGGGCGGAGAAGCTCGCGGGCGTTGGCGTGCAGCGGCTCGAGTTTACGGGCGAGGTGCTCCGGCAGGAGTACGAGGAGTTTCTCGCAGACGTGCTGACGCGCATCGTGCAGAGTGGCGCGGGGGGCGGCGTCGCGAATCGATCGTCGCACACGTCGGTGATGCACAGCATCAAGTTCGGCGCGGTGACGGTGAGGGACGAGGAAGACGAGGAGTGGGTAGAAGGGGAGGGCGATGGGTCGGGCGGAGACGGTGAAGGGCCGAGCGAGGGAGGAGGCGGAGGGTATAGCCACGGCGGGCATGGCGCGAGTGGAGATGGGGGCGGCAGTGGTGGCGGCGGAGGCGGAAGTGGCTCGGGTTCCGGTGGTGGCTCGGGCACCGGCGGTGGCTCGGGCACCGGCACGGGCCGCGGGCGCGGCCGGCGACGCGGCGCCGGCGTGCGCACGCCGACGGGCGACGTCGGCATTCCATTCGGGCTCGATGAAGAAGCGGGCGCGGTCACCTGGATGTACGATCAGGTCGCCACGTCGGACTCCGTGCCGCTCGTCGAGGCGGACGCAGTCGTGCGCTCGCTGACCGTCGCGATGAAGGGCTCGAGCTCGATGATCATCCCGCTGCTGCGCCTCAAGGCGTCCGACCCGTACAACGCGATTCACTCGATCAACGTCGCCGTGCTCACGATGGCGCTCGCGGAATATCTCGGGCTCGGCAGCCGGGACGTGCACGAGTTCGGGATGGCGGCGCTGCTACACGACCTCGGCATGGCGCGTATTCCGCGCGAGCTGCTGCTCAAGCCGATCGAGCTCACGGTGGAAGAGCGCACGGTGATCGAGCGTCACACCACGGAGGGCGCGCGTATCATCCTCTCGAGCGATCGCCGACAGGAGCTCGCGGCGTGCGTCGCGTATGAGCATCACCTGCGCCCGGACGGCACCGGCTATCCGACGCGGCTCTTCCGTCGCCCCACGCACTACGCGAGCAAGCTGGTGCGCGTGTGCAGCGTGTACAACGCACTGCGCATCGAGCGAGCGCATCGTGCGTCGTACGCGCCGGAGCGCGCGCTCGTCTTCATCGACGAGCGCGCGGGGCGCGAGTTCGAGCTGGACATCGCGCAGTCGTTCACGTCGATGATGCGCCGGCTCGCCTCGCAGGTCACCGAGGTCGATCGCGACACGCGCATCAAGACGCCGACGGCACCGATGGTCGCGATACCGGACGACGCGATCCATCACTAGCGCGCAGTCGTCTCTTTCAGCAGCGCGGCGAGCGCATCGAAGCCCGCGGTGACGCCTCCGGACATCCCGCTCTTCAGCACACCGTCGCGCGCTTCCGTCGACGCGTACATCACCGTGAGCGTGAGCGTCGTGCTGACGCCGCTATCGACGAACGTCGCGGTGGTCACGGCGTCGCCTTCGTACCAGGATTCGTCGAATTTTTCGGTGGCGACGATTCGCGTTCCAGTGACGATCTCGCGATACGTCCCGCCCATTCCCATGACCGTGCTCGGCGCGCGCTTCCATTCGTAGCGGTATTTGCCGCCGACCCTCAGATCGATCTCGCAGACGTCGAGCGACCAGCCGTCGAAGACGCCGAGCCATCGCTTGAGATACTTGCACTGGGTGTAGGCGTCGAAGACGAGGCCGTGCGGGGCGTCGAAGACGCGCGTCATCTCAATCTCGCGATCGCTCGGCGTCGTGATTTCGAGGTTGCCGCTGTGTTTCATGTCGTGTCTCAGTTGGGGCGACGGGATTCGGGTGTGATGTGCTGGACCGCCCAGCTGTTGCCGTCTGGATCCTTGAAGAACGCGAAGAAGATGCCTTTTCCGAGCTCTCTGATGGCGCTGACGTCGACGCCGTGCGCAGTCAGCTGCGCGTGTGCATCGTCGATGTTCGAGACGACGAGATGCAGTCCCTGCACGGAGCCGGGGGGCGTTTGCACGATCCCGGTGCCGAAGCAGATGGAGCACGCGGAGCCCGGCGGCGTGAGCTGCACCACGCGCATCGCAGCGCTCGGCGAAACGTCGTGGTCGAGCCTGAAGCCCAGCTTGTCGATGTAGAAAGACTTCGCGCGATCAACGTCGGACACGGGGATCGGGATGAGCTCGAGCTTCCAGTCCATGGGCATCTACTTTTTCCTCCGTTTCTTCGAGGGGGTGGCGTTGGGCTTCGGCGCCTTCGCCTTCAGCTCGTCGAGGAGATCGTCGAGGCGGAAGAACGACTGCTCCCAGAATTCGCGATAGCGCTCGAGCCACTTCGTCGCCTCGGCGAGCGGCTCCGCCTCGAGCTTGCGCGGGCGGCGCTGCGCGTCCGCGGTATGCGAGATGAGTCCGGCGCGCTCTAGCACCTTGAGGTGCTTGGAGATGGCGGCCTGGCTCATGGTGAATGGCTTCGCGAGCTCGGCGACGGACGCATTGCCGGCCGCGAGTCGCGCGAGGAGGGCGCGGCGGGTGGGATCGGCGAGGGCGGCGAAGGTGGCATCGAGCCGCGCGGGCGGCAGCTGTCCATAACCGTATGGTTGCATAACCAGTAGGTTATCATCGACGACTGCCGTCGTCAACCCCGTTTTTGCGCAGTCCAGGGACGGGTGTGCAAGCCGGAGCGCGGGCGGCGTCTCCTTCTCGACCCTGAGGAGACGACCTATGCGCGCCCCGACACTGATGCTGCTGCAACTCGCCTTTCCCGCCGCTCTGCTCGCGCAGGGATGGATCATTCCGCGTCAGCCCGACGTGCCACCGCCCGTGTGCTTCGACCGGTGTGTTGCGCCGAGGATGGTGGCGCTCGAGCGGACGTCGAGCAATGTGCGCGCGACGCTCGCCGATCACGTGCTTCGCTACGAGGTGGAGGAGAGCTTCACTAATCGCGGCGGGATCGTGCAGGAGGCGGACTACATGTATCCGCTCCCTGCGGGCGCCGCGTTTCAGGAGCTGCAGCTGTCGATCAACGGCCAGCTCGTGAGCGGCGAGATCATGGATGCGGGGCGCGCGCGATCCACGTACGAGGAGATCGTGCGACGCCAGCGCGATCCGGCGTTGGTCGAGTGGATGGGGTATGGACTGCTGCGCGCGCGGATCTTCCCGATCAATCCCGGCGAGACGAAGCGAGTGCTGCTGCGCTTCCAGGTGATCGCGCCGCGCGACGGCGATGCGATTCGCGTCGACTATCAGCGCGGGAGCGGACGCTCACTCGCGACCGCAGGCTCGCACGATGCGCGCGAGTCGTCGTTCTCGCTGCGCTATCCGAAGAAGGGACGGTGCAACGCGTACTCGCCCACGCAGGAGCTGCAGTCGCGATCGAGCGGGAGCGAGTGCGCGATCGAGGTCGGTGGCGAGGGCGCGGCGGTGACCGTGCTCATCCCGTCACCACTCGACAATGGCGCCGCGATCTCCATGCTGGCGAACGCGGATGGCTCGGAGAATGGCTTTGCGCTCATCACGCTCACGCCGCCCGCGGGCCGTGTGGCGAGCGTTCCGCGCGACATCACCTTCGTGCTCGATGTCTCGGGCTCGATGAGCGGACGCAAGATGGAGCAGGCGCGGGCGGCGGGACGCCAGCTGCTCGGCACGCTCTCGAGCAGCGACCGCTTTCGCATGATCGACTTCTCGAGCGACGTGCGCACCTTTCGCGACGACTTCGTCAGCGCGACGCCGTCGAACATCGATGCCGCGCGGAAATATCTCGATCAGCTCCAGGCCAATGGCGGCACGAACATCGACGGCGCGCTCGACCGCGCGCTGTCGCAGCCGAGCTCTCCGGAAGGCGACGATGATGAGTATACGGGCGCGCACAAACGGCAGATCACGCAACGGCTGTCCGTCGTCCTCTTCATCACCGACGGCGAGCCGACGGTCGGCGAGCGCGATCCCGCGGCGATCGCGGCGCACGCCGCCCGGCTTCGCGGATCGCAGCGCGTCTTCACCTTCGGCCTGGGCGCCGACGTCAACGCGCAGCTGATCGAACAGCTCGCGCTCGAGGGACATGGCACCGCGCAGTTCGTGCGCCCCGATGAGGATGTCGAGCGTGCGGTTGGAGTGGTCGCGTCGCGGCTCACGAGCCCCGTTGCGAGCGACCTGCGGGTGAGCGTGGATTGCGGGACCTCACATCCGAGTGCGCGATCTGGCGACGAGTGCCCTCCCGTGATGCTGAAACGCACGCTGCCCGATGGCCCGGTCGATGTGTTTGCGGGGCAAGATCTTGTGCTGCTCACCCGGTACACTGGCAGCGGATCGGTGCGTCTCTCCTTCGACGGTCGCAGCGCCACGGGCCCGGTGCACTGGGAAGCTCACGTCAACTTTCCAGACCACGATCGCGACAATGCGTTCGTGCCGCGACTCTGGGCAACGCGTCGCATCGGCTGGCTGAGCGCGTCGCGTCGTCAGAACGGACCATCGGCGGAAGTCGACGACGAGCTCCGAACACTCGGCGAACGCTATGGCATTCCGACGGAGCTGACGTCATATCTGGTGCAGGAGCCGCAGATGGCGATGCAACGGCCGATGGACTCGCGCACTCGCGCGATGGCGCTGAACGCGCCGATGCCGGCAGCGCCGACGCAACGCTTCGAGGAAGCCAGGAAATCATCGTCGCAGCGGGACGCGCAGTCGGTGGGGGCGATGGACAAACTGATGCTGAGCGAGGTCGTGGTGACGGGCGCCGGAACGACGACATCGAACGAAAAGCTCGGCAAGGAGGGCACGGATTCGGACGCGTCGAACGTGGTCCGGCGCGGCGGCAATCATCTCTTCGTGAAGCGCGACGCACGCTGGACCGATGTTGCGTTCAAGGACGGCATGAAGATCGTAAAGATCAAGGCGTTCTCACCGGCATACTTCAAGGTGCTCGATGCGATTCCGGAGCTGCGCACGTCGCTCGCGGTTGGTGACAAGGTGCTGGTGACCGGGAGGCACGTGTCCGTAGAGGTCAGCGATGCCGGCGTCGAGCAGCTGAGCGACGCGGAGCTGCGCTCACTCAAGGAGCAGTGGTAACAGCGTGCACGACGTCGACCGCCTCTTCCGTGCTTACAACGAGACGCTCGTGCGGTATCTGACGCGCAGGCTCGGGGACCGCGACTGGGCGGAAGAGGTCGCGCAGGAGACGTTCGTGCGCGCGCTGCGGCAGGAGACGATGACGAACGAGCGCGCCTGGCTATTCACCGTAGCGAACAATCTCGTGCGCGACGAGGCGCGAAAGGATTCACGCCGGCGCAGGCATCTGACGATGCTTTACGAGGAGGAGAAGGAGCGCGTGGTCGAGCCGGAGGAAACGGCGATCGAGCGCGCGCAGGATGCCGCGATGGCGCGCGCCGCGGTGGATGGGCTCGCCGAGCGTGACAGGCTTGCGCTGTTGATGAAGGAGGAAGGGCTGGATTATTCGGAGATCGCAGCCGCGCTCGGGATGTCCGTCGGGTCGATAGGAACGACGCTGTCCCGTGCACGGCGGCGGCTCGTGGAGCAGTACGAGCAGCTGCAGCAGGAGCAGAAGAGGAGGGAAGGCAATGCAGCATCTTGACGAGGGGACGATTCACGCGTGGCTCGATGGCGAGCTCCCTCTCGACGAACGGGAGTTGGTGGAGGCGCACGTGGCCGCGTGCGATGAGTGTAAGGCGGCGGTCGCTGAGGCGCGGGGATTCATGGCCGCGTCGTCGCGGATACTGACGGCGCTCGACTTGGTGCCGGGCGGCGTGCTGCCGGCGACGACGTCGATCGCACGTCCGCGCGCGCCGAGGCGATTTGCGATCTCGCGCGCGTGGATGGCCGCGGCCGCGGTGCTCGTGCTGAGCACGGCCACGGTGATCGCGGTGCGGCCGAAGCGCGAGGCGGCGGTGATGGCGACTGCGCCGGAGCCAGCGCAGAGCGGGAAGGCGGTGGCGAGCAACGGTCCTATCGCACGGGCGCCGAGCGACCAGATGGATGCCTCGCAAAAAAAAGTCGAGCGTAAGCCGATGATCGTCGCGCAGGCTCCTGCGGCGCCGGCGCCCGCGGCGCTAGCGGCGCCTGCATCGGAGCGGCCCCAAACTCCGGTCGCTGCTTCGCCAGTCGCGAAAGACGCGGCGGAGAACTCGTCAGCAACCGCCGGGAGGATGTCCGACGCGGTGAGCACGCGGCGCGAGGCCGCCACGAACGTGGGCATCCCGATCACCGGTCGCGTGGTGAGCGAATCGGGTGCGCCGCTCGGCTCCGCCAGCGTACAGGTCGAGGGCACGGGGATCGTGACGCTGACGCACGACGATGGGCGCTACGCGCTGGTAGTTCCCGCCGCCCGCGCCGATGGGAAAACGAAGTCCCTCGTCGCACGACTGATCGGGTACAAGGCTGCGACCGCTCCGATCGCGCCCGCAGGTGACTCCATCGCGCAGGACTTCGTGCTTCGCGCGAATCCTTTGGCGTTTCACGAGCTCGTCGTCACCGGCGAGGGAACGAACGGGCAGCGAAGCGGCGTTTTTCTCGCGAACGGCACCTTCGCGGAGCTCGCATCGCGAACGTCGTCCGGGGAGAGTGGCGAGCCGGTCGAGATCTCGCTGTACCATGTCGGCGGTCGTTACATCACGTTCATCGACAGGCTGCGCCCCGACACGACGCGCGGCACCTTCCAGGATCCTGCAGTCACGATGATGGAGGAGAAATACGACAAGCAGGGCGCCACGATCAATCGACTTGCGTGGACAGACTCGGAGGGGCGCATGCGCACCCTGCGTGGTGCGGTATCGGTCGAGACTCTGCAGCAGCTCAAGCGAGCGCTCGACCACCCTACGCCGTAGCCGGCTCCGCTTCCTCCTCATTCTCCGCGGGATCATCGCGGAGCGCTCGCAGTACGGTGTTTCCCGCGGCGAGCGCGCCAAGCAGGATGAACAGGTAGAAGGTGTAGAATCGCCACCAGACGAGCGCCGCGCCGAAGATCGTCGCGGGAATCGCGTGGCCGAGCGTCGCCTTGAAGCCGACTTCCACCGCGCCGCCGCCGCCGGGGAGCGGCGCGATCGCACTTCCCCACATCAGCGCGACGGGCCACAGCACGAGCGGCGCGAGCGGCACGTGCAGATCGGTGAGCGAGTACACGATGGCCGGAAGGATCGCGAGTCGCAGGCCGATGTGGAGCACCGACGCGACGAGCGCGAGCGCCGTCATGCCGAGTCGCATGTGGCGGAATCCGGAGATCGCCGTGCGCAGCGTAGCGAGCGCGTGCTGCACCTTCTTCCACCGCGCGCCGTGCAGCTTGAAGCGCCGCGCCCACTTCGGCGCCGGGCCCGTCGTGCCGTACTTCTTCGAGAGAAAAAATCCGAGCGCGCCCGTGCCGAGGACGAACGCCGCGTAGAGACCGACCGCGCCGACGACGCCGAGCAGCGTCGAGCCCGCGTTGCGGAAGACGACGTAGAGCCCGATCGCGACGAGCGCGAGCGAGATCATCTCGAGGAAGAGCTCCGCGTAGATCACGAGGAGGATCTGCGCCGGATGCATCCCCGCCTCCGTCATGATCAGATAGCGCGCCGGCTCGGCGCCCGTTTTGTTCGGCGTGATCGACGCGCCGAAGTCGCCGCCGGCGCTCGCACGTACGGCAAGGCGATACGACATCGGAATGCGCATCGCGATCGCGCTCAGCCACACCTTCGCGCCGCGCGCGAGCAGCTCCGACAGCGCGATGCAGAGGAGCACACCGTGCGCACCGATGTCCATCGAGACGGCGGCGTGCTGTTTCGGCCATGTCGAGAGGACGATGTACAGCGACACACCGATCGCCGCCCCGAAGGAGGCGATCGCGAAGATCCAGCGCCTGGTGCTCACGGCTGACCCGTCAAACGGCTACTCGCACTCCCAGCGAACCGTGATCGAGAGGTCGGAGCCGTGTCGCTTCCCGGTGCCGATGCGCGAGAAGTGGCTGGCCGAGAGTGAGCCGATGCGTCCGACGGGGTCGGTGATCGTCGCGGTGCCGCGGCCGTCGCCGTACGTCTGGTTCTGCACGACGAACTGCAGATTCGAAATGCGCGGACCTGCGTGCCTGCCCACGATGCCGCTCTTGACGGGGAGCGTACCTTCGGACGGCTTGATGATCTCGAACGACACCTGCTCGTTTCGCCCGAAGGCCTCGACCTTCGTCGTCGGCGCGTTGTTCTCGCCGCCGTAGGAGCACGTCGCGCGTCCGGTGAGCGCGCCGTCGAAGTGCACCTTGCCGGTGACGGTCAGCGAAACGGTAGTACCGCCGGCCGCGCGCGAGATCGCCTTGGCGGAGGCGGTCGCAGCGGAGTCGCTGAGCGTGTCTACCTTCGCGCCGCGGTGCTTGTCCTTCGCGCAGCCTGCGAGCGAGCTCAAGGCGATGGCGAAGGCCATCGCTCCCACGATCGTGCGGGTCACTGGGCGTCCTTGCGGGCAGGGATGGTGATGATCTCGACGCGGTTCTTTTCGAGCAGCGGCACCGCGATGTGCATGCGCCGGGTATCGATGCCGATGTCCGCGGGCGACGGGAGATTGCGGATCGCCGAGCGAACGTTGCCGTCGCGGATCGAAACGGTGGAGTCGGCCCAGCTGGTGACGATGAGTCGACGATCCGCCAGAATCTCGACACCGTCGTATTCGCCTGAACCGTATCCGATGATGATCGGCAGCGCGGTGCCGGGGCGCCACGCGAGAATCTGCGGCACCTTGTTGGAGGGGACGATGATGAAGCGATTTCCCGTCTTGTCCCAGGTGATGCCGTTGGGCGATTGCAGTGAGTCCGTGGCGAGGGCAATCGTCGCCTTGTGCGCCGCGTCGATGCGGAAGATCCGGTCGAAGCCCGCGACGTGCGTCATCGCTTCGCCTTTCGTCCCGCTGTCCGTGATGTAGAGCGCCCCGTCGCCGCCGACGCAGATGTCGTTGAGGAAGAGCGCGTGAAACGACGAGAGATCGACGGTCGCCACGGGTGCGCCCGTGCGCACGTTGAACGCGCGCACTGCGTCGATGTCCGCGACCCAGAGCGTGTCGCCGATGAGCGCCAGCCCCTTCGGCGAGTTGAGCGTGACGCCATCGCGGCCGCCGGCGATGAACTTGAGCGAGTCGATCGTTCCATCCGGCTTCATGCGCGAGATGAAGCCGCCGTTCTTCTTGGTGACGGGGCCGTCGTTGATGTTGGAGACGTAGAAGATGTCGTTCGCGGAGTCGTAACGCACCGATTCGGGAAGCTTGAATCCCGTCGCGGTCGCGGCGAGGCCGGGCGCCGTCGTGTCGATCACGGCACCCTTCGCCACCGTCTTCGGCGCCTCCTTTTCGCGCCCGCACGCAGCGGTCGCGAGCATCGCCGCGGCCGCGCACAGGCGCCTTGCATTACCGCCGCGCATCATATGTTCCGATCCGGGTGTGAGTGGAATGAGTGGAAGTAGCGGGGTACGCGCACGCGCGTCAAGCTTCTTCCGTGCGCAATCGCATGGCCCTGTCCGTTTGTTCCACTCACG
>JBDTJH010000153.1:0-30627 GCA_039935955.1 Gemmatimonadaceae bacterium
GGCGGCTCCGGCTCCGGCTGACCGCCTGGTACGTTGGAACCTTCGCAGTGGTATTGGTCGCCCTTGGCGCCCTGCTGTTTGCAGGATTGGTGCACGGCGTTTCCGCCGACCTCGAATCCTCGCTCCGTGAAGCGACGCTGGACGTCGCGAACGCGGCGAACAACGGCGAGGCTGACGGACGGTCACCAAGAAGCGAGTCGATCGACGCGGTCAGCAAGCTCCGACTTCCTGGGCGGAAACTCTACCTGTTCGATCTCGAAGGAAACTCGCTCGTGCCGGGGACGGCAGACAGCACGCTCCGTGAGCTCGCCCGGAACGCGGCGGCGAACTCGTTCGCGACAAATCGGTGGGAAGCTACTGATGACCAGACACTTCAGGCATACGCGGAGCGATTTGTCACGAGGGGAGGAAAGACCTTTGTGGCGGCGGCCGTCGTGGATCGGGATCTGACGGATGACCGATACTCCACCCTGGTAGCCCTGGTGGGTGGATTGGGAGCGTTGGGACTGATCCTCGTCGCAGCGGGCGGTTGGATTCTCGCCAGACAATCGATCGTGCCCGTCGAGCACTCCATGGAGCAGATGCGCCGCTTCATGGCCGACGCCGCGCACGAGCTTCGTACGCCGGTCGCAGTGATTCGGAGCCGCGTTGATGTCACGCTCGAACAGCCGCGCGAGGCCGCGGCCTACGAACACGCGTTGACCGAGCTTCGCGGTGAAGTCGAACGGTTGTCGTTACTAATCAACGACCTCTTCACGCTCGCCCGTGCCGATGCAGGTGAGCGTGCTATTGTTTCCACGCGCGTACAGCTCGATGAGATCGCGCTCGAGAGTGTGGCGACCGCAGGGTGGATTGCGGCGAGGCGCGGCGTCACGCTTCACGTGGAGGAGGCGGACGAGGCCGTGATCGAAGGCGATCCGACGCTCCTTCGCCAGCTCGCGCTGATCATACTGGACAACGCCATCAAGTTCAGCGAGTGTGGCGGATCAGTGGTGATCGCCGTACGTGTTGGCGCTGAAGGCGCGACGTTTTCAGTAGTAGATGACGGAGTGGGAATCGCGGAAGCAGACGTTGGGCGCGTCTTTGATCGTTTCTATCGCGCCGAGTCCGTGCGCGGGACCACTCCGGGCGCAGGACTTGGTCTCGCGATCGCCCGATGGATAGCGGACGCGCATGGCGCGCGAATCGTACTCGAGCCGGCAACGGACCGTGGAACGCGAGTGGCCGTCACTTTTCCCCTGCAGAACCGGGAAGAGCATCCTCGTTCCACTTGACGCGAAGGCACCGCGAAGGCGACTAGCTTTTCCCAAGCTTGCCGTGCGGATCCAGCAAACAATACAGTCCCGGCAGAACCAGCAGCACGATCGGACCGGAGAGCACGAAGCCGCCAATTACCGCGATCGCGAGCGGCTGCATCAGCTGAGAGCCTTGCCCGACTGCCAACGCCAGAGGAGCCAAGGCAAACGCGGTAGCGAGAATTGTCATGGCGACAGGCCTCAAGCGGCGCTGGGCTGCTTCTGTCCACGCGTCTCGCACCGTGCGGCCTGCCCGGAGGGCAAGCTGAGCCTCGTGGATGACGAAGATCGCATTTTCGCCGACGATTCCTACCATCATGATCGCTCCCACGTAGCTCGATATGTTGAGCGTCTGCCCGGTGAGCAGCAGCGTGGCCAATACGCCCGCCAGTCCCGCCATCGCGCACAGCGACGTGACGATAGGCGCACGCCAGTCCGCGAATTCGAAAAGAACGACGACGGAGACGAGAAGCAATCCTGAAAGTAGCACGTAAAACAGACTGAGAAAGGACTGCTGCTGCTGCTGATAGAGTCCGCCGTAATCGATGTGCATGCCGGGTGGGAGCTGCACCTCGTGCGCGATGCGTGACCGGATGTCATTCATGGCGCTTCCGAGGTCGCGTCCAGAGAGCCGTGCGGTAACACCCACATAGGTTTTCAAATTCTCGCGATCGATCTCGGCTTCGGGCGCGCCCGTCGAGACGGAAGCGAGCGCCGAAAGGGGAATGAGCGACGTCGATGGCGGAGCGGCGCGGATCTTCAGCGCCGAAAGTGGGCCTTCGGCTGGCGCGAAAACGCGTAAGTCGTACATGCGGTCACCGACGCGTATCTGTCCCGCAACACTTCCGGTGATCGCCGGCTCCACCGCTTCCGCAACCATCCGGGTATTCAGACCGAAGCGAGCGGCCGCCACTGCATTCACGTGGACGGAAAGCGCTGGCCCCGCGATCACGATGCCGTTGAACACGTCCTCGACCCCCGACACTTTGTCGAGCAGCTTCGCGACCTGATCGGCCTTTTGGGCGAGCAGAGTGGGATCGTCGCCGAATATCTTCACGTCGATCGGCTGAGGCGTTCCACCGGTCAGATCGCCGATGTTATCCTCGAGCAACTGCCCGAAGTCCGTGTGAATGGCAGGTTCGACGTTTCCGATTTTCGTTCGCAGTTCATCGATGATCTCATCGACGCCCCGGCGCTCTTTGAGCGGCTTGAGCTTGATTACGTAGTCTCCGCGATTGGGCTCGGTTATGAAGAAGCCAAGCTGCGTGCCCGTTCGACGGGAATAGCTTTCGACATCAGGGACCGAGTCGATCACGCGCTCGGCTGCGCGCAGCATTTCATCAGTTTCGGAGAGCGATGTCCCCGGAGGCGTCCAATAATCCAGGATGATCGAGCCCTCATCCATACTGGGCAGAAAATCCGTGCCGATGCGTCCGTACAACACGTAGGTCGTCCCTAGAAGCACCAGTGTGACGATGGGGGCAATCGCACCACGGCGAAGAAACTGGTCGATCAGAGCGCAATACCCCCGGTTCGCCCGTGCGCTTGCCGACGAGAACGCGCCCTTCACGCGCGCCCAGATTGGAATGCGAGTTTCCTCCCCAATTCGCTGGCCGTCGGAAGCTCGCATCGCGGCCTGTTGGGCGGTCGCCGCAATCGCCGGCATCGTGACGGCGGCGGTGGGTGCTTCCGGGTCTTTACGCTTCGAGTCCTTCCGTCGCAGGAGACTTACCGCGACCGGAACGGCAACGAGCGCGACGAAGAAGGAGATGACGAGTGCCAGCGCCATGGTCAGTGCGAGCGGCTTGAAAATAGCCCCCACGACGCCCGTAAGAAGCGCGAATGGCAGAAGAATGACGATCGTGGAAAGGCTCGACCCGATGAGCGCAGGTCGGAGCTCGCCTGCGCCACTCTCAGTTGGATCCTTCGTCGTGCCTTCTCTGTGATGCGTATCGATGTTCTCGATCACCACGATCGCATCATCGGCAATGAGGCCGAGCGACGCCGCGATGCCGGCCAGCGTCATGAGATTGATCGTCTGTCCCGCAACGCCGAGCGCGAGCCCTACCACTGCCACCGTGATCGGAATCGCGGCCACGGCAATCAGTGTGAAGCTCCAGTTGCGGAGAAAGAGGAGTAACACCAGGGCGGCAAGTACGACTCCGATGATGATTGCATCACGCGCACCTCGTACCGAGTCGGAGACGAATTTCGCCTGATCATAGAAGTTGCTCCATTGCACGCCCGCGGGTAGCAGGTCGGGTTGTTCCTTGAAGAGGCGCTCGATGCCGTTGGCAATGGCTACGGTGTTGGCTGACGGCTGGCGTACGACGTTCAAGAGCACCGCGCTGTGACCGTCGGCGCTCGTCCGCACGTACGAGACCGCGTCGGCGACGAGAACCTTCCCGAGGTCAGCGAGTGTGGCTGGAGTCCCTCCCGGCACGGGAACGGCGATCTGCGCAAGCGAGTCCAAGCCGCTCACGCGGCCGGTGACGAGAGTGAGATAGAGCTCGTGGTTCTGCTCGCTAAGTCCTGTCGAAACGACATCATTGTTGGCGGTGATCGCCTGTACGACATCAGACACGGCGAGATGCCGGCCGATCAAGGCAGCGCGATTGAGGTGCACCTGAAATTCTCGCTGCCGGCCGCCCTGGATCTGCACTTGTGCGACGCCGGGAATGCGCACGAGTGCGGGCTTGAGTGTGAACTGCGCAAGATCCCAGAGCTGTGCCTGGGTCAGCGTTGCCGAGGAAAGCGCGTAGCCTTGAATCGGGAAGGTCGCGGTGTTCATCCACTCAACGTCTATACGGGCCTGCGGCGGCAGATCTGGCCGAATCCGTTGCGTCTCGGCCTGAACGCGATTGAGAGCCGTCTGCATGTTCGTATTCCACGTGAATTCCGCGGACAGCTCCGATGAGCCACGCGACGTCGTCGAGCGCACGAGGATGATTCCCGGCACGCGAAGAATCGCCTCCTCGACGACGCGCGTGACCGTGGGCATCATTTGAGCCGCAGGTTCATCTCCGACATCCGCGATCACCTTCACCTGCGGGAAGGTGACTGACGGAAAGATCGACGACGGGAGTGCGCCGGCTTCGTATGCTCCGGCGGCGGCGAGAATCCCGAGAAGCAGAAAAATCCCGACCGCACGCTGCCGGGCCGACGTGATGAACTTCAAGGAACGACCGGGGCCGATCGCTCGGGAGTGATGGCGCTCGAATCCTTCGTGCTTTCTACAACATGACTGGAATCGGGGAGTCCGACTTGTCCGGAGACGATCACGCGCGTGCCCGCCGCCAGCAGTGGGGACACGATCTGAACGGAGTCTCCCTGCTGCACGCCAACGCTCACGAGCGTCCAATGCACGCGCCCTCCCCCGTCGACAACGGCGACGCGCGAAGTGCCGTTCACATCATCCCGGAGTATCGCAGCGGCCGGCACTATGGATGCATTCGTCTGTTCACCGACGACGATGTGCGCGGTCCCGAACAAGCCGATCGGAACGGCCGCGCCCGTCGGACGCAAGTCGATGCGTACGGGCACGCTCAGCGTGCTCGTATCGGCGGGCAGAAGTCCATGCACAACGCCGTTCGCGCCGCCTGAACGTCCTGGCGCATCGATGACCGCCTGCTGCCCTGGACGAATGCGCGACAGATCGCTCTGGGTGATGTGCGCGATGAACACGATCGAGCTGGCGCTGGCAATGCTGATGATGCTGTCTCCTGGACTCAGCAGATCACCCTGACTCGCTCCCCGTGAGATCACTACCCCGGCGCGCGGCGCGAGAAGCGCTGTTTGCACCAATCCCTGTTTCGCGAGCTGGATCGCGCGTGCTGCGTCGCTCCGCTGCATCGCCGTCTTTGCCTCCCGCTGCATCACCATCGCTCCCGCGAGCGCCGCCTGACTCGTCTGGCTTACCACCGCGCCAATCTCCTCGCCCCCTTGCACGCGGTCTCCAATCACGACGCGCAATGATTGTAGCGTGCCAGCGAATGGAGCTCGCACTTTTTGAACATCGAGCGCATCCGTGCGACCGGGCCCGCTCACTGTGACGGCGAGACCTCCACGCTTGACGAGCGCCATATGAACGGGAGTCGCTACGGATGCGCCGCTGTCCGCCGCTTGGCGTTGCGCGGCAGTCGCGGCCGGCGCATCACCCGACGCCCTATCCTGCGAGCAGACTGCGAGCACGAGTACGAGCAACACCGAGCTGAGAACCCGCGCTACGGGATGTCTCACGGGGTGCCCCATCGCAGCGCCGCGGCCTCGGCCTGGCGAAAACGCAGCACGGCATCCGCGTATGACTCGTTGGCATCGACCCACGCGGCATAGGCGTCCAACACCTCCAGTGCAGTGGCGGCTCCTCCGTTATACATGCTCTCCATTTGAAGCGATGCGTCGCGCGCGAGCGGCACGTTGCCGGCCCAAATCTGCACCTGCTCATAGACTCGCGTTCGCTGAACATCGGCGAGTTGCCACGACAACCGCGATTGCCGTCGCACGACCGCCGCAGCGCCGCGTGCCTGCTGCGTGAGCAGATTCGCGCGCTCGAGTCGAGAGCGAAAAACGCCGGCGTCCAGGAGTGGCCATGACAGCGAAAACATGAGCGCGCCCCCGAGGCCGCTCCCGCTGAAGGGACCGGTGCCGGGATTGGTGGAACTGAATGTAGGAATGACTCCGAGGTTGGCCGACATGGAGAGTTGCGGTCTGCGTTCCGAGAGTGTAGCCGCGAAGCCAGCCTGGGTAATCAGATTGTTCAGCGCTGCCCGTCTCATTTCCGGTGAAGCGAGCCACGGCGAATCGGCGACTGAAATCGGTGGCGAGGGAGTGGGCAGCTCGACGAGAGTCAGTGATGATCGCGGATCACGACCCATGAGGTCATTCAGCTCGAAACGCGCTTCGTCCAGTGCTCGCCTACTGTCGGCGAGCGTTGCTTCTTCCCTCCCGAGGCGCACCTGCGCCGTCAGGACATCGCTGCCGACCGGTTGCCCGGCGGCCTGGCGCGCCTGAATGTGCGCGAGATAGCTGCGCAACCGCTCGATTCCCTGCGTACGAATCGCGATTCCTTCCTCAGCCCGCAGCGCCTCGGCGAATCGCAGCCGTACGTCGAGATCCACGTCCTTTTGAGCAATGCGATAGCCCGCGCCCGCAAACTGAATTCGATATCGAGCCGCACGCAGATTGGCGCGCCGCAATCCGCCGGAGAAGAGCGTATCGCTTCCAACGATCTGCAGTAATCCCTGTGACGTCGTGTACGCGAGCGGTCCACCGAAGTTGGCGCTGCTCTCCAGCGACAGTCTGGGCCAGCGGCTCGCCCGCGCTTCGCGAAGCTCCGCCTGCGCAATCGTGGAATCGAGCAGCGCAACGGGCAATTGTGCGTTGGATGCACGTGCGAGATCGATCGCCTCTTCGAGCGTGAGTGGCGACGTCGACGGACCCCGAGTCGGCTCCTGCGCGACAATACGAGCTGGAAGCAGCGCGCATCCGAGCAAAAGACACTCCAGAATCAGTCGTCGGAGTACGATGTGCGACGGCGCGTGCGTACCCGGCATCTTCCGTTGATGAAGTCCAGCACGGCAGACACCACACACTGTTCTGCCCGCGCGAAAGTGCTCATGGTCCCGATCTCAATCGCCCGAGCGCACCTTACCTGTGATGCACGCGAGAACTTAAGATGACGTAGCTGACGTGCAGATTACATGAGTGGCGAAAGACGGTTGCGAGGGCGAGATTCCATTCACGACCGAACTACGCCTACCGGTTCATTTCATTTCTGCCCGCAACATAACAACCACGCCTTACGCATGCGCATACTTCACTGCGGCCGTTACCTGCTCGTGATTGCTACAGCGCTCGTCGCCGTTGTTCCGGCAGGACACGCTCAGGCGAGCAACCTTTCCGACTCTGCCGTCGATGGCAAGCATCATCCGTCGCTGTTTACGCGCAGCGACCCGTGGATCCTCGGCGCCTTCGTTGCGGGCGCCGGCGCGCTCCGCCCCTTCGACAGCCAGATCGCGAACGAGATTCGCGAGCCGGATGCGCAACTCAATCGCTCCGCTTCACACGCCGCGAAGGCGTTCAACTTCATCGGCAGTCCCGGAGTGCTGATCGCAGGGGTCGCGATGTATGGGGTCGGGCGACTCGGACACTTCGATCGTGTCGCAGATCTCGGACTTCACAGCACCGAAGCCATCGTCGTGAGCGCAGGAGTGACGTATCTGATCAAGGGGCTCGCCGGGCGCCAACGGCCGAGTCACGCGGGGGTCAACGATCCCGATGACTTCAGCTTCGGCGGCGGCTTCAAAAGCGGCGGAAGCTCGTCGTTTCCATCCGGGCATGCGACGGCCGCCTTCGCGATGGCCACGGTCGTCACGCTGGAGACGCATCGCTGGTGGCCGAAGTCCACGTGGTTCATCGCGCCGATCATGTTCGGCGGTGCGTCGATGGTTGGCGTCGCCCGACTCTATTCGAATGCACACTGGGCGAGCGACGTGATCATGGGCGCCGGTGTGGGCACGCTTACGGGGTTCAAGGTCTTCCGCTACAACCACGTCACCAGCGCGAACAATCGGGCGAATCGCTGGTTTCTCACCGCCATCCCGTCCGTGTCGCCGAGCATCAATGGGCACGGCGCGATGATCGGCTGGACTTTTGCCGCCCCGCGTTAACCGCTAACTCGCGACGCCTGCGCCGCGCTCGCTGTCGAGATGCTTCATGAGCGGCGTCGGGTAGCGGTCGCCGGCCGCAGCACTCGCCGGCACAGCGCGCTCGATGCGCGCGCGCTCCTCAGGCGTGAGCGACACATCGATCGCGTCGAGCGCCTCGGCGAGCTGCACGCGACGGCGCGAACCAACCAGCGGCAGAATGTCATCGCCGCGTGATGCGACCCACGCGATCGCGAGCTGCGCGACGCTGATCCCCTTCTCGCTCGCCACCACGCGCAGCGCTTCGACGAGCGCCAGGTTGTGCTCGAGATTCTCGCCCGCGAAGCGCGGATAGTTCGCGCGCCCGTCGCGCGCGCCCGGCTGAATCCCGGTCCATCGTCCGCTCAAGAGCCCGCGCGCAAGCACGCCGTACGCCGTGATCGAGATGCCGAGCTCGCGCGTCGTGGGGAGAATCTCCGCTTCGATGCCGCGCGAGAAGAGCGAGTACTCGATCTGCAGGTCGCAGATCGGGTGCGCCGCATGCGCGCGCCGCACGGTATCCGCCCCCGCCTCCGACAGTCCGATGTAGCGCACGTAGCCCTTCGCGATCATCTCCGCGATCGCGCCCACCGTGTCCTCGATCGGCACGTTCGGGTCGACGCGCGACAACCGATATATGTCGATGTAGTCGGTGCCGAGGCGGCGCAGCGAGTAGGTGAGGAAATTCTTCACCGCGTTCGGTCGACCGTCGTAGCCCAGGAAGGCGCCGTCGGGATCGCGGAGCGCGCCAAACTTCACGCTGAGCGCCACGGCGCTCCGATCCCGCCCCGCGAGCGCGTCGCGGATGAGAAGCTCGTTCGTCCCCATGCCGTAGAAATCGCCTGTGTCGAGAAGTGTGATGCCCGCGTCGAGCGCCGCGCGGATCGTGGCGATCGACTCGTCGCGGTCGGAGGGTCCGTAGGCGTCGGACATGGCCATGCAGCCGAGTCCGAGCTCGGAGACGACGGGGCCGATGGAACCAAGTTGCCTGCTGCGCATGTTGTATCTGGGTGTGGATGGAAGCTGCAGGAGAGCTGGGCGCCACGAGTCAACTACGAAGGAGCACCATGCAAAACAACATCCCGCGCCCGCTCGCGCTCGTTACGGGCGCATCGAGCGGCATCGGTGCCGACCTCGCCCGCGAGCTCGCCCGTCACGGACACGACCTCGTGCTCACCGCGCGGCGCACCGCGGAGCTCGAGGCGATTGCGGTCGAGCTCCGCGCGCTCGGGGTCGCAGCGACTGTGATCACCAAGGATCTGAGCGCGCACGGCTCGGCGCGCGAGCTGGCAGCGCTGCTCGAGGCCGGTGGCATGCAGATCGATGTGCTCGTCAACAACGCGGGCTTCGGCGATTCCGGTCCGTTCGTGCGCGAGGAGCCCGACCGCATCGACGCGATGATCGAGCTCAATGTCGCGTCGCTCACGGCGCTCACGCGTGCGATCCTGCCGGGGATGGTGGCGCGCAAGCGCGGGCGCGTGATGCTGGTGGCGTCGGTCGCGGCGTTTCAGCCCGGACCGAACATGGCCACCTACTGCGCGACGAAGGCTTACGTGCTCAGCCTCGGCGAGGCGATCGCGCGCGAGTTACGCGGCACCGGCGTTACGCTCACGACGCTGTGCCCTGGTGCGACGCTGACCGGCTGGGCAGCGGAGGCGGGCGCCGACTCGCTGCCGCTGTTCAAGAGCAAGCTCATACCGAAGATGACGTCAGCCGATGTCGCGCGTGTCGGCTATGCGGCGATGATGCGCGGTAGGCCTGTTCTCGTGACCGGGCTGATCAACCGGGTCGTGGCCGTGAGCGGGCGGATTTTTCCGCGATTCATAGTCTATCCGGTCTCGAAGGTGATGCTCGGCGATTCCTCGGTGTGACAGAGATTCTTTCGGCGGACTGAATTTTTCGACGGACATACGAATCGGTATGGAGAGTATATTCACCGTACCATGTCAGGCAGACTCTACGAGCGGCCGACGAACAGGCCTTCTCTCGCGTACGCAGCCCTCGCGTTCGCAGTGCTTTTCGGCGTGCTCACCGCCTTCGTAGTTGCGCGGCAGACGAGCGCTCTCGACCTCGATCTGATTCTGTCGCTGCGCTCGGGCGCCGAGCCCTGGCTCACCGCGATGTTTCTCGCGATCACCTTCACATCGGGAAAGCTCGCGATTCCCGCAGCGATCGCGTTCGCGATCACGCTCTACTATCGCGGCGACGCGCGTGGCGCGGCGTACTACGCTGGCACGTGCATCGCAGCGCAGCTGCTGAACGCGATTCTGAAGTACAGCGTCGCGCGGCCGCGGCCGCACGGCATCAGTCCGAGGCTCACAGCGGCCGGCGGGATGTCGTATCCATCGGCCGACGCGATGCTCGCGGTCGTGATCTTCGGACTCGGCACGTACATGGTCTCGGAGACGATACGGTCGCAGGCGGTGTCCCGATCAGCGCGCGCGCTCGCCGCCGCTTTCATCGTGCTCGCCGCGATCGCTCGCGTGTACCTCGGCGCACACTGGCCCACCGACGTTCTGGGCGGCACGCTCGCCGGTCTCGCGTGCGCGACCTTCGGCTTCGCCGTGTTGCGGCGGCCGCCGGAGATCCTCATTCCGGTAGCGGAAACGCCGCCGGCTTTACCCGGCGCGGAGAGTCACGGTTAGGTTGTGCGCGGCCGTTACGTCGCCATGAGCTCCGTCATCGCCTTCGCATCGTCGGTCTCGAGCGCATGCTCCGCGCGCAGACACGAGAGGTCGCGCCCGATCGACGCGAATGCGACCATCCGTCCCTTTTCCGCGTACGCGATGAGCGCGTCGCCTTTATCGATCGCGCCGGCGACGAGGATCTCGTCGGGCTTCGTCGCGTGACCGACGTATCGAATCGAAGTGTCGAAGTGGACGGTCCAGAAGAACGGGATATCCTCGTAGGGGACTCGTGCGCCGAGCATGTTCTTCGCTGCGCATTGCCCCTGACGCTCGGCGACGACGAAGTGCTCGACGCGAATGCGCTCGCCGGTGCGATACGGGAAGGACGCGATGTCGCCGGCCGCGTAGACGCCGGGGATGTTCGACTCGAGAAATTGGTTCACTACGACTCCATTCTCCACGGTCAATCCCGCCTGCTTCGCGAGCTCGACATTCGGACGCACACCGATTCCAACGACCACGACGTCGGCGAGCACGGCTTCGCCTTCGTCGAGAGTAACGGCGTCCTCGCCGATCACGGTTACCGATCTCCCGAGCGAGAACTTCACTCCCTTTGACTCGTGCAGCTCGCGAATGTGCGCGCCGAGTTGCGCGCCAAACACCTTCTGGAGCGGGATCGCGTCGGGAGCGACCACGTGGACATCGAGTCCTCGCGTCCGCAGCGATGCGGCCGCCTCGAGGCCGATGAAGCTCGCGCCGATTACCACGGCGCTCCGCGCTTGCGCTGCCGCCGCGATGATGAGGTGCGCATCATCGAGCGTGCGCAGATAATGGACGTGCGGGAGAGTCGCGCCTGGAATGTCGAGCGGGATCGGCGTCGCTCCGGTGGCGAGCAACAGGCGATCGTATGAACGCGAGGTGCCATCCGCGAGCATGACCGACTTCGCCGCGACATCGAGAGCGGTCGCCACGGTAGAGGTCAGGATCTCGATGTCGTGTTTCTCGTAGAAATCCGGACCGCGCAATGGCAGCCAGCTCTCCTCGGCTGTGCCGGCGAGATAGTCCTTCGACAGATTGGGACGATCGTACGGCTTCTCGCGGTCGGCACCGAGCATGGTGATCGAGCCGCTGAAGCCGAGGCGGCGCAGCATCTCCGCAGCCGCATTGCCGGCGACGCCCGCGCCGACGATGACGACGCGCTGGACATCGGATGCGCCGGCATTCGAGCGCCACGCTGAGCTGGAGACCGCAGGTGTGGCACCGTCGGGAGCCTTGATCTCGGCCGTCACCACGATGTCGTTGTCGCGGCGCTCGATCTCCCACCGCGATACGGGATCGAGCGCGGGAGCAGAGATGGCCTCACCGGTTCGGAGACTAAAGCACGCGTGATGCCACGGACAACGGACGGTGTCGCCTACAAGCAGCCCTTCCCCGAGTGGCCCGCTGTAGTGCGTGCACGTCGCGCTGATGGCGAAGACCTCGCCATCTCTTCGCGAGAGAAGGACCGCCTTCCCGTGCGCGTGGCCGAGGAGCATTCCGCCGTCTGGGATCAGTGCCAGCGGAACGCCTGCCGCGAAATCGGGACCCTTCAACTCCTGTTCGCCACTCATACCGTTGCGCTCCACTCGTGCGTTGCGGGAAGCAATCTGCTCGCAGCGCGCCACGGGCGGGCTGCTTCTTGCGTAGAATTCACGTCATCAACCTCAAATCAAACAGGTGCGGCATGTCCAAACAGCGCCACGATCCCCACAGCGGCCACGATCACATCGAGGGGCAGCAGGGGCAGAAGAGCAATGCCGAGATCGCCAAGTTGAAGCAGAAGCCTGAAGAGGGTGCAACGCCTGAGCCGGGGAAGGAAAAGAGCCAGGACGGACGCCCGCACGAGCCGCAGAAGAAGGACCACGGCTGATGAGCCTCGCTCACCGCCTCGTGAGCCAACGCATTTCCTGTGCGACGGCTCGCGCGATGGTGCGCCCGAGGAGGATCACCGGCGATTCACCACCGAATGCCGCGGATATCGCCCACAGCGCGCGCATGGAGAATGGGGAGCGATCGTCGATCGCGATGATCTCCTCCCATTGATCCGGTGCAAACTTCGCCTTGAAACGATCGAGTCCGTCGAAGTCGTAGAAGCGCCGACCATGTGCACGCACCCACTGCAGCACGAGTCGCAGCCAGACCGGCACTCCGGGATCGGCGAAGGTAGAGTGGCGTGAGAGCGGCGCCAGCCCGAGCGTCACGTACACCGCACCTTCGTCCGCGAGCGTACGCATCGCGGCATCGACGAGAAGCTCCGAAGTCCCGTTCGGCGCTCCCGCGCCGCGCACGATCTGTTCGATGAGCCAGCCGCGCCGCGCCGACACCGGCGACGCAACGAGATACGCCACCGCAGCACCTGCGCGCTCGGCGACGAAGATGCGTCGGTCGATCGTCAGCGCGATGGTGTCGGTCTCGATGAGAAAGTGCAGCGGAGGAAGTCCGAGCGTCCGCAGCCATTCGTCGAGGAGCTTCTCGAGCTCGGGACTGTTGCGCGCGCGCGCCGGGTTCCATCGCGAGATGGTCACTCCCTTGTTGCGCGCCCGATTGAGCTGCGCGCGAAGCGACGCGCGGCGTGCGATGACCCCGTTCCACCGCTGCGGATCCCAGCTGGGCTGCGCACCGAGGCCGACCATGCCGCCTCCGTCACGCGCGCCGCGGGCGATGATGGTCGACTCGAGCCGCTCGCCGGCGCCGAAGTAGCACACGCGATCGCGTGCGACGCGCGCATCCGAAGCGAACTCGGCGACGACTTCGCCGAGGCGCTCGGGGACACACACCGGTGCGCCGGCGACGACTCGCACGCCGCTCCGGCGCACGTAGCCGACGACTGCATCGCCGCGAGCCGAAAACCAGAGGGTGATCCCGCGGTTGAGAATCTGATACGCTGTGGCGTTCCAGCCGTGGCGTAGCACGAGCACGCGCGCGCGCTCACCCGCCTCATCGAGCGCCGGCTCTCTCATGCGCGAAAAGGTAAGGCGCTGGCAGGGATCATTCAGTAGTGGCCGTGCGTTCACCACGTTCGAGGGTGACAATCGTTAGGATACGATCGAGAGGAGCTGAAATGGCGAAGATGCGCGCGATGCAGGTGTCGAAGGCCGGCGGGAAGCTGGAGTTGGTCGAGAAGGACGTGCCGACTCCGGGCGCCGGGCAGGTGCTCGTGAAGGTGAACGCGTGCGGCATTTGCCATAGCGACTCGCTCACCGTGGAGGGGCATTGGCCCGGACTCACCTTCCCGCGCGTTCCGGGACACGAGGCGGCTGGAGTCGTGGAGACGCTGGGTGCCGGAGTGCTCGGATGGAAGGTCGGCAACCGCGTCGGCATCGGCTGGTACGGCGGGAGCTGCGGCTACTGCGACTCGTGCCGCCGCGGGAATTTCGTCGCGTGTCTCAACAACCCGCTCATCTCGGGGATCTCCTTCGATGGTGGATACGCGGACTACATCCTCGTGCCAAAGGAAGCGCTCGCGCACATCCCGGATGAAGTGTCTGACATCGATGCTGGCCCGCTCATGTGCGCGGGGGTCACGACGTTCAACTCGCTGCGCAACAGCGGCGCAGTCGCGGGCGACACGGTTGCGGTGCACGGTATCGGCGGCCTCGGACATCTCGGCGTGCAGTTCGCGGTGAAGATGGGCTTCCGCACGATCGCCATTGCCCGCGGTGCGGACAAGGAAGTGCTCGCGAAGAAGCTCGGCGCACACATCTACATCGACAGTGCGGACGGCAAGGCCGGCGAAGCGCTCGCGAAGCTCGGCGGCGCGAAGGTCATCCTCACGACGGTCACGAACGGGGCAGCGATGGCGGAGATGATCCCGGGGTTAGGCATTGGCGGCAAGCTGCTCATTGTCGGCGCGGCGTTCGACCCGATGCCGGTATCGTCGCTCGCGCTCATCGGCGGGAGCAAGTCGGTGGCCGGGTGGGCATCGGGCTCTTCGATCGATTCCGAGGACACGATGAAGTTCAGCGCGCTCGCCGGCGTCACGCCGATCACGCAGACGATGCCTCTCGAGCGAGCGCAGGAAGGCTACGATCTCATGATGAGCAACAAGGCGCGCTTCCGCGTCGTGCTCACGATGGGAAAGTAGCTACGGCATGACAGGAAGCACGATGTGCGAAGGCAGCGCGGGAGATGAGTAGACGCGCTGCGTCGCCTTTGTGAAGTCGGCTTCGGTCGCCTTGTAGATGCTCGGCACGAACTTCTGCGGGTTGCGGTCGATCAACGGGAACCACGTCGACTGCACCTGCACCATGATTCGGTGCCCTTTCAGAAAGACATAGTCGCGATCGCGCATCGGGATCTTCCACTCCACTGGCGCGTTCGCGACGAGCGCGTGCGGATGTTCGTAGCTCGCGTTGTAGCGGCCGCGGCGAACCTCCATCGCGACCGGTAGCTCGTAGCCGTTCACCGAGTGCGCGTATTGCAGCGGCTTCGGTCCCTGGTCCGCATCCCATGCGTTCGCCGTTGCATTCTCCGGATAGACGTCGATCAGCTTGACGATGAAGTCCGCATCGGTGCCCGACGTCGACGCGAAGAGATCCGCGGCGAGCTCGCCGGTGATCACGACGTCTCGCTCGAGCGGTGCGCTCGTGTAGCTCAACACATCGGGACGATGGTCGACGAAGCGCTGGTCGGCGACCTCCCACGCCCGCCAGTCGCCCGACGGATACGTCGGCGAGATGGGCCGCTGGCGATACGGAACCGGATTCGCGGGATCGGAGACGTACTCGCGATACGACGCACGCGGGCGCGCCGCGGCGGGCTTCGCGAATGAGAGCGTTCCGTCGGTCTGCAGATACAGATTCGTCGGCTTCGACTCGTTCGGCGGCCACTCGGCGTACGTGCGCCATTGATTCGAGCCCGACTGGAAGGTCGACGCGCGCCACGCTGGCTTCGTTCCTTCGCCGTGCAGGTAGTAGCGGAAGAAGGGCGCTTCGATCGTCTCGCGGAACTCGCGTGACGTCTCGTGTCCACCATTGGACATGAGGCCAAGGCTGTCGCCCTTGGGCTGGCGCCACTGGCCGTGGAACCACGGGCCCGCCACCATGAAGTTCGTGTGATCCGGATCGTGCTCCGCCGCGTGGCGGAAGACCTGCCACGGTCCCCACGGATCCTCCTGGTCCCAGAATCCGGCGACGTTCAGATTCGGAACGGTCGAGGCGTGGAGCTGATTGACCCATGCCTCCTTCTTCCAGAATGCATCGTAGTCTGGATGCGCGACGACATCGTTCCAGAATGAGAGCTTGCCGTGCGCGTATTTCGCGTTGACGTTGGAGACCGGACCGAGCGCGAGATACCACGAGTATCCGTCGTAGATGTCGAACGCGAAGTCCGTGTTCTTGTTCTTGTCGGCCTGCTCGAGCACCGAATACTCGAAAGCGTAGCTCTCGCGCAGCGCGCCATAGCGGTGGATGTCGTCGTTCATCCACTGGTCGACCGGCGTCGCCTGTTCGCTCATCGCCTTGAGCGCAGGATGCGGATGGAGGAGCGCCATCGCCGTGGTGAGACCGTCGTACGAGACGCCATACATGCCCACTTTGCCGTTGTTGCCCGCGACGTTCTTCACGAGCCAGTCGATGCTGTCGTACGCATCGGTGGTCTCGTTGACGGAGGTCGAGTCGGCGAGGTTGGCGGCCTCCGAGAGCAGGAAGACGCCCTCGGACTTGAAGCGTCCGCGTAGATTCTGAATGACGAATATGTACCCGTCGGCCTCGAGCTCCTTGAGATTCGGCGCGACCTCCGTTGGCGCGTGATCGGGAACTCCGTACGGCGTGCGACGAAAAAGAATCGGCAGCGGCCCCTTCGCGTCGACCGGCGTGAGGATCACGGTCTGCAGATGCACGCCGTCGCGCACAGGGATCATCACTTCCTGATACGTGAAGATCGGCTTGGGCGACTGCGCCTCTGCGCTTGTGGCGCCAGAGGCGGCAATCGCGAACACCATGACAGCGAGAGTGCGAACAGGCATCGGGCTCCGGGGCGTGTGCGAGTGATCGCCCAACATACCGCGCCGAGCTCCCGCGCGCGACGCGGAGAACGGCCCCGCTGGAACACAGGCATCAACAATCGAGATACGGACAAAAACGGAATGAACTGACACCAGCGGAAATGGCGACCGCGATCCGTAGTCTCCGTTTTTGTCCGTATTTCTATGGTTCGTGCCTGTGTTCCGGCGCACCGCTGGCCCCTATCACGCCACCGCGACCTTTGCCTCCGCCTTCCGTGCGAACGTCACCGCGAGGAGGGAGATGCACAGTGCAAAGGCGATCGCGCGCGGACCTATCGCTGGTAGATCGAGCGCGCGAGCGGAGAGTACCGCGAGTGCTACGGCGCCGAGTGTGGTTCCCGCGGCGAGGGCTGCCGTGCTCGTGGAAGTGATCAGTCTCGATGCGAGGCGCATGCAGGCGAGCAGGATCGCCAACGCCGCAACGCCGAGCACCGCGAGCATCGCGCGCTCGCCGAGTCCGGCGGCCACCTCGGGGATCGAGTCGATCGCATCGGTGGCGTTTTCGACTCCCGCCTCGTACACATCGGACACGCGGTCCTTGAGCTCGGCGCGTGTGGGCAGATGCGTGATCGCGAAGCTCGGCTGTCCGCTGCTCATCTCCGCCAGCGTCTGGCACGCGACCATCGGGGCCGAGTGCGGCAGGATACAGTCGACCAGGCCGAAGAGTGAGGTTGCGGTGCCCACGCCGAGCGAGAGTACGAGGATGCCGAGCGCGGCGGAGCCGCATGGCTTGCGGCGCCGCTGAGCGCTCGGAGTGAGATCGGCTGACGTGTTCGGCATGGTATTCCGCAGTGCGATTGGAAGTGCGACGAGTAGGAGATCCCCACCTTTTCATCTGCTTGGATGCATCGCCGACTCAGATGGTTTTCATGGTTGGGAAAATTCTACGGCGGATGGCAACGGCACGAGGCTTACTGGCCAGAGGAACAGGTCGTCTTGACAGCGACTCGCGCGAGAGGGCAGACTCACTTCGATCACCCCGCCTGCCTCCCCAAGACCACTCCATGCGCATCCGACTCCCGCTCATCGCGCTCCTTTCGTGCGCCATCCCGCTTGCCGCCACTGCGCAGCACTCCTCTACGGTGCCGCTGCTCCCCGAGCCCACGGTCGCCGCGCTCGCAGGAGAGCTCTCCGGCGCCTCGGCGAAGCGCAATCTCGAGTTCATCACGCGGCAGCATCGCATGCGCGCGTCGAAGGGATTTCGCATCGCCGCGGACTTCGTCGCAGCGCAGGCGAAGAGTTATGGACTCGAGGAAGTTACGGTTCACGAGTTCCCCGCCGACGGTCGCACGATGTACGGAACGCAGAAGGCGCGGCTCGGCTGGGATCCGGAATTCGCCGAGCTATGGGAGGTAAGAGCCGACGGCACGCGCGTAACGCCGATGCTGCGCGTTGCGAGCTTCGAGGATGAGCCCGTAATTCTCGCGGAAGACAGCGACAGCGCGGATGTCACGGCCGAGCTGGTGGATGTCGGCGCGGGTACCTCCGACAAGGATTACGCGGGGAAGAACGTGCGCGGAAAGGTCGTGCTCACATCGGAGGCGCCCGGAGATGTGGTTCCACTCGCATACGACAAGTACGGCGCGAAGGGTGTCGTGAGCGCGGCGCAAAACCAGCCGAATGCGTGGTCGCGCGAAGATGTGAATGCGATTCGATGGGGGCATCTCGATTCGTTCGAGACGCGCCACGCCTTCGCCTTCATGGTCTCGCTCAAGCAGTATCGGGGCTATAAGGCGCGGCTCGCGTCAGGCGAGCACGTGATGCTGCACGCCATCGTGAAGGCGTCGCGCCACGCGGCGACGTACAACCCGGTGACCGCGCTGATTCCGGGAAGCGATCGGAAGGGTGAGGAGATCGTGCTGAGCTGCCATCTCGACCATCAGCGCCCCGGCGCGAACGACAACGCGAGCGGATGCGCGACGATCCTCGAAGTGGCGCGCACGATCTCGAGGCTGGTCGCCGATGGCAAGATCGCGCGTCCCTCGCGCAGCATCCGATTCGTGTGGCCGTGCGAGGTCGAGTGCACGCTCGCGCTCTTCGCGTCCGAGCCGGCGATGCTCGCGCGCTTCAAGGCCGTGATCCACATGGACATGGTCGGCGGCGGCCAGGTGACGAAATCGATCTTTCACGTCGGGCGAGGACCTGCGAGCCTGCCGTCGTTCGTGAGCGACGTTGGCCAGCGCTTCGGCTCCTTCATGAACGACGAATCGCAAATGTACGCGGAGGGGACGGGCGGGAAATATCCGATGGTGTCGGGCGAGGGCGGCAAGGAACCCCAGCTCGGCGACCTCGACGAATTCACGATGGGGAGCGACCACGAGCTGTACGAGGAGGCATCGTGGAAGATTCCAGCCATCTACATGAACGACTGGCCGGATCGCTACATCCACACGAACTTCGATCTCCCCGCGAACATCGACCCGACGAAGCTGCAGCGCGCGGCGTTCATCGGTGCGGCGAGCGCGCTGTATCTCGCGAATCTGAAGTCGTCCGATGTGCCGGCGCTGTGGGCATCGATGGAGAGCGCGTCGCTGCGCCGGCTGGCACTGATGCTCGACCGCCGCGCGACGCTCGCGCCCGCGGATGCCGCCGCGCTGACGCGGCGCTTCCTCGCGCAGGAGCGCGCGGGCTTCGAATCGATTGCGTCATTCGCCGCGATCCCGGACAGCGTGAAGCAGGTCGCAGACGCGTACTTCCAGCGGATCGAGACGATCACGGGCGCTCCCGCTGTGCCCGATCACGCGAGCGGCGACGCGGCGCTCGTCTTCACGCGCAATGCGTCGGTG
This sequence comes from Gemmatimonadaceae bacterium, assembly GCA_039935955.1. Taxonomy (GTDB): domain Bacteria; phylum Gemmatimonadota; class Gemmatimonadetes; order Gemmatimonadales; family Gemmatimonadaceae; genus FEN-1250. Next base: position 19,435 of record JBDTJH010000153.1, read on the forward strand.
AGCGGGCCGATGGAGGTCTTCGGCTACAACTATCTCGAGGACCACACGAAGGGAAAGCCGGCGCCGAAGCTGCTCTCGTACGAAGGGCTGCGTGGCAACGGCGGCGAGTACAGCTACGAGGTGCTCAACTTCGTCGACGGCAAGCGCACCGCGCGCGACATCCGCGACGCGGTGAGCGCGGAGTATGGTCCCGTCGACATCGCGCTCGTCGTCGAGTATCTGCGCGCCCTCGAGGCGGGCGGCGTGGTGCGAGCCGCGAAGTGAGACCGCTGGTCGCGCGCGCGGCCGCCGGCTTTTTTCTCGCGACGGGCGCCGCGCACGCGCAGGTGGTCGCGCCGCTCTCGTTCGGCGTCAGGAGCGCGGCGACTCCGCCGCTCATCCCCGATTCCGTCGGAGCTGCGCTCGCGAACGAGCTCTCGGGCTCGCTGGCCAAGCGCAACATCGAATATCTCGCACGGCTCCATCGCATTCCCGCGTCGAATGCGTTTCGTACCGCAGCGGACTTCGTCGCCGAGCGGGCGCGCGCGTATGGTCTCGAGGAGGTGAAGATCCACGAGATCCCGGCGGACGGATACACGATGTACGGCACGCAGAAAGCGCGCGTCGGATGGGACCCGCAGTTCGCGGAGCTGTGGGAGATGCACGCGGGCGCAGCACCGACGCGCGCCGCGAGCTTCGAAGATGAGCCCGTGGTGCTCGCCGACTACAGCGACAGTGCGGACGTGACGGCCGAGCTGGTCGATGTCGGCGAGGGGGGCTCGGATCGCGACTACGCGGGAAAAGACGTGCGCGGCAAGCTCGTGCTCTTCTCCGGTCCGCTCACCGATGCGGCACCGCTCGCGATCGACACGTACGGCGCGAAGGGAATGCTCAGCGACATGCCGAACCAGGTCACGGCGTGGTGGAAGGAGGATCAGAAGCTGATCCGTTGGGGGCACCTCGATGCATTCGAGTCACGCCACACTTTCGCCTTCATGCTCTCGCAGAAACAGGCGCACGCCTACTCGGCCCGATTGGCATCGGGCGAGCACATCACCATGCACGCGATCGTCCGCGCGGCGCGGCACCCGTCGATGTACAACATCGTGACGGCGCTGATTCCGGGAAGCGATCTGCGCAGCGAGGAGATCGTCTTCAGCTGTCACCTCGACCATCAGCGTCCGGGAGCGAATGACAATGCGAGCGGCTGCGCGACGAATCTCGAAGTCGCGCGCACGATCTCGAAGCTCATCGCCGATGGAAAAATCGCGCGGCCCGCGCGCAGCCTGCGATTCGTGTGGCCATGCGAGAACGAGTGTACCATGGCGCTCTTCAACGCCGAGCCGGCGATGCGTGCGCACTTCAAGGCCGTCGTGCACATGGACATGGTCGGCGGCTCACAGGCGACGAAGGCCGTCTTTCACGTTTCGGTGAGCCCGCTCAGCCTCCCGACGTTCGTGAATGACGTCGGCCACGCGTTCGGTGCGTTCGTGAGCAACGAGTCATACGCCTACGCGGCGGGGAATGGCGGCAAATATCCGCTGGTCTCAATCGAAGGTGGCAAGGAGCCGCTGCAGGCGGATTTGGCCGAGTGGGCGATGGGAAGCGACAACGAGCTGTATACGGAGGGCTCGTACAGGATTCCGTCGATCTATCTGAACGACTGGCCCGACATCTACATCCACACGAACCACGATCTGCCGGCGAACATGGACGCGACGAAGCTCCAGCGCGCCGCGTTCATCGGTGCGGCGAGCGCGCTCTTTCTCGCGAACATGAATTCGTCGGACGTGGCCGCGCTCTGGCGCACGATGCAGAGTTCGGCGATGCATCGCACCGCGCTGATGCTCGAGCGGCGGGCCAGGCTCTCTGCGCCGGAAGCTGCGTCGTACACGCGCGAGTACCTAGCGTCGGAGCGCGCGGCCTTCGAGTCGATCTCCGGCTTTGCTGCGATTCCGGACAGCGTTCGGCGCAACGCGGAGGCGTTCCTCGCTCGACTCGCACAGCTCGTCGGCGCTGACAGCGCGCCCGCGGCGGCGCACGCGGACGACACGCCCATCTACGCGCGCAATCCCGCGGTGTCCGGGCCCACCATCGTCGTGGGCTACGACTATCTCATCGAGCACCTGCACGGCCAGCCCCCTCCGGCGCTGCTGACCTTCGACGGCGCGCGCGGCACCGGCGCCGACTACGCGTACGAGGTGCTCAACTTCGTCGACGGTAAGCGGAGCGCGCTCCGGATTCGCGACATGGTGAGCGCCGAGTTCGGGCCGGTCGATATCGAGCTCGTCGCCGGGTATCTGCGCGCGCTCGAAGTCGCCGGCATGGTGAAGACCGCGAAGTGACATGACGACCACCAACACAGCCACGTGAGGCTACCGAACCCACTCACGCTCCTCGTCGGTTGCGTCTTCATCGCCGCCGCGCTCACGCACGTGCTCCCCGCGGGGCAGTTCGACCGTCGCGACGATCCCGTTACGCAGCGGAAGGTCGTCGTCGCGGGAACGTACCATCGCGTCGCGGCGCATCCGGTCGGTCCGTTCGAGGCCATCGTCGCGATCCCCGACGGAATCATCGACGGCGCCGCGGTGATCACCTTCATCTTCCTCGTGGGCGGCGCATTTGGCGTCGTGGACAAGACGGGCGCACTCCACGACGGCATCGACTGGCTCGTGCGCCGGCTCGGCCATCGCGGTATCATCGCGGTCCCCATCGTCTGCCTCGCGTTTGCCGCCGGCGGCGCGTTCGAGAACATGCAGGAAGAGATCATCGCGCTCATCCCCGCTCTGCTCATGCTCACGCAGCGGCTCGGCTTCGATTCGCTGACTGCCGCCGAGATGAGCGTCGGCGCGGCGGCGATCGGCTCGGCGTTCAGCCCCGTGAATCCATTTCAGGTGCTCATCGCGCAGAAGGTCTCGGAGGTCCCGCAGCTCTCGGGCGGCAGCTTCAGAATCGTCTTTCTCGCCCTCGCACTATTGCTCTGGATCCTCGGCACCATGCGGCACGCGCGCCGCACGCGGGTCGCGGTCGCCAATGATGATCAGCAAGTCAGGTCACGGAAATTCAGCGTGCGCGCCAAGGCGGTCATCGCGATCGTGTTGATCACCTTCGCGGTGTTCGTGTACGGCGTCGCGCAGCTCGGGTGGGACTTCAACCAGGAGGCTGCGCTCTTCTTCGCCATGGGGTGCGTGGTCGGCGTGGTCGGCGGCCTCGGTGTCGCGGGGACTGCCGACGCGTTCATCGACGGCTTCCGGTCGATGGCGTACGCGGCGCTGCTCGTTGGATTCGCTCGGTCCATATCGGTGGCGATGGAGCACGGGCTGATCATCGACACCGTCGTGAACGGACTCGCGACATCTCTCGCCGGCCTCCCTGTGGCCGCGGCCGCCGTCGGCATGATGCTCGCGCAGGCGGCGATCCATGTACCCGTGTCGAGCGTGAGCGGGCAGGCGGTGCTCACCATGCCCGTCTTCGCGCCGGTGGCAGATCTGCTGCACATGTCGCGTCAGGTGGCGGTGCTCTCCTATCAGTACGGCGCGGGGATCTGCGAGCTGTTGACGCCCACCAACGGCGGGCTAATGGCCATCCTGGCGGCCGCAGGGGTGCGATACGACGAATGGATCCGTGGCGCGTGGCGAATGATTGCGGCGGTGGCCCTCGCCGGCGCTGGAGCGATTGTCCTTGCGGTGGCTATCGGGCTGCACTAGGGTTGACGGCGCGAGGCGAGCTGAGCAATTCAGAATTTGCTCCTTGCATTTCGAATGTATGGAGTGACATTATCAGCATAGCGCCATGAGACGCTGGTGGCCGGATTGGCCCCGACTTCAGCCGGACAAGCAGCCCGGCGATACCTTCGACATGGAGGCACGGTGTACCAAAAGCCGAAGGTGGAACGGTTCGGAACGTTCCGCGAATTGACACAGGTCGGTTTCAACGGGACGACGGATGGATTCACCATCTGCGGTGTCAACGGTGGAACCGGTAACGAGCTTTGCAATGGTCCGCCGGAGACGTGCCGGGATGGTTCGCCGGTAGCGTAAGCGACCGATCGCGGCAGAGACATTAGGGGCAGTCGGCTTTGGCCGATTGCCCCCATGTTTTTTTACGGGTCCTAAACCGGCACGCGCGGGACAATCACGCGCAGACTTTTCGGCCGGATGCGATAGTGCAACGGCGTCGGCATCGGCTGCACTTCGCCGTCCGTCGCCACGAGGATGCGCTGGTGGCGCGTCTCGATCGTGAACTCCACCGCCTCGAGCGCCTCGAAATCGCGCGCCTGCCGCAACCGGCCGAGTAGCGCCTGGAGTGAGAGTCGCACGAGTGCCGCGCGGCCCTGCTTCTTCACGATGTAGACGCTGAGCCGTCCGCCATCGATGCATTTGCGCGCGCCGATGTCGAAGCCCTCCATGCTGTATTCGTTGTTGCCGACGAACACGAGCGGGGTGACGTCCACGCGCTTCTTTCCCTCGAGATCAATGCGCACCGTGAGAAACGGATAGCGGCGGAACGCAGCGATCGATGCCCACACGAGGGAGCGCCACTTTCCGCGGCCAAGGCGCGCCTGTTGGCGCTCGCGGTCGCGCACCATGTCGGGGTACAAGCCGAGGCTGGAGTTGTTGATGAAGACGCGGCCGTTCACCTCTCCCACATCTACCGCAACCGTGTGGCCGTCGAGGATGGTGCCCACCGCCTCTTCGAGCTCGAGCGGTATGCGCAGATCCTTCGCGAAGTGATTGAGCGTGCCGAAGGGAAGCACGCCGAGCACGGTGTTGGAGTCCGCGAGTGCGGCGGCGGCGGTGCTGATTGTACCGTCGCCACCTGCAGCTACCAGCAGGCGCGGATGTTCGGCCGCCGCTTCGCGCATCAGCGTCTCGAGCTCGTCGCCGCTCTTCGCGAGGCGAACGTCGACGGCGAGGCCGCCGGCCACGAAGAGCTCGGTGAGCGCCTCGACGCGTTTGTCGACGTGAGGATTTCCGGCGCCGGCGTTGATGATCACCGGGATGGCTGCGCCGGTGATCATGTGTAGTTCGCGAACGTTATGGCGAGGCCTCGGAATCGCCGGCGATGTGCGCGTAGTATTCGTCGACACACGTCGTGATGACGTAGCTCAGGCGTTCGTCGCCGTGCAGCGAGGGCACGCGTGTGATCCCCGCCGGCAGCTCCGACCACACATCCTTGATCAGCACGAGCAGCTGCTCGGCGCGCATCCCCGAGCGACGCGCGTCGGCGCATACCTGGCGCAACGAGTGTCGCAGCTCGATGTTCGAGCTGATCGCGACGTCGCCAAGCTGGAGCGCCGCGCCCTGGAAGACCGTCTGCAGGCTCGCTCGCAGGCGGCGATGCGCGCTGACGAAGGAGCTTTCCCCGACGAGCGAATCGAGGGGTAGCTGATTGGCGGAATTGGCTTCCATGGTAGCCTCGATTGCGGACGCCGAGCCATGGCGACGAGGACCAGAGGTCCGCGCGCGGGCTCGCGAATTTATGCTCCTGATTGCTACGCATCGAAGGGCGCATTTGCAAGAGAGAAAAAGCTAAACGCGGGCGATTACCCAACGGTTACAAATCATCATGTATAAAATTGTACTTACTTTGGCTTGGAGGGGGAGAGGCGTCCACTTTTGCGATCAATGAAACCACGTGTCATGTACATCGAGAACAAGTCGGCCGGCCTCGAAGGACCCGCGCGCATCGGACGCGTGACATTCTCGAAGACCGGAAAGAGCCTTATGTACGACGGAAAGCAGTTCCGGAGTCTGAAAGGCAGAGGGTTCAAGGCGAATTTTTTCGACACGGCGACGGGTGAGGAATACTGGATCTCCGGACCCAAGAGAAATGGCGCCGATCGCCTATATGGTGGCGGGTCCGTGCCGATAGACGCCGACTGCCGCGCGGAGTATTGGCGAACGATACGGGAGAGGCCGGAACGCGTCGCAGACACGCTCACGTGACGTCGCGTCGTGCAGCATTTCTTACAGCCTTGCGCTACGCCCACTTCCGCGCCCGTACGCCGGACGTGGCCGGTGACTTATGCCGCGAAGGATGCGAGATTCCCGGCGGCAGCGTTGGGCGACCGGATTCGTACCCTGGGAACTTCATCGAGGTGTTATGTCGGTCCGTGTGATCATGAGAGTCTGTGCGTTCGTGCTGGCGGGTGTGTTCGCAGGTCGCGCGAGCGCGCAGAGCGCGACGCTCGACCAGGCGAAGAGCATCTACGCGAATGCCGCATCGAACGGCGGTACCAACCGCGCCTCGCTCGAGATGGCGCGCGCGCGCGCGTCGATCGACGCCGCCGATTCCGCCGCGGCCAACGGCCACGACACCGCGACCAGCGACGCGATGGCGACGCAGGCGCTCCACGATGCGCAGGCTGCCGACGCGGCCAACAGCCGCATCCACGACCGCCAGGTGGCCGACAGCCTGCATGCCTACCGGCTCACGCAGCTCGTCGCGCTCTCGCAGGGGCAGCGCGATGAGCTCTTTAAGCAGAACCAGCTCTCGCACGCGGAGATCGTCGACCTGCGCGCGCAGAGTCTACTCACGGTGACGCAGGCCGATTCGCTCCGTCTGCAGCTCGATTCGGTGAAGGCTGCGGCGGCGAGCGCGCAGGAGCTCAGCGCGATGCAGCTCGACTCCGCGCGCGTGTTACAGGCCCAGGCCGTGCGGCAACAGGACTCGCTGCGCATCGCGCAGGCGGCGGCGAATGAGGTGCGATCGTCGTCGAGCCGCCAGACCGACTCGCTCCGCGCCGTCGCCGATCGCGCGCAACGGCAGGTTGACTCGATTCGGTACGCGAGCCAGCAGTCGCAGCGTGAGGAGACGGCCATTGAGCGCGCCCATAGCGACTCGCTACTGCGCGCGGCGCGGCGCGCGACGCAGGAATCGGATTCGCTGCGACTGGTCGTTGGGCGAGGCGCGTACATTCGCGATTCGCTCCGAGTGCGCGACTCGGTGCGCGCCGTCTCGGATATTTCCGCTCGTTCCGCGGACTCGGTCCGGATCACACAGGCGGTCGTGGCGCAAACGCAAGCGCTCGCGAAATTGCGCGTCGACTCGATACAGCGGTCGACGGCGCTCGCCGCGCAGATCGCGGATTCGACACGGGCGGCATCGGAGCGCCAGCGGTCGGACTCGCTGCGCCGTGTGTCGGAGGCGACGAATCTGCGCCTCGACTCGCTGCGCAAATCGGAAGCGGCGACGCAGCGGCAGCGGGACTCGGTGCAGGCACTCGCGGCCGCCTCGGCCAAGCAGGTCGACTCGCTGCGGAATGAAGCCGCGTCGGCATCGCGCACGAGGGATTCGCTGCAGGCGGATGTGGAGGAGCGCACGAAGCTGAGCGCGAGCGTCTCGGAGCTGAGCCGCACTGCGCTCACGCTCAAGCGTCCCACGCTGTCACCGCGCGGACTCGTGATGACGATCGGAGATGCATCGTTCGTGAACGGGACGACGGCAAATGGTCCGAAGACGCTTACCAAGGTCGCCACGCGTGATCTCGGCAAACTGACGCCGGTGGTTGCGGCGTATTCGAACTACCACATCATGGTCGATGGCTACTCGGATTCGACGTCGCGCGTGGAGAGAGGCGATGCGCTGGCCGATGCGCGCGCGCAGGCGGTGCGCGAGGCGCTCGTGGCGGGCGGGCTCGATGCAGGACGGATCGAGACGCGCGCGATGGGGCACGTAAGCCCGGTCGCGAGCAACAAGACGATCGTGGGGCGAAGGGCGAATCGGCGGGTGGAGATCGTGGTGGTCGGGTCAGCCGCGCCATAGCACTGTGATGATCGACGACCGCCGGCACGGTCTGCGTCCCACTCGATGAGCAGACATACCGGTACACGCGTGTGCTGTCGACCGTCACACTGTTCTTCAGCACGGGAAGTGCCGCCTGCATGAGAAGGCGATAGTCCTAGACGTTGCCGCTGCTGTTGGACATTTGCACGTAGGCGCCGTCGTAGATCGCACTCTCTACAAAGTAGCTCGTGTCCGCACCGCAGTTGTATCGCTCGATGATGACGAGATCGTTGTCGTTGAACACCGTCGTGTCGGCGCGCACGGATGCGTTGGGCCCATTTGCATCGGAGTTGCAGGCGCCGAGCGCACCGACGATGGCTACCGGGACGATGTCGCGCCCCGGGATAGCCAGCTGTCATCGCTGAGTCCCGTTGTCACTTGGTCGGCTCCGGGTATGCCAAATGGACGTCGCCGAGCGCTCGCACGAGCGGCAGCTTTGACGGGACCGAATACCGCCCACGAATCGACAACGCGAGAGATGACTCCGACTCAAATCACCATCCGGGCCCTCACCGCCCCGGACGAGCCGCGCTGGCGCGAGCTCTTCGATGCCTACGTCCGCTTCTATGAACGCGAGCCGAACGAGGCGATCACGCGACACATGCTCGACCGCGCGAACGACCCTCGCACACCCGTGCATGCGATCGTCGCGCTCGATCACGCTGGCCTCGTCATCGGCATCGCGAATTACCTCACGCACGAGAGCACGACGCAGCTCGCGCCGGTGTGCTACCTCCAGGATCTCTTCGTGGACCCGGCCGCGCGCGGCGGTGAGGTCGGCAGGCAGCTCATCGACTGGCTGATCGCCGAGATGAAGCAGGAGGGATGGTCGCGGCTGTACTGGAATACGAAGGAGACGAACTATCGGGGCCGCACGTTGTACGACAAATTCGGGCAACACACCGGCTTTCTGAAGTACGCGGTGGCCAACGAAGGTCAAACACCGGGCTCGTGAATACCATCAAAACAAAAGGCCCGACAGCGTCTAACCGCTGTCGGGCCTTTCAGTTGCCCCTCCTGGGATCGAACCAGGACTCTTCTGCTCCAGAGGCAGACGTGTTGCCAGTTACACCAAGGGGCAGTACGATCGCTCCGCCACGCACCGACCCTCGATGCCCCAGCAGAGAGGCGAATTTTATTCTCTACAGCACCTCCCGGCAACCCCAACCCAGTTAACCCCCTCTACCGCCTGCCGATACACCGAGCCCTGCCGTGACACGGCGCACCCGCGAACCGTCTTCCTACAGACCTCCCACGCCACACGCGGTCGCTTCGTCGCCAATCACAATCGTCATGCCACTCTCCCCGCTCGCACGCTCGCGCGCCCTCGCGATCTTCGCCGCCGCCGCGCTCCTCGGAGCCGCCGGCTGCTCGAGCGATCGCGGCGTCCCCACCGCACCGGGCACCGGCGCACTCGCCGTCACCGTCAGCGGTCTGCCATCGGGGGCCGATGCCTCCGTCCTCGTCACCGGACCCGCGAGCTACTCCGAGACCGTCGCGCACTCGACGACGCTCTCCGATCTCGCGCCCGGAACCTATCAGCTCACCGCGTCGAGTGTCGCGTCGCGCGATACCAACTACGTGCCCACGCCTCCGAGCACGAGCGTCGCTGTCGCCGCCGACGCCGGGCCCGCGGCCACGACCGTCGTCTACTCAAAGAGCATCCCCGCGCCGCCAACGCTCGACATGTCGATCGCCGCGATGTACCTCACCCAGAGCACACAGACGATGTCCGGTGCGGTACCGCTCGTGCAGAATCGAGACGGCTACCTCCGCGTCTTCGTCATAGCCAATCAGGCGAACAACGTCGCGCCACAAGTGCGCGTGCGCTTCTACGTCAACGGCACGCAGCAGGGCTCGCCCACCTTCATCGCCGCACCGTCGCAATCGGTTCCGACATCGATCAGCGAAGGGACGCTCGCGAGCTCGTGGAACGTGTCTGTTCCCGGATCGATGATCAAGCCGGGGCTCTCCATTCTCGCCGACGTCGATCCCTCGCGCGTCATCCCCGAGGGAAACCGCAATAACAACAGCTTTCCGACGAACGGCACGCCGCTCGCGCTCACGGTCAAGACTCTTTCGACGTTTTACATTCGATTCGTACCGGTGACGCAAGGCGCTACCGGGCTCACGGGCGTCGTGTCCAACTCGAACAAGGACGCGATCATGGCGAAGACGGTGAAGATCCATCCGATCTCCGCCTATAGCGCCGACGTCCACGCAACGTACACCTCGAGCTCACTCGCGCTCAGCCCCAGCAACGGCAACGGCTCCTGGACGGCACTGCTCGGCGAGATGCAGACATTGCGCGTCACCGAGGGTAGCCCGCGCAACTACTTCGGCATCGTAAAGACCGGCTATACCGGCGGCATCGCGGGCATCTCCTACATCGGTGGCAACGCAAGCCTCGGCTTCGACGGCGCGAGCGCGGTGGAGATCATCTCGCACGAGCTTGGGCATTCGTGGGGCCGCTCGCACGCGCCGTGCGGCATCAACGGCAGCACCGATCCGAACTATCCATACCCGCTGGGCAACATCGGCGTCTATGGCTTCGACGTCGCGACGAAGACGCTCTATCCGCCCACGACGGCCGAGGTGATGAGCTACTGCCATCCGCAGTGGATCAGCGATTACACGTACACCGGCGTGTACAACTGGCGCGTCGGCCATCCGAGCTCGGCGAGCTACGTAGGCGCGGAGCTCGAGCCGTGCATTATCGTGTGGGGGCGCATCGTCAATGGAAAGGTCGAGCTCGAGCCGTCGTTCCAGGCGCTGACGCATGCGTCGCTCCCCGAGCGGCGCGGCGCGTACGCACTGAGCGCGCGCGACGCGAACGGCGCGCCGCTCTTCTCACTCTCCTTCGACGGAGACTCGGTCACCGATGCGCCGAATGCTGGACGCTCCTTCGCCTACGCGATTCCGCTCGCGCGCGCGGCGCGCTCAATCGTGTCGATAGTGCTCGCGGGGCCGCACGGCTCGGCCGAGCGACATGCATCGATTCCCGCGCAGTCGAGCAGCGGCATCGCCGCAGATCGCGTCGCGGCGGTCGCGACGCCCACCGTCGCGCGACGCATCGGCGGTGCGGCATCGATCACGTGGGATGCGAAGCGGTATCCGCTGGTGGTGGTCCGCAACGCGAAGACCGGTGAGGTGCTCTCGCTCGCGCGCGGCGGCGCGACGAACGTCTCGACGGGCGCCAACGACCTCGAGCTCACGATGTCGGACGGCGTGCAGAGCACCGTGCTGCGCACGCACGTCGCGCAGTAGGCTCGAGCGCCACAACAAAACAGCCAGAAAATACGAACGCCCAGCGAGTAAACTCGCCGGGCGTTTGTCATTTTCTGCGCTGTGCCACGCGCGCCGTCATTGGAACTCTGCGTCCTACCGAACAGCGGCGGGCAACATGCCGATCGCGGCAGTTGCGAC
>JBDTJH010000154.1:0-5186 GCA_039935955.1 Gemmatimonadaceae bacterium
AAGAAGGAAATGTACATTGTGCAGGGAGAGAAGATGCATGCCGAGCGCCTCTTCCGATACGAAGAGATGCCGGATGTAGGCGCGAGTAAATCGGGCACAGGTCGAGCAGTCGCAGCGGCTGTCGAGCGGCAGCGGGTCGGTCCGGAACTTTACGTTGCGCACGTTGAGCCGCCCCTCGCTCGTGAACGCCGTCCCCGTACGTCCCATGCGCGTCGGCGCAACGCAATCGAACAGGTCGACGCCGCGCCGGGCGCCCTCGACCAGATCCTCGGGGAAGCCGACCCCCATGAGATAGCGCGGGCGATCCGCCGGCAGCGCGTCGCTCATGATGTCGAGCATCTCGTACATCGCCGGCTTCGCCTCACCCACCGACAGCCCGCCGATCGCGATGCCGTCCCAGTCGTTCATCGATCGAATCGAGCGCGCGGCCGCGCGCCGTAGCTCCGCGTGCGCGCCACCCTGGACGATCGGGAAGAGCGTCTGCGGAAAGCCCAGGCCCGCCTCCACATGCTGCAGCCGGCGATGCTCGCGCAGGCAGCGCTCGAGCCAACGTACCGACCGGTCGCTCGCGTCCAGCGAATTCGCGTACTCCGATTCGCCGGGAATCACGTGATCGAACTGCATGATGACGTCGGCGCCGAGCGCATGTTCGAGCTCCATCACGCTCTCGGGCGTGAACATCCGCAGCGAGCCATCGATGTGCGACCGGAACGCGACGCCATCCTCGGTGACGGTGCGCATTCCCTCGAGCGAGAACACCTGGAAGCCGCCGGAGTCCGTCAGCATCGGGCCATCCCACGCCATGAAGCGCTGTACGCCGCCCATCGCGCGCACGACATCCTCGCCCGGTCGCAGATGCAGATGATACGCGTTGGCGAGGATCATCTGCGCGCCCATCGCGCGCAGGTCCTTCGGGTCGAGCGCCTTCACCGTCGCGCCCGTGCCGACGGCCATGAAGGCGGGCGTGTTGACATCGCCGTGCGGCGTGCGGAACACGCCCGTGCGCGCGCGCCCATCGCGCGCGTGGATCGTGAATTCGAACGACGGGCTGCTCACCGTCGTTCCGCGCTAGATGATCGCCATCGCATCGCCGTAGGAATAGAACCGGTACCCCGCATTCACCGCCTCCCCATAGGCGCGCATCGTGAGCTCGTAGCCCGCCAGCGCCGCAACCAGCATCAGCAGCGTCGAGCGTGGAAGATGAAAATTCGTGATGAGTTTGTCTACGCCCCGAAAAGTATAGGGCGGGCGAACGAAGAGTCGCGTCTCCCCCCGCGCCTCCACGAAGCTTCCGTCGCCGCGCACGGCGCTCTCGAGCGCCCGCGCGCTCGTGGTACCCAGCGCCCAGATCTTACCCCCGGCCCGGCGCGCCTCGTTCAGCGCCCCCGCGCTCTCCGCAGACAGCTCGTACCGCTCTTCGTGCATCGGATGCTGCCCGGGATCCTCGACCTCCACCGGCTTGAACGTCCCCGCGCCCACGTGCAACACGAGATCCACTCGGCGCACACCGCGCCCGGCGAGCTGCGCCAGCAGCGCGTCGGTCATGTGCAGCCCCGCCGTCGGCGCTGCTACCGATCCCTGCTCGCGCGCGTACACGGTCTGATACCGTTCCGCATCCGCAGTCGTGTCTGCACGCGCGATGTACGGCGGTAGCGGGATGTGCCCGTGCGCCTCGATCGCGGCGCTCACTTCACCCTCGGCCTCGAGTCGCACGATGCGCGTCCGCCGATCGGTGATCGATACAATCTCGGCGTCGAAGCCGTCGGCGATATGCACGCGCCGCCCCGGGCGCAGCTTGCCGCCGGGACTCACCATCGCCTCCCACGTCCCGTCGGCCAATGGTCTCAGCAGCAGAATCTCCGCCGGCGCGCCCGAGTCACGGGTGCCGAGGAGTCGCGCTCGCATGACCTTCGTGGTGTTGAGCACGAGCGCATCGCCGGGCGCGATGATCGATGAGATTTCGGAGAACATCTGGTGGGAAATTACGCCGGTCTCGCGATTCACCGTGAGCAGCCGACTGGCGTCGCGTTGCGCGAGCGGGAGCTGGGCGATCTGCGCGGCTGGCAACACGAAGTCGTAGTCGGACGTGCGCGACCCGCGCACGTGCGCGCCGTGCGCGGTCACTCCACGATCGTCAGCGGCCGCTCACGCGAGACGTGACGGTGATTCGCCAGATCGGTGACGTCGACATCGATCACGTAGTTCCCCGGCGACGCATCGCCAAGGTCGAGCGTGATGTAGTCGACCGTCGTGGCGCGTGCCGGCGCCTGACGCGGGAAGGTGAGCGAGATCTTGTCGCCGCCGCTTCCCGAGATGCCAATCGCGCTCTTGACCCCGCCCACGATCTTCGCCGCGAGGGCGCCGAGGCCACCACCCTTCGCGCGCCGCAGCGTGATCGTCACGTCGTACGACGAGGTTCCGTTCGCCTGCTTCTGCAGATCGTACGTCTCCCAGAGTATCGCGAACGACTTCCCGCGCTTCACACGCCCGATGCTCGGTGCGATCTGAAAGTCCGACCATCGAGCGACATCGACCGCGTTCGGCGTCAGCGATTCGGCCACGAGGATGTCGCTCAGCCCAAAGCCGCCGGCGGGAAGCAGCTCGACGCGGCTCGCCGAGCGCGCGCCACGCCCCGCGTCGGGCTGCAGCGCCTCGATGCGGTACAGAAACGTGCCCGCCTGCAGTCGCAATCGCCACGACTGCATCTGCCGCACTTCCGGATGCGCGAAGTCGATCGTCTCGTGCGTCGTCGAGGAAAACACCGGCTTCGCGCGCCAGGTGTACGCCTCGAGCTCGACATCGAGCGCGCCCTTTGCGAGGTCGACATCCTCGACCATCCGCTTCACGGGCAGCTCGGCCGCGAAGTAGACGTCCGACGAATCGTCCGTCGCGCGGAAGCGCGCGAGTGAGACGTTGATGCTGTCCGCGAGCGGCTTCGCGCCCGCATTCGTCCACGCGACGGGCACAGTGTCGCGCAGCTTCGCGGTTTCGCGCGCGTCGTCGGGATCGAGCGTCGCCACGCCGTACGTCGGAAGCTGGCGGAAGAGAAAGGTCTCGTCCGTGCTATACCACCAGAGGATGCGGATGCGATGCTCGCCCTGCCGCACCGCGTCCGGCGGAAAGGAGATCACCGCCGGCGGCGGACCGTAGCGCACGTACACATCGCCGCGATCGGTGTCGACGCCGTGGATGCCGAATTCCTCCACGGAAAAGCGCAGCTCCGCGAACACCACGCGGCTGAGAAATTCGTTTCGTCCCTCGTTCTCCGGCGTCGCCCACAGCGGATCCGCCATCAGCCAGTACATCCGCTCGTCGTTCGCGAGCTCGGACGCAGGCAGGCGGTTGCGGCTGATGCTGTCCTTCGGCGTCACGATGCGCGAGAGATTCGTGACGCGTGCGCGCTCCCGCGCGGGGAGATAGGCGAGCGCACTGTCGAACGCGAGGCTCGACTCATGCTCGTCGCCGAGGCGGTGAGTACCGAGGCCGAGGCTGAGCCACGCCCATGCATCGGTGTGATCGTCGAGGAGGCGCACGCGTGCGATGTGCTCGAGCTCCACCCAGCGCTGCCGATCGACCAACGCGCCATAGACATGCTTGAGCGCGGCCTCATTTCCCGGCTGCGCCTTGAGCGCCTCGTTGAAGAACTCGTACGCCTTGAGATACTCGAGCGCGCCCGACCAGTCCTGCGCCGCGGCGCGGATGGTCTGTCGGTCGACGAAGTACGCGATCGAGCGCGGATCCTTCGTGAAGGCGCGGTCCTTCACGTTGCTGATGATCGCGCTGTAGATGTTGCGGTCCGCGATGTCCTCGTAGTGCCGCCACCACGTCATCCCCATCTCATCGGCGGCGCGCGAGAGCACGACCGGATCCTTCCCCTTGCGTGCGGACTTGAGCGCCTGCTCGAACAGCGGGCGCGCGCGCCCGCGCGTGGCGGCGGAATTGGAGGTGAGGTCGAAGCGCCCGAGGTCTACGAGGTAGCCCGGCGACCCAGGCGCGTAGTGCGTGGCGAGGCGGAGCGACGAGTCTGCAACGTTGAGCAGCGACTCGTTCGCGGTGCGCTTCATGAAGCCGGTGCGCTTCTCCGCTCCGGACATCCCCCATGCGAGCACACCGCGCCGATGCCATGCCTCGCCGTCGCTCTGGTTCGCGCGCACCGCGGCGTCGAGCAGGCGCAGCGCTCCGACGGAGTCACCTTCGGAGACCAGCGAGTCCGCGCTCGCGAAGCGTTTTTCCTGTGTGTCCGACTGCGCGCTCAGCGAGGCGGCTGCGAGCAGAAAGACGAGCATGGCGCAGCGCATACTGGATAGTTCCGTCGGGAGCGCGACGCTGTCAAGAGACCGCTTGTGAGCTGGCCATTTTCGGACGTCAATACCATCAACCCTGCAGTCAGCGGCCGAGTATCTTCGACCACCACGGGCGGTGCTTGTCGCGCCTCGCTTCCTCTGCCGAGTCGATCATCTGTGCATATGCCTTGATCAGCCCCGGCGCCGCTGGCGTGCTCGGCTTGGCGGGGGTGCCGGAGCGGTCGGGCGTCGACGCGCGCGCGCCGGGCGTGTGCGACGACGCGCGGGCCACCACGGGAATCGGCGGCGCGAGCGACGGCGCGGGCTGCGTGGCGCGCACGGTGGACGGCGTTGACACATCCGCCGAGAAGTCGGGAGTATCGCGATCGAGGCGCGCGCGCATGGTCCGCGACCGGGGAACCGTTCCCACACGTTTCTGACGTTGCGCGGCCTTGTCCGCGATCTCGCCACCCAGCTGCGTCTTCCCGCTCGCCATGTAGATCTTGGAGAGCATCGAGAGCGAGCGCACCATCTCGGCGTCGCCCGCTTGCGCGCGCTCCTGCAGCGCGAGCGCGCGGCGCACGAGCTCCTCCGCCACCTCGTGCTCGCCGAGCGAGCTGCGCGCGTTCGCGACGGCGAGCATCAGCGACACCGCGTGTGGGTGCGTCTCGCCGAGCGTTCGCTGCTTGATCGCGAGCAGTCGTCCGAGCAGCGGTGCAGCCGCGCGCCAATCCGCCTTGCGCTGATGCAGCCTCGCGAGATTACTGAGCGAGACCGAGAGATCCGGATGCAGCTCGCCGAGCTGCGCCTCGCCGATCGCGAGCGCGCGCTTGTAGAGACGCTCAGCCTGCTCGAGCTCACCACGCGAGTACGACGGCGCGGCGAGATCGTTGAGCGCCTGCA
>JBDTJH010000155.1:0-3449 GCA_039935955.1 Gemmatimonadaceae bacterium
AAGCTGAATCGAATCGAGATGAAAGTCCTTCCGCAGCAATGGGATCTGCGTTCGCGTTCGAGCGATTGCGAGGTCCGCCAAGCTGCCCCCGAAGTGATCCGGCTCGGTGAGCACCGAGATCGCCGCCGCGCCGCCGCTTTCGAAGGCGCTCGCCTGTTCCTCGGCGGCGATCGACTCGCGGATTGTACCGTTCGACGGCGATCGACGCTTGATCTCCGCGATGATCGCGATGTCATCGCGCGTGAGCGCATCGATGAACGATGGAGTCGCGGGCGCGACGAGCGCCGCCTCCACGGCGAGCTTCCGCGAGAGCGCGCTCATCGCGCCGACTCGATTAGCGGACTCTGCCATGATGCGGCCGAGCACTCCGGCTGGCGGAGTCCATTGTCGGGAAAAGACTTGCGCTTCGGTCACTGTTCGGCTATCCTGCATTTCGGCGTCCATTCGGGACGCGTAGGCCCACCCTCGTCCAACTCCGAGCATGGCGCTCACGAAGCGGCAACGCGAGATCCTCGATTACCTCAGCGGCTACTCCGAGGACAACGGGTACGCCCCCAGCTTCGAGGAAATCGCCCGGAAATTCAACTATAACTCGCTCGCGACTGTCCACGAGCATCTCAGCAATCTCGAGCGCAAAGGCTACATCAAGCGCTCGTACAATGAGAGTCGAGCGATAGAGATCCTTCCGTCCGATGTATTTCCGAAGGCCATCGAGCTCCAATTGCTCGGAACGGTCGCGGCCGGCATGCCGATCGAGGCGATCACGGCGCACGAGACCATGTGCGTCCCCGACAGCTTCATTTCGCGCGGCGGCAATCACTACGTGCTCCGGGTTCGCGGAAACTCGATGATCGACGAGCAGATTCGAGACGGCGACTTCGTCATCATCAACGAGCGCCGCAGCGCCGACAATGGGGAAACCGTCATCGCGCTCATCGACAACAACGCCGCCACGGTCAAGAAAATCTACCGTGAAAAGGACGGGCGCATCCGCCTCCAGCCGGCGAACGACTCAATGTTGCCCATTTACGTTCACGAGAACGACGTGACCATCCAGGGCGTCGTGGTTGGAGTGCTTCGGAAGTACTGAGCGGCGGAGCGAGCGTCAGCCGGCAACGCTGGCCTCGCGCAGGGCGGTGAGCGCGCGCAGCGCGGCGCCGGAGTCGATGCTGTCGGCCGCCGCGCGCAAGCCATCGGCGAAGCTCGCGTCGCCGTCGCCGGAGTTGCTCACATAAATCGCCGCCGCGGCGTTCATCAGCACCGCGGAGCGCGCGCCGCCTTTGTCGCTCCCATCCAGCACCGCAATCACGCGCGCCGCGTTCTCCGCCGGCTCGCCCCCCGCCAGCTCCTCGGCTTCCGACTTCAAGCCGTACGCCGCGGGATCGATCGACCACTCGCGCACGCTCCCGCTCCGCACCTCGAGCACGCGCGTGCATCCGATCGGCGAGATCTCGTCCATTCCGGGCTCGCCGTGCACGACCAGCGCGT
The DNA here is from genome assembly GCA_039935955.1 of Gemmatimonadaceae bacterium. GTDB lineage: Bacteria > Gemmatimonadota > Gemmatimonadetes > Gemmatimonadales > Gemmatimonadaceae > FEN-1250. The sequence goes on from JBDTJH010000155.1 coordinate 1,489, forward strand.
GTACGCTCCCGAGCTCCGCGAGTGCCGCCGCCATCAGCTCCATCCGCGCCGGATTCGCGACGCCGACCACCTGACGTCCGGCGCTCGCCGGATTCGCGAGCGGACCCAGGTAGTTCATGATCGTCGGGACGCCCAACTCGCGGCGCACGGCGGCGACGTGCTTCATCGCCGGATGCATCGCGGGCGCGAACATGAAGACGATGCCGGCGCGTTCGAGCATCCGCCGCATCACGGCTTGCGACGGCTGGATGTCGACGCTGAGCGCTTCGAGGACATCGGCGCTGCCGCAGCGTGAGCTGTGCGAGCGATTTCCGTGCTTCGCGATCCGTACTCCCGCGCCCGCGGCGACGAGCGCCGCCGCCGTCGAGATGTTGAACGTCGAGAACGCGCCGCCTCCGGTACCGCACGTGTCGACGAGCGTCGCTACATCGAGTGCCTCGAAGGGCAGCATCGCCCTGCGCAGCGCGCGCGCGCCGCCCGCGACTTCGTGCGCGGTCTCCCCTTTGAGCGCCAGCGCCGCGAGCAGCGCGCCGATCTGCGCGTGGGTGCCTTCGCCGCGCACGACGACATCGAATGCCTCGCTCGTCTGCGCGGCCGAGAGCGAGGCGCCGCCGACCACGAGCTTGATGGCCGCCGTGAGCGCGTTGGTGCTTCTGCTATCGCTCAACTGGCTGCTCGCAAAGCTTGCTCGCGAGCTGCGCCTGCGACGCCACCAGCGAGATCACGAGCGCGAGCAGCCGCACGCGCTCCACATCTTCCTCCACGAATACGCCGCGCTGCACGCGGTTCGTGAGGTTGAGCACGCCCACGAGATCATCATGGTACACGATGGGGAAGCTGATAAACGATCCCGTGGTGAAATACTCGTCGCCGAGCAGCGGGTGGTTCACGGCCTGCGCGACGTCGGTGACAAGCAGGGGCTCGCGACTGAGCGCGACCTTCCCCGCCACGCCCTGCCCGATATGGATGCGTGTGCTGTCCGCGATGTTCGGCGCGAGCCCCTTGGCCGCCGCGATGTAGAGCTGGTTCGTCCCCGGCGCGCGGAGCATGAGGGAGCAGCGCTGCGCCTGCATGTCATCGCCGCAGAGGGCAAGCAGTCCGTCGGCGAGCTTGCGCGGCAGATTCGTCGACGCATCGAGCGAGAGGACGCGCTCGATGAGATAGAGCGTGCGCGTCTTCTGCCGGAGCGTCTCGCTGCGACGATGCAACTCGACGTGCGCGGACTCCAGCTGCCCGACCGCGGCACTCACCTGCTGCTCGACTGCCTCGGCGCGTCGGTTCGCGCGCCGCGCATCCTCCTTCGCCTTCGCGTTCTCCGTCTCGAGCACGATCATCCGCTCGGGGGTGAAGCCACCGCCGCCACTCGGCGTGTTGCGCGCGACGGCGAGTGCCTGCTCGAGCGACGCGAGATGCTTGACGTATTCGCCGTGCACGCGCTGCGTGACATCCTCGAGCGTGCGCACCGCCTCGTTGCGCGCCTCGCGTTCGGCGTAGCGCGCGTAGGCGAGCGCGAAGAGCGCGACGTAGGGCGCGAAGCGCTCCATCACGCGGGTGCCGAAGAAGCGTCGCGGCTCGTACACCGCGACGACTGCGGACAGCTGGCCGTCCACGCGGAGCCCTCGCATCGCGAGCAGCCCCTCTTCTTCGAGCGTCGTGTCGAGGCCGAGCAGTCGCGCGTACTCGTCCGATTGGTCGCCGAGATCGACGAACTGGCCGCCGGCGAGGATCTGGGTGCGGATGCGCGCCGGGAGATGGTCGACAGTGGTATCGGCGCGCGCGCGGATGACCTTCGAGCCGCTGGGGCTCACGCGTTCGCGCAGCATCTGGTGCCTCGCATCGTAGCCGAAGAGCGAGAGCTCGGTACTCCGGTCGACCTCGGCCAGGGCTTCGCCAAGCGCAACGATGGCCGCGTCGAGGTCCGACGCTGCCGCGAGCGCATGAGCGAGCGACGCGAGAGTACG
>JBDTJH010000156.1:0-27954 GCA_039935955.1 Gemmatimonadaceae bacterium
CGACGATCGAGAACATCGATGCGCCGCTCACGGGCAAGGGCGCGCGCTTCTGTCCCGGCGTGAATGGGGGCGTGGAGTGGAATGGCCCGTCGTATTCGCCGCGCACGAACATGCTCTACGTCGGCTCTGTCGATTGGTGCACCACGATTGTGACGTACGGCGCGGATCAGCCCGGAAAGTACAGGGGCAAGGAAGCGCTTCCCTGGACCGGCTCGAATTCGCTCTTCGCACCATTCGGGAAGAACGACCTCACGCGCCGCGGTTGGCTCACGGCAGTCGACGCCGACGATGGGAGCATCAAGTGGCGATATGCATCGCCCGTCCCCCTCATCGCGGGCGTCACCTCGACAGCGGGCGGCGTCGTCTTCACCGGAGACATCGCGGGAAACATTCTCGCCTTCGATGCGACCAACGGTCACGAGCTCTGGCGCTACGCCGCCGGCGCGCCGATCGGCGGCGGCGTCATCACCTACCAGGTTGGGGGAGCGGAATATCTCGCTGTTGCCGTCGGGATGAACTCACCGCTCAGCTGGAAGCTCGAGAGCCCGAACGCGCGCGTGTTGGTGTTCAGACTGCGCTGAGCATCGCGACCATCATGATCCCGCGGGCGAGGCCGGACGATGCAGCACGACTCGCACGTGTTCGCGCGTGATGAGTCCACCCCCGACCATCTGCTCGATCTCCGGCAACACGGCTTCGATGTTCTCGACGCTTTCGACGCACTCGACGACGATCGGCATATCGAGCGACAGCATGGCGAAGCGATCGGTGTGGAGCTTCGCGCTTGCCCCAAACCCCGTTATTCCGCGGAGCACCGTTGCCCCGGCGAAGTGCTTCGAACGAAGCAGTTCGACCAGCGCCTGATAGAGCGGTTTTCCCTCGAACTTGTCGCGCTCGCCGATGAAGATGCGTAACAGCTCGTGTGCATCGTTCGCTGGATCCATACGTCCCTCGTCAGAATCGTTGCCGAAAGGCGATCAGCTCGCGTGCCAGCATCATGCCGGCAAATGTCGCGAGTAGCGCCAGGGCCACGCTGCCAATCGAATACGCCGCGGCACGGGCGATCTGCCCTTCTTCGAGAAGGACCATCGTTTCGTAGCTGTACGACGAAAAGGTCGTGTAGCCACCGCAAAAGCCCACCGTGAGCATCGCACGGACTTCGAGTGAGATCGCGGGCGTCGCCATTGCATATCGAATGAGAAATCCGAGCAGGAGACTGCCTGTGACGTTGATCGCGAAGGTGCCCCAGGGAAACGAAGCCCCCAGCCGCTGCTGGATCGCGGAGCCGAGATAAAATCGGGATACGCCACCTGCGGCGGCGCCGACTGCGATCGCCCAGAAGAGCTTCATCGACTCGCAGCTCCCATCAAGATGTGGACGCGGCCCTTCGCCGCAGCACGTGGCTCGCGATCACGATGTCCTGCACCGCGACGCCGGTGAGATCCGCGATCGAGATCTGCTCCTCGCTCGTCCGCCCCAGCTGCGCATCCGCGAGCACTGCGCCGAGCTCGCGCACGAGCTCGAGGGTGATCGCGCCCGCCGCGAGCGCCGGCGCGAGATCGCCGTGGTCCGCGCATTGCGCGATGCTGTCCGCCACGACGACCTCCGCGCGCGCGAAGAGCGCAACATCGAGCTCCTGCTTCCCCGGCGAGTCCGCGCCCACTCCGGTGAGGTGCGTCCCCGCGCGCACTGCCTCCGCGCGAAAATGCGCGCCCCGCGACGCCGTCGTCGTCACGATGAGCTCCGACGCCTCTGCAACCTCCTCCGCACTCGCGCACACGCGCACGCGAAAGCCCATCGTCGCGAGATCCGCCGCACACTCCGCGGCGCGCTCCCGCGATCGCCCGAACAGCATGATCTCTCGGCACGCCGTCACGTGCTGCAGCATCATCGGCTGCAGCCGCGCCTGCACGCCCGTGCCGATAATGCCGATCGCCTTCACTGACTTCGGAGCCAGCGCGTGCGCCACCACCGCTCCCGCTGCAGCAGTGCGCAGATCCGTCAGCCGCGAGCGGTCCAGCAGCACCGCGAGCAGAAAGCCCGTCTGGCTGCTGAAGACGAGCATGCATCCGTCGCCCGTCGGCAGCCCGCGCGCAGAGTTCTGCGGAAAGCCCGCCGCCACCTTGATGACGAAGACGTCGCCGCCCTTCACGTAGCCGTACTTGATGTGCACGTCGCCCGCCGGCTCCGTGAAGCCGAGATGTCCGACGGGCGGAACGACCACGCGTCCGGCCGTATACGCGACGAAGCCGCTCGCGATCTCCTCGATGAGCTCTGGCACGAGCACCGCGCGCTCGCATTCATCCGCGTTGACGACGATCGGCTGCGGCAGCGACGCGGACACTACGCGCGCCGGCTAAACGCCGACATTAACCAACGGCGCGAGCCCTGTGCGCAGTCTCGCGAGACCGCCGCGCAGATACTCCGGCTTCGACCCGAGCCAGACGCGCATGTACCCCTCCAGCCCGCACTGCAGTCCCGGCACGATGAGCGTCGACTGTTCCTTCAGAATTCGCTCGGCCGTCGGGATGCTCTTCGCATCCGAGTTGTACTTCATGAACACGATCGCACCCGCCGTCGGCGGCGTGTACTCGAAGAAGTCGCCCATCTCGTCCGCCCACTCCCTCAGAATCGGCAGATTCTCGCGCAGCACCGCACGTGTGCGAGCGTAGAGCGACGTGCGGACATCCGGCGACACCGCGACACGCGCGATGTGATCCGAGATTTTGTTCGGACAGATCGTGATGTAATCGTGCTGCGTCCAGCAGGACGCGATGATCTCCGGCGGCCCGACCATCCAGCCGATCCGCACGCCGGGGATGCCGTACGCCTTGGACAGTCCGCTCGTCACGATGACGCGATCGCTCATCCCCCAGAAGCTTGGTGTGCGCTCGCCCTCGACCTCGGCGCCCTGATACACCTCGTCCGCAATGAGATACGCGCCCACCTCGTCGATGCGCTTGACGATTCGCTCCATCGCCGTTCGCGAAAGCACCGAGCCCGTCGGGTTGTTCGGATTCGTGATGTAGACGAAGCGCGTCTTCGGCGTCACCGCCTTCTCGAACGCCTCCCAGTCGATCTCCCACGTGCCATCCACGCGCTCGAGCTCGAATCGCTCGACCGTCGCGCCGAGACTGCGCGGGACGCCCCAAAGCTGGAGATAGTTCGGGATCTGAAGCGCGACGACATCGCCGGCGCGAATGAGCGTCAGCGCGAGGATGTAGTTCGCCTCCGACGTCCCGTTGGTGACCTCGACGTGGTTGATCGTCGAGCCAGGATAGAGCGCCGAGATGCGTTCGCGAAGCTCGATCGTACCGTTCGACTGGCTGTAGCCGAGCGGGGAGTCCATGAGCGCGTCGAGGTCGAAGCCGTATTTCACCATCTCTCTGAGCGTCACGGGGCGGACACCGGACTCGCTCAGGTCGAAGTCGACGACATTCTCGTACGTCGACTGCATGCGTTCCATCAGGAAGGTTTCGATCATTCCCAAAATTGCATCACCCGCGCCAAACCTACAACCACGTCAGCCGTCGAGTCTCGCGTGTGCGCGTACGGGAAACGTGCCCATCCCCAGGATCTTCGGCGGCACGGCGGAGAAGCGAAAGCCGTCCAGTGGCAGCGCGCCGAGGTTCGTCATGTGCTCGATGATCGGTATGTTCGCCTTGAGCAGCGTCGTATGCACGGGGCGCGTGCCATTTTCCGTGCTGTCGATGTTGTGCGAGTCGATGCCGACGAGTGCGGCACCCGCATCGCGCAGATAGAGGGCGGCCCGCTCGGTGAGATAGGGGAATCCGGTGAAGTACTGCTCGGTACGCCAGTGCGCATCCCACCCGGTGTGCACGAGCACCGCGCGGCCGCGCACCTCGACTGCTCCGAACTGTGAGCGACCGATCGCTCGCTCGCTCGATCGCGCCACGCGGATCACTACACCCCGAAGGTTCGACACCGATTCGAGCGTGAGACCGCTCAGATCGATGCCGTCCGCATATCTATGGAAGGGCGTGTCGAGGTAGGTCCCCGTGTTCGAGACCATCTCGATCCGTCCGATCTGAAACTCGGTGTCGGGCCCGTAGATGCTGCGCGACGCCTCGCGTGTGAGATGGTCCCCGATCACCGGCGCTGGAAGCCCCTTGTACGTGACCATCCCGCTCTCGATCACATGGCTCAGGTCCACGAATCGCGCGCGCGCATCTTTGTGCATGTGTGATCCTCTGGTTGAGGTCGAGCCTCGCCTGTCACGAAGCTGTGCATCGCAACGGCGCCCGGCAACCGCGCGAGTTGCCGCGCGCACGGTGCGGAAGCATCGTACGCAGGTCATCTTTCACCGACTGCTTTCCCCGAGTGCACTGATGCCCGGCGCCACCTATCGCCGCCCCGGCGACGACGTACACCCACCGCGCGACTTCGCGGGCTATCGTGGCACGGCGCTCCGCCACCCTCGGCAGCCGCTGGTCATCGTGCCGCAGACGCTCTCGGAGCTCACGGGACCCGTGTATGGGCACGCCTCGGTCACGGCCGCAGATCACGACCTTACGAATCGTGGACACGCGGAGCCGATCGGCGAGCGCATCGTAGTCGAGGGGCGCGTCATCGATGAGGACGGGCGCCCCGTGCGCGACTCGCTCGTCGAGCTCTGGCAGGCGAATGCGGCGGGCCGCTACGCGCACCGCGTCGACAGACACAATGCGCCCCTCGATCCGAACTTCACCGGTGCAGGCCGCGCGATGACGGATGGCGAGGGACGCTATCGCTTCCTCACGATCAAGCCGGGCGCATACCCGTGGCTCAACCACTCCAACGCGTGGCGCCCCGCGCACATCCACTTTTCGCTGTGGGGTCCGAGCTTCCTCACGCGCCTCGTCACGCAGATGTACTTTCCCGGCGATCCGCTGCTCGCGCTCGATCCGATCTACAATAGCGTGCCCGACCCGCGCGGCCGCGAACGGTTGGTCGCCAACTTCGAGCTCTCGCTCACGCAGCCCGAGCGCGCGCTCGGCTATCGCTTCGACATCGTCCTTCGCGGCCGCCACGCCACACCGATGGAAGCTCCACATGGCTGAGCTGACTCCCTTTCAGACGGTGGGACCCTTCTTCGCGATCTGCCTCAGCGTGGAGGGCTGCGCACGCATCGCCACCGAGAATGCAATCGGCCGGCACATCACCATAGAAGGGACGGTGCGCGACGGCGACGGTGCACCGATCCCCGATGCGCTCGTCGAGATCTGGCAGGCCAATGCCGCCGGGAAGTATTCGCATCCCGACGACCATCAGTCGAAGCCGCTCGATCCGAATTTCACGGGCTACGGTCGCGCGCCGACAGACGATGGCGGACGCTTCGCGATCGAGACGGTGATGCCGGGTCGCGTGCCCGGCATCGATGGCGCGCTCCAGGCACCCCACCTGCTGCTCGGCATCCTCGCGCGCGGCATCCTCACTCGCCTCGTCACGCGCGTGTATTTCGGCGACGAGCCCTCTACGCCGGATGACGCGATCCTGCAACTCGTTTCCGCCGAGCGCCGCGCAACGCTGATTGCCCGCGCGCGCGGCGACGACACGTACGACTTCGATCTCGTTCTCCAGGGCGACAATGAAACCGTGTTCTTCGATGTCTGAGCGCGCGCGATGATCTACGATGCACTCGTGGGTGACCCCGCGGTCGATGAGCATCTGAGCGACGGCGCGCACGTCGAAGCGATGCTCTTCGTCGAGGCCTCGCTCGCACGCGCGCAAGCCGCGCTCGGCATCATCCCTGAGAGCGCCGCGGATGCCATCGCGGAAGGAACGAACGAGGACGAGTACGATCTCGAGGAGCTCGCAGCCGCAGCGGCAAAGGCGGGAAATCTCGCGATCCCGCTGGTGAAGGAGCTCACCTCCCGCGTCACTCGACTCGACGCCGAGGCCGCGCGCTATGTGCACTGGGGCGCGACGAGTCAGGACATCATCGACAACGCGACGGTGTTGCAACTGCGCGCAGCCGTACAGATCGTCGCGGACTCGATCGCGCGCGCGGCCGAGGCTGCGGCGGCGCTCGCGGAGCGACACGCGACGACTGTGATGGCGGGCCGCACCTGGCTTCAGCACGCAACCCCGATCACCTTCGGCCTCAAGGCTGCCGGTTGGCTTGCGGCACTCGACCGAGTGCACGAGCGGGTCGAGTTCGCCCTCGACGACGCGATGTTTCTCCAGTTCGGCGGCGCCTCGGGCACGCTCGCATCGTACGGCGATCGCGGGCTCGAGCTTACCTCGACGCTCGCGAACGAGCTTGCACTGCGACAAAGTGATCTCCCGTGGCACGCACACCGAGATCGCTTCGCCGATCTCGCGTGCGCGCTCGGCGTCGCCGTCGGGACGATGGGAAAGATCGCGCGCGACGTCTCGCTGTTGTCGCAGACCGAGGTCGCCGAGGCCTTCGAATCGGCGGAAGACGGAAAGGGCGGCTCCTCGGCGATGCCGCAGAAGCGGAACCCCGTCGGCGCGTCGGTCGTGCTCGCGGCATCGATCCGCGTGCCTGGACTCGTCGCGACGATGCTCGCCGCGATGCCGAGCGAGCACGAGCGCGCGCTCGGCGGATGGCAGGCGGAGTGGGAGACGCTGCCTCAGATCGTGCATCTCGCGGGCGGTGCAGCGCGGCACATCGCCGAGATGCTCGCCGGGCTCGAGGTTGACACCGAGCGCATGCGCGCCAACGTCGACATCACGCAGGGGATCTCGCTCGCGGAAGCGATCTCGATGGCGCTCGCGACACGCCTAGGACGGTTTAACGCGCATCAAACCATCGGCGACGCGAGCAGGCGCGCGATCGCCGAGCATCGTCCGCTCGGCGAGGTTCTCGCGGAGACGCCCGAAGTGTCGAAGCACCTGAGCCACGAGGAGATCGCGCGACTCCTCGAGCCCGGGAGCTATCTTGGCGCAACTTCAACTTTCATCGCGGACGCGATCGCCGCACACGAGCAGTATCGCGATGGCGAGTAGGCCACACGCATCGAGGATCTCATGACTACCAGCGAGCAGCCCGACGATCCGCACGCCGCCGGCATGGCCAGGCGTCGCGAGGTCCTTGGCGACGCGCACGTCGATCGCGCCATCGCATCGACCACTCAGCTCACCGAGGACTTTCAGAGCCTCATCACGCGCTACGCCTGGGGCGAGATCTGGACGCGGCCGGGGCTCGACACGCGCGCGCGCCGCGTGCTCGTGATCGGAACGCTGGTCGCGCTGAATCAGCACGAGGAGCTCGCGATGCACGTCCGCGCGGCGCTCGCCTCCGGCGATATCTCCGCGAACGATGTGAAGGAGATCGTGCTGCAGCAGGCCATCTACTGCGGCGTGCCGGCCGCAAATGCCGCGTTTCGAGTCGTGGCCGGGGTGCTGGCCGAGATCAACTCGACGACGCGCGCGAGATAGCGGATGAAGGAACGAACGCAGGTCGGCATCATCGGCGCGGGGCCCGCGGGGCTCATGCTCTCACACCTGCTCGCGCGCGCGGGAATCGACTCGGTGATCGTCGAGCGCCGCAGCCGCGAGTACATCGAGAAGCGCGTGCGCGCCGGCGTCCTCGAGCAGGGAACGGTCCAGCTGATGCGCGACACGGGGATCGGCGAGCGCATGGATCGCGAGGGGCTCGTCCACCGCGGGATCTCGCTGCGCTTCGAGGGCCACGATCATCGCATCGCCTTCGACGAGCTCACCGGCGGCAGCACGATCACCGTGTACGGGCAGCAGGAGGTCGTGAAGGATCTCATCGCTGCGCGCATCGCGGGCGGCGCGCGCCTGCACTTCGAAGTCGACGATGTGAGCGCGCACGACCTGAGCTCGAGCGCGCCAAAGTTGCGCTACACCATCGCCGGCGAGCCGGTCGAGCTCGAGTGCGACTTCATCGCAGGGTGCGATGGCTTCCACGGCGTTTCGCGCGAATCGATCCCGGCCGATCATCTCACGCGCTATGAGCGCGAGTATCCGTTCGGCTGGGTCGGCATTCTCGCGAATGTAGCGCCCTCGGCCGAGGAGCTCATCTACGCGTCGCACGACCGCGGCTTCGCGCTGCACAGCATGCGCTCGCCGACGCTCACGCGACTCTATGTGCAATGCGATCGCGGCGACACGATCGACGACTGGCCCGATGACCGCATCTGGGAAGAGCTCCATCTGCGTCTGGCCACCGATGACGGCTTCACGCTCACCGAAGGGCCGATCGTCGAGCGGGCAATCGCGTGGATGGGTGGCGTGGTCACGGAGCCGATGCAGTACGGCCGCCTCTTTCTCGCGGGCGACGCAGCGCACATCGTCCCCGCCACGGGCGCGAAGGGGCTCAATCTCGCAGTAGCGGACGTGCGGATCCTCTCGAGCGCGTTCGACGCCTTCTACCGCACGGGCTCTCCCTCTGCGCTCGCGTCGTACTCCGAGACCTGTCTTCGCCGCGTCTGGCGCGCGCAGCACTTCTCGTACTGGATGACGACGATGCTCCACCGCTTTCCCACCGACGATCCCTTCCAGCGAAAGCTCCAGCTCGCGCAACTGCGCTGGGTGTCTTCCTCGCGCGCGGCAGCGGCGAGCCTCGCCGAGAACTACGTGGGGATCGCGAGCGTATGAGCGAGCCGACTCCGATCGAGAGCTTCATCGATCGCATCGCCAGCGGCGAGATCGAGCTCCCCACGCTCGGCAAGACGCTCGGCATGGAGTTCGGCACCTTCGGCGAGGGTACCGCGACGTTCACGTTGAACGCCGATCCCGATCGCCACGGCAACGTGATGGGGACGCTACACGGCGGCGTGCTGGCCGCCGTCGCCGACACGGCGATGGGCTTCGCCTTCGCGACGACGCTCGCCGTCGGCGAGACGTTCGCGACGCTCGAGATCAAGGTGAGCTTCCTTCGGCCAGTCTGGCGCGCGACGCTCACCGCCGCCGGGCACGTCCTGCATCGCGGCAAGACCACGGGACTCGTCGAATGCCGCGTGACCGATGAGCGCGACCGCCTCGTCGTGCACGCGACGAGCACGTGCCTCGTGTTGCGCGACGAGCAAGCGCAGGGCCGCAAGCTTGGAGATAGACAGCCAGGCTAGCTTTGGCGATGCACTCGTCCGCCGTGTTCCTGCAGACACTCGCACTGGTCCTCGGCGTCGCGGCCCTCACGACGGTCATCTTCCATCGCCTCAAGCAGCCGGTCGTCTTCGGCTATCTGATCGCGGGGCTGCTCGTGGGCCCGAACATGCCGCTGCCGCTCGAGGCCGATCCCGCAATCGTCCAGACGCTCTCCGAGCTTGGCGTCATCCTCCTGATGTTCGCGCTCGGTCTCGAGTTCAGCATCGGCCGCGTGCTCCAGATCGGCGTCACCTCCGGGCTTGCCGCGCTCGGCGAGACGAGCCTCATGATGGGCATCGGCTTTCTCGTCGGCCATCTCCTCGGCTGGACGACGATCGAGAGTGTCTTCACCGCCGGTATCGTCGCCATCTCGAGCACGACCATCGTCAGCAAGGCGTTCGTCGAACAGGGGATCAAGGGCCGCATCACCGAGATCGTCTTCGGAATTCTCATCTGCGAGGACCTCGTCGCGATTCTGCTCGTGGCGATTCTCACCGCGGTCGCGGCGGGCGGTGGACTCTCGCCGATGGACGTCGGCGTCACCGTCGTGCGGCTCGCGACCTTCCTCGTCGCGTTTCTTTCGATCGGTCTGCTGCTGATCCCGCGCTTCCTGCGCCTCGTCATCAAGCTCGGCAGCGATGAGACGACGCTCGTCGCTGCGATCGGCGTCTGCTTCGCCTGCGCGTATCTCGCGCTCTCCTTCGGCTACTCCGTCGCGCTCGGCGCGTTCATCGCGGGCTCGCTGGTCTCCGAGTCGGGGGAGGGGAAGATCGTCGAGCATCTCGTGCATCCGGTGCGCGACATGTTCGTCGCGATCTTTTTCGTCTCCGTCGGCATGCTGATCGATCCCGCGGTCGTCGTGCAGCACTGGGGTGCCGTGCTCGTGCTCTTCGCCGTCGTGATCGTCGGCAAGGTGATCGCAGTGTCGGTGAGCACCTTCCTCACCGGCAACGGACTCGGGCTCGCGGTGCAGAGCGGCATGGCGATGGCGCAGGTCGGCGAGTTCTCCTTCATCATCGCCGCGATCGGGCTCGCGAACGGCGCAACGCGCTCGTTCCTCTATCCGGTTGCGGTCGCGGTATCCGCGCTCACGACGGTCACAACGCCGTGGCTCATCCGCGCGGCATCGCCCGTGACGCTCTTTCTCGATCGCAAGCTTCCCGCGCGCGTGCAGATGTTCTCTTCGCTCTACGGCACGTGGGTCGAGCAGATGCGCAAGGATCCGGGCGATGTGAAGGAGCGGTCACGCGCGAGACGCCTGGGTCAACTGCTCTTCGTCGACGCGGCGCTACTACTCGCGATCGTGATCGGCGCGACGGCCGAGATCGGCCGCATCGGCCCGCTCCTGCAGTCGTGGATCGGGATCACGGAGTCGGCGATTCCGACCGTCGTCACCATAGGCGCGCTCGCGCTCGCGGCGCTCCCGCTCGTCGGCATCGCGCGCACGGCGCGGCAACTCGGCTTCGCGCTCGCGGTGCGCGCGATGCCCACCGTGAAAGCGGGGCGCGTCGACTTCGCCGCTGCCCCCCGCAGTGCGCTCATGGTCACGCTGCAGATCGCGATCATGCTCGCCGTCATCATCCCGCTCCTCGCAATCACGCAGCCGTTCATCACCGCTGCTCCCGGCCTGTTGACGCTCGCGGTCGTCGCGCTCGTCCTCGGCATCGCGTTCTGGCGCAGCGCGCAGTCGCTGCACGGTCATACGCGCGCGGGCGCCGAGGCGATCGTCGCGATGCTCGGGCAGCAGATGATGGTCGACAAGGCGCCCGATGCCGTGCGTCTCGCGATGGAGAAGATCGATCTCGCGCTCCCGGGGCTGGGCACGCCGGTCGCGCTGCAAGTGACTCGCGACAGCCGGGCGATCGACCGCTCGCTCTCGGATCTCAACCTTCGGGGACGCACTGGAGCGACCGTGCTCGCGATCGTGCGCGACGGTGAGCAGGTGTTGGTGCCGAGAGGGCGTGACATTTTGCGCGCCGAGGATGTACTCGCGGTGGCTGGAAGCGCGGATGCGGTGGCGGCTGCGCGCATCCTGATCGAAGGGGAGGGAAATGTCGCCGCCCGATGAGCAAACAGATGATCACATGCACGTTGGATTGTGCGTGCGCTGCGTCAACGTGCATGTGATCGAGAGCAAACGGGGTTCGCGTTTCTATCGGTGTCTGCTCGCCGATGTGGACCCTGCATTCATGCGGTATCCGTCGCTTCCTGTACTAACTTGTCCGGGTTTCGGTTCTAATTCGGAGGCAGCCCCGTCCACAGGGGGCTAAGTGCCCACAGGATCGATCGATACACATTTGCCCTATGTATAATGTGCTACAGTTCGGAACGAGGATTTGAACGAATCGTGGTGATGGCGCATCCCACGCATTCATCTATCGACACCGGGGTTCGCGGCTTCGCCGCTTCCTCCCTCATGCCGTGATGTGGGTGTTCCCATTCGGCATGTATCGGGAGTGACCAATGGCCATCAACACGAAGGCCCCGCTGCAAGTGGCGCGGCCGGCAACCCACAACTTGTTGCTCGCAGCGCTCTCGCCCGATGATCTCGCACTGATTTCGGCCGAGCTCGAATCCGTCAAGCTGACGATGGGCGAGATTCTGTACGAGGCGGGAGCCACGATCGAGTATGTGTATTTCCCGACGACTGGATGCGTCTCGATGATCCACTCGATCGATGGCGGCTCCGTCGAAGTCGGCACCATCGGTCTCGAGGGCTTCGCCGGTTTGCCGGTGCTGCTGCGCGCGTCTTCAGAGCCGACGACGGCGCTCGTGCAGGTCGAGGGGCTCGCCTATCGAATCACGTCCGCGGCTTTCCGCGAAGTGGTCGGTGAGAGCGAGCACATGGAGCGCATCTTCCTCCGATTTGGAATGGCGCTCTTCAACCAGGTCGCGCAGTCCGTGGCGTGCAACCGGCTGCATTCGCTCGAGGAACGATGCGCGCGCTGGCTGTTGATCACGCACGATCGTGTCGATGGCGACCAGTTCAAGCTGACGCAGGAATTTCTCTCGTACATGCTTGGTGTGCATCGGCCGGCGGTCACCCTCGCCGCCGGCGTTCTGCAGGAGGCGGGATACATCCGCTACTCGCGCGGAAACATTACCGTCACGGATCGCGCCGGACTCGAAGGAGCGTCGTGCGGGTGCTATCGGGCGACTCGCGACGACTACGCACTGCTCTCCAACTAACTCTCAAATGGCACGATCCAAGTCGGGCAGCGGACCTCGACTCAAACTCGATACGTCCGCGAGCGCCTCGTCCGCGGGGAAGAGCTCCGGACATTCCGACAGCGCCACTTGGCATCTCGCCTCGGATGATCTCGAGGAGCTTCGCGAAGCGATCGAGCGGTCGCTCTGCGAAGGTGAGCAGCACGACTCCCGTGAGAACGTGATCGACGATGATCTTCGCAAGTCACTACGCATCGCATGCGCGAAGGCGCGTCTGCAGCGCATCCATGCCGAGCACGTGCTGATGGATGTCAAACAGATCTGGATATCCATTCCACGTGCGCTCGCCACCAAAACGTCCGCGCGGCTCGCCGAGATCGTCACCGCATGTATAAATGAGTATTACGAAAAGAGCGACACATCGGTGACCTGATCCACATCGTCGCACCGTTCTTGCTATATGCCTCTCTTCACGAAGACACGCGCCGCACGGGTCGATGATCGTGCGCGTGAAGGGCGAGAGCGAGCGCCTCGTGGAGTCAAGTTGGTCGGTTCACATGTTATTCACTCGCGCATCGTTCGAGATGAGAGCGGCACCGTCTGGAAGATCACCGAGTCGCACGCGCACGATGTCCCTGGGGCGATGGCACTCCGCTGCCTGATCTTCGACAGCCAGTCGATCTGCCGGCGATTCTGGAAGTATCCGGAAAACTGGCGATCGCTCGCCGATGATCTGCTCCTCGACCTGATGAGTCAGCCGCGCCCCTCGGCCTACTGACGCGTGACGGTCTCGAACGGCGACGCGCGTTATCTTTGACGGGTGAACAACTCTCCGCGATTTCTCCACACCTGCGCACGACTTCTCCTCCCGGCGCTACTCGTGCTCGCCGGTTGCGGCATCAGCGCCGAGAGCAGCGAGCGCGCCTATCGTGGCGCGATGCTCTCCCCTCCGATTCCGCGTCCGAGTTTCACGCTCACCGACACGCACGGGCAGCCCTTCGATTTTCGCGCGCGCACCGACGACACGGTCACGCTGCTCTTCTTCGGCTATCTCAATTGCCCCGACGTGTGCCCCGTGCATCTCACGAACATCGCGACGGTGCTGCGCGGGCTTCCGTACGAGGTCACCGGAAAGGTTCGCGTCGTGTTCGTCACGACGGATCCCGCGCGCGATACCCCCGCGAAGCTTCGGGCATGGCTCGACAACTTCGATCAGTCGTTCGTTGGGCTGCGGGGAACACCCGAGCAGGTGAAGACGATCGAGAAGCTCGTCAATGTCGCGCCCGCGATTGCCGGTGCCAAAGACTCTGCCGGTGCGTACGAGGTTGGACACGCGGCACAGGTGATCGCCTTCACGCGCGACGACAGCGCTCACGTCGTGTATCCGTTCGGCACGCGCCAGGCGGACTGGGCGCACGATCTTCCGCTTCTCGTGCAGGTGAAGTAAGCGCATGACGGTGCAGTGGTGGTGCTCGGCCCGCGGCATTCCGTGGCGATGGAGTTGGCAGGCGTATCCGGGCGTGTGGCTCGCGGTATTGGCGCTCGGGTATCTGTTCTCTCGCTGGTCGAAGCCACTGGCGAACGCGCCGTCGCATGCGTACGCGGTGAGCTCCGCGCGGCGTGCTGGCGGGTGGATCGGCGTCGTGCTCGTCTGGATGTCGCTCGACTGGCCAGGCGGCCCGCTCGGCGCCGGCTATCTCGCGAGCGTGCACGCGACGCAGTTCCTCGCGCTCGCGATGGTTGCGCCACCGCTGCTTCTCCGCGGCATTGATGGTGATCGCATCCGCGCGATCCTTGCGCGCGATGGCCTCGTCGCGAAGATCATCGTCGCCGTCACGACTCCTTTGTTCGCGATGCTCGCGTTCACGATCGTGATGCTGGCGACGCACGCGCCAGGGGTCGTCGACACGCTGATGCGCACCCAGGTCGGTGCCTTCGTGCTCGACCTCGCGTGGTTCCTCTCGGGACTGACATTCTGGTGGCCCGTCGTGATCGACGTGCCGCTCCGCGTGCACTTCGGACCGCCGATGCGGATGTTGTACTTGTTCGCGGGAACTCAGGCGCACCTCTACCTGTCAATGTGGCTGCTGCTGGCGGAATTCCCGGCCTACTCCATCTTCGAGCTGGCCCCGCGCGTGACCGGGCTGTCGGCGCTCGAGGACCAGCAAGTCGCGGGAGGACTGCTGCTGACCCTGGGTGGGACGTACGTGCTCGCGATCATCTCCGTGCTGTTCTTCCGCTGGTTCGCGGAGCCGCAGCCGGAAGGGTGAGATTTTCGTAACGTGGCGTGACGGCCATTCGTCGATGATGAACGCATCCGAAAGACCGGAGCGTGTCGACCAGGGCCCTCATGTCCGACCAAGAAGCCGTAGCCGAACCGACCTCGCGCTCCGTGGCAATCCTGGGCGCCGACGCTCTGCTCGTCGCACTCCCTTCAACGCCAACACAGCTCGCAAACGCCTGCTTTGCCGGCGGCTTCGCCGAGGTCTTTCCCGCGACGTGGGGCGATGAGCTGATCGCATCCGGCTGCCTCGAACAGCTCGAGAGCCGCACCGGTCCCGCAATTTTCTGCGCCTGTCCGCTGGTGGCGGAGCAGCTGCGCGGCTCGGCGGAGCTGCGTCGGTTCATCGTGCCGATGGTCTCCCCACCCGTCGCCGTCGCGCGCTATCTGCGCGCGCTCTTCCCCGACGACTCGCTGCGCATCACCTACATCGGAGACTGCCCGGGCGCCGATGACGCGATCATCGACGAGCGGCTCTCGCCGCACGAGCTGCTGGCCAATCTCGCGAAGCGCGGCATCCTGCCCGCAGCGCAGCGTCCCGATCTCGGCACGCACGCCGCGCACGATCGCCGGCGTTTCTACTCGATCCCTGGTGGCGTCCCCTCGCGCCAATGGCTCGGCGCGCAATGGCCGAAGCGCACGCTCGTCGATGTCCACGCGGGCGACGCGCTCGCGACGCTCGCGAGCCAGACGATGACGCGCGGCAACACGCTCATCGACTTCGCGCCGCATCTCGGATGCGCGTGCGCCGGTGCGGTGGGCGGCACGAGCGCGCAGGATTCGCGCGCGGCGGTAGTCGCGCACGAGCCGCCGCGCGCGCTGAGCGAGATCGTCGACGCCGGGGTGCGCGTGGAGGTGTCTCTCGCGCCCGCCGCCGATCGCAATCTCCCCGACGTCACCTGGAACGATTTCCTCGCGGCGCTCCCTGCTGCGCTGGCGATGCATCCGGAAGGAGCCGCGGGACCATTCATGCAGCCGACCTCCCGCACTGCGCCGCGCCGTGCCCTGCAGCGGAAGGTGGCATTGCCGCGCGCGTACATCGTCGCGCGACAGGGCGCGCGCCGCGATCGCAGCGTACCGCGCACGCCCGTTCGCACGGGCACGACGCAGGAGCTCAAACACGCGGTGCGCGCGACCAGCGAGGTGACGGAGCCGCGAGGATCGGGAACAGCACCTATGGAGCTCGAAACGCGTCGCGATGAGATCACCTCCGCGCGCCCCAACGCATGGATCGCGCGGCGTGCGTCGCACGAAGGAATGACCGGTCCGCGCAATCCTCCGACGCAGCGCGCCGGACTCGCGACCGCCGATCGCTGGCTCATCGCGGGACTCATGCTCACGAGCAGCGTGCTCGTGGCGGTGCTCACGAGCGCGCTCACCGTGCGCGGAATGGAGCGCGGCATGCCGGCAGTCGCATCGCGCACGGATACCGTGATCACCCTCGCCGCAGCGCTGGTCGCACGCGTGCGTGACACGACGCCAATCGTGCGGCCGCCTCGCGGCACCGACTCCGTGCCCGTCGCCACCGTCGCGCACGTCGACAGCGCGCCGCAGCACGAGGACGGCGGCGCGGTGGCGCCTCCGCCGTCGAACGCACCGCGTCTCTCACCGATGCCCACGCACGTCGCCCGGGCAACGCAGCCCGCGAAGCGAGAGCCGCCGCGCGCCGTGCGCCGCACGATTTCCGTCGCCGAGCACGTGCGTACGGCTCCGCCCGCGCAGCCGCCCGTGACGCAGACCATAGTGCAGGCCGCCACCACGCTGCCGTCGCCGGTAACCGCGCCGCCGAGCGCACCGACGCAGGCCTCCGTGCAGCCAGCAATTCAGTCGCCCCCGCCACCGACCGCTGTCACGCCGCCGCCGCCCGCCGCCGCGCCCGCCGCAAACAACGTGCAGTTCCTCGAAGAGCTGCGCGCCATCCACGCCGAGATCGATGCGCGCAAGAAGCACATGGACTCGCTCACGGCCTCGCTCGACTCGCTCAAGCGCGTAAGACCCGAGTAGTCGCGCCGGAACACAAGCGTTGATGCTCGGCTATGCACGATCGTTTCGCGCTCCGCCGGGTATCCCTATATTCAGGGGACCACTCACTTTCCGGCGGAGCAGACATGCAGGCTATTCGAGCGACAGCGATCGGCGCGGCACTTCTCGTCAGCACGGCGGTCGGCGCACAGGGCTCGGGCGCCGTCACGCCGAAGAAGCACGTCAACGCCTCGAAGACGGCCGCACCTCGCGCCAAACCCGCACCGGCCTCGGCAGCTCCCGCTGCCGCGCCCGAGGTGAAGGTCAACGAATTCCTCTCCTACGATCCCGCTGCAAAGACGATCGCGCTCAAGCTGTTCGCCGCGCACGGCTCTGTGAACGGCGGCATGAACTTCAACGGAAACTCCAACGGCTCCGCGACGATCACCGTCCCCACGGGCTGGACCGTCTCCTGGATGTTCAAAAACGAAGACGCCATTCCGCACTCGGCCATCATCCTCCCCGACAAGCTTCCGTTCCCCGCGCAGCCACAGGTGCCCGCCATCGCGCGCGCCTACACGAACGACGTCACCGCCGGCCTGGCGACCGACAAGACCGATCAGACGACCTTCAAGGCGACGACACCGGGCGACTACGTGATCGCGTGCGGCGTCCCCGGGCACGCGCCGAGCGGTATGTGGATTCACTTCAACGTGTCGGCCGACGCGAAGGTCCCGACGTACACCACGAAGTGACGTGCCGCGGCCGCATGCCGTGAGCGACATGAGCGCTCGCTAGCGTGCGACTGCGCACGAAGGTCGAGATCGTGACCGCCTGCGTGGCAGTGCCGTGCGCGCTCGAGCTCTTTCCCGCCAACAAATCGTTTTCCTGGATCGCGCGCACGCGTGCGCGCGGTGAAAGCGTCGCACCCGCACGGCTAGCTCATCACGTTGACCGCATTCTGCATCGCGGCTTCTGGATCTGGCGCCACAGCTGCCTGCGCCGCGCTGCCGTGCTCGCCTATCTCCTCCGCCGCGCTGGGCACGACGCGCGCGTCGTCATCGGCGTGCGACGTACCGAAGCCGGAGCGCTCGAGGCCCACGCTTGGCTCGCCTGCGATGGACGCGAGCCCTTCCTCGAGCCGGCCGACTCCGTCGCCACCTTCCGGCCGCTGGGCCGCGCCTAGTCGATTCTGCGGAGCCCGCGCTATCTTTCCTTCTTCCTCTTCTCCCGGCGCGAGCATGGATCGTCTACGGCAGCTCCACGACGCGGGTCAGTCCATCTGGCTCGACTTCATCGATCGCTCGCTGCTCCGCAGCGGCGAGCTGGCGCGCCGCATGGATCGCGACTCGCTCACGGGGATGACGTCGAATCCGACGATCTTCGAGAAGGCGCTCGCTGAGGGCCATGCCTACGACTCGCAGCTCGCGGGCGCGTCGCCGGATCTCAGCGCGTGGGAGCTGTTCGAGCTCGTCGAGACCGATGATGTCCGAGCCGCCTGCGACATCTTCCGCACGGTGCACGAGAAGAGCAAAGGTATCGATGGCTATGTGTCGATCGAAGTGTCACCGGGCGCCGCGCACAGCGTCGAGCACACGATCGCCGAGGCGCGCAGGCTGTGGGCCGTCGTCGAGCGTCCCAACGTGATGATCAAGGTGCCGGGCACCGCCGAGGGCGCGGACGCGGCGCGCCGACTCCTCGCCGATGGGATCAACGTCAACATCACGCTCCTCTTTTCCGTCAACGCCTACGCAGCGGTGATCGAATCGTACATCTCGGCGCTCGAGGAGCGCGCGAAGCGCGGGCTCGCGCTCACCACGATCGCGTCGGTCGCGTCGTTCTTCGTGAGCCGCGTCGACACGGAGGCGGAGAAGCGCCTGGATGCGATCGTCGCCGCAAATCCCGCGAAGGCGGATGAAGCGAACACGTTCCGCGGACGCGTAGCCGTCGCCAATGCGAAGATCGCCTACGCGCTGTTTACAGAGAAGTTCTCGGGCGAGCGATGGGAAGCGCTCGCCACGCGCGGCGCGCGCGTGCAGCGCCCGCTCTGGGCGAGCACGAGTGCGAAGAATCCCGCCTATCGCGACGTGATTTACGTCGAAGATCTCATCGGGCCGGATACGGTGAACACGATGCCGCCGGCGACGATCACCGCCTTCGCCGATCACGGCGAGACGAAGCGCACGGTCGACACGAACATCGAAGGCGAGCGCGCGCTCATCGCGAAGCTCGAGAAGTTCGGCATCCCGCTCGGCGCGATCACCGACACCCTCCTGCGCGAAGGCCTCGCGAGCTTCGAGAAGTCCTTCGTCACGCTGATCGCAGGCCTCGAATCCAAGCGCCGCACGCTTGGCGTTGCGGCAACGACACCGTAGGAGCCCCGCCCGCCGCGTCGCCGTCGCAGCGAGTAGAAGTACAACTCATTTAAGAGCGACAAAAACGGATGTAACGGACAACAAACGGACAACTGCGAGCGAGTAAAGCAGTTGTCCGTTTGCTGTCCATGCAGTCTTCAGTTTTTTGTCACTTCACCAGCTGTTGTCTGCCTGTCGTCTGCGGGCACCACGGAGCTTGGCCAAGCGCAGGCTAGTGGCAGCCCGACACCACTCCCGTCACGAGATCGAGACTGCACGTCAGCGCGCCGACCTGCAGCACCGCAACGGTCGACCCGTCGAACGTCACCTTCGCGAAGCGCGTCACGGTCTTGTCGAAGCTGCCCGCCGTCACGTGGAGCGTGAGATTTCGCGAGATGGAGCCCGACGCCGGGTACGGGTTCGCGGAGCGCGGCATCGTGAAGGTGAGCGCTGCCGCCGTATCAGCCGCCGTGTAGGCGAAGACGCGCGTGACGTGGTTCACCGCGTACGTGCTGCTGTCGTGCACGCTCGCCGCGCCGGTCCACGTGTGCAGTGCCGGCGTCGAGTGCGTCACGACCATCGACGCAGCGGCCGACACGTTGATGGAGAACATCTTCCCGGGCTTCACCGCGCTCTCGAACGAGCCGGTTTTCGTCCAGCGGTGGTTGGTCGAATCGATCACCGAGCCCGTTCCCCAACCGAGCGCATAGCTGCCGCCGCTCCAGAAACGTACCTGCCGTGTGATCGTGAGCCCGCGGCTCGTGTAGGCGATGCAGGAGTACCAACCGCTCGAATCCGGACCGCCGCACGTGACCGTGCGCGAGTTGATGCCCGCACCGATACCGCTCCGGCCCGCCATGAACGTCGATGCGCCGCCGATCATGTTCTCCTCGAAGCTCTCGTTCTCCTGATACTGCGCCACGTTGTCGGCAAAGCTCTCGCCCGCGTCGCTGGCCACGGTCTGGTCGATCTCGCTGTCGGAAACCGAGTTTCCCGGGGCAACGGCGGCGTCGGAAGAGCAGGCAAGCGCGCCCACGATCGCGCCCATGGCGATGATCGTGGCAAGGCTGGTGAGGCGACGTCCGGTCGGCATAGGGCGATCCTCCGCTAGATTTGTGAATGACCTCTGTGATCTGCGGATGAGACGCCGCTGGCGCCGGGTCGTTAAGGCGGCATTGTTAACTGCCGATTCCCTCACTTCCGGACTTGATCTTGGCCTCGCCGATTCCACGCACGAAGATCGTCTGCACGCTCGGACCCGCATCCTCGTCGGAAGTCGTCATCAAGTCGCTGATGCAGTCCGGGCTCGATGTCGCGCGCATCAACTTCTCGCACGGCACGCATGCGGAGCACGCGGCCACGATCGCGCTCGTGCGCTCGCTCGCGACGTCACTCGCGCGCCCCGTCGCGATCCTCGGCGATCTCCAGGGCCCGCGGATCCGCGTTGGCGATCTCGCCGAGCCGCTCGAGCTCAAGGCCGGCGACGACATCGTGCTCGCGTCGGAGGAGAGCGAGGCGCCCGGGGACGTGCCGGTGACCTACGAGGCGCTCGCGCACGACGTCCACGTCGGCGACCGCGTCCTCATGGACGACGGGCTCATCGACCTCGTCGTCCTCGACGTCGTCGGCACCAAGGTGTGCGCGCGCGTCGTGCACGGCGGACGGCTACGCAGCCACAAGGGGATCAATCTCCCCGGCGTACAGGTCTCCGCGCCGTCGATCACCGAGAAGGATCGCGCCGACATCACCTTCGCCGTCGAGCAGCAGCTGGACTATCTCGCCTTGAGCTTCGTGCGCCGCGCCGAGGACATCTCCTCGCTGCGACTGCTCATTCCTGCGGGAATGCTCGTGGTGGCGAAGATCGAGAAGGACACTGCGCTCGCGGCGATCGGAAGCATCGTCGAGACGTCCGATGCCGTGATGGTCGCGCGCGGCGACCTCGGCGTCGAGCTCCCCTTCGAGGAAGTCCCCATCGCGCAAAAGCGCATCATCGCCGTCTGCAACGCGCTCGGTCGGCCCGTGATCACCGCCACGCAGATGCTGGAGTCGATGGTGACGAACCCGCGCCCGACACGCGCCGAGGCGAGCGATGTCGCGAACGCGATTCTCGATGGTACGGACGCGGTGATGCTGAGCGCCGAGACGGCGGCCGGGGCGTATCCGCAGCTCGCGGTGAGCGCGATGACGCGCATCATCCTCGAGATCGAGCGGCGTCCGCTTCCGCACACGATGTTCGAGGTGCCCGAGGATGTCGATGGCCACGTCGCGACCGAAGATGCGATCGCCGCGGCGACGACTGCCGCGGCGAAGTCGCTCGGCGCGCCTCTCGTGATCGTCTTCACGAAGAGTGGCTTCACCGCGCGCATCATCGCGTCGCACAGGCCGGGCGTGCCGATTCTCGTGCTGACCGATACTGAGCGCACATACCGTCAACTCGCGCTCGTGTGGGGCGTGATCCCCGAGCTCGTGCCGCGCGCCGCGAACTACGAGGACATGTTCGCGCACGCGCGCACGGTCATCGAGCGGCGCCAGCTCGCGAAGCCGGGCGATCGCGTCCTCGTCACGGCCGGCGTGCCGTGGGACGTGCCGGGGACCACCAATCTCCTCCGCGTCGAGGTGGTGTGAAGCTCACCTTCCTCGGCACGGGGACGAGCTTTGGCGTGCCGCAGATCGGATGCGGGTGCGAGGTGTGCGCGAGCAACGATCCGCACGACAAGCGAACGCGGAGCGGCGCGCTTATCGAGACCGACGCGGGAAAGCGGATCCTCATCGACACGCCGCCGGAGCTGCGGCTGCAGCTGATTGCGAATCACGTCGACCGGGTGGATGCGATTCTGTTCACGCACGAGCACGCGGATCACATCCACGGCATCGACGATGTGCGTGCGCTCTCGGTGCGGAGTAAGTCGGCGTTGCGGATGTACGGGCCGGCGGAGACCGTGCGTACGCTCCAGCAGCGCTTCGCGTACATCTTCGACGAGCGAATGCGGCCGATTCCGGGCACCACGAAACCCGAGGGCGAGCTCACGACGCTCGACGCGGGGGTCGCGGTCGAGATCGCGGGGGAGCGCGTGATGCCGATCGCGGTGCCGCATGGGCACACGACGGTCTTCGGCTATCGCATCGGCGCGCTCGGCTACATCACCGATGCGAAGCTCCTCCCTCCAGCGGCGATCGACGCGCTGCGCGGCGTGAAGGTGCTCGTGCTCAACGCGCTGTTTTGGAAAGAGCATCCCACCCACATGAGCGTCCCGGAGGCGATCGAGACCGCGCGCGTGGTCGGCGCTGAGCGCACGTATCTCACGCACCTCACGCACGACAACTTCCACGCGAAGCTCGAGGCCGCGCTGCCGCCGGGGCTCGTCCCGGCATACGATGGACTGTCGGTCGACATCGCGTGAAACGAAGTCTGCCGCCCTTGCCCTGCGCCGCAGGGTTGGCGACTTTCCTGCATCTTCCGACACCCCGGCTCGGGCTGTCGGAGACGACGACTTCGGAGGAGTAATGCAGGCTCAGGGAACGACGTCGGCGAGCCCGTTTGGCGACGACATCGACGTGCAGCAGGGACGGCTCACGGTTCGCAATGAAGATGCGCTCCGCACGGCGAAGATGGACACGCTCGTGCGACAGGCCGTCTTCGGCGAGGGACAAGCGAAGGACCACGCGAACTGGATGATCTGGGAGACGGCGCAGGCCGTCGGCGTGCGCCCCGCATCGATTCACGAGCTCTACGCTGCACGCGGCCGCGGCGATGTGAAGGGCTTCACCGTCCCTGCGATGAACGTGCGCGGCATGTCGTACGATACGGCGCGTGCGATCTTTCGCACCGCCGTGCGCATGCACGCAGGCGCCTTCATCCTCGAGATCGCCCGTTCCGAGATCGCGTACACCGCGCAGCGCCCCTCCGAGTACGTGACGGTGATGCTCGCCGCCGCGCTGCGCGAAGGCTTCCGCGGCCCGGTGTTCATTCAGGGCGATCACTTTCAGGTGAACGCGAAGAAGTTCGCAGCCGATCCGACGGGCGAGGTCGCCGCCGTGAAGCAGCTCGCGCTCGAAGCCGTGAGCGCCGGCTTCTACAACATCGATGTCGACACCTCGACACTCGTCGACATTCATCTCCCGACGCTCGACGCGCAGCAGGAGCTCAACTACGAGACCGCCGCGGAGATCGCGGCGTACGTGCGCTCGATCGAGCCCGAGGGCGTGACGATCTCGATCGGCGGTGAGATCGGCGAGGTCGGCACGCAGAACAGCACCGTCCCCGAGCTGCGCGCGTTCATGAGCGGCTTCGTGACGTCGCTCGACAGGCGCATCCCCGGCGCGATCGGTCTCTCCAAGATCTCCGTGCAGACGGGCACATCGCATGGCGGTGTCGTGCTCCCCGACGGCGGCATCGCCGACGTGAAGCTCGATCTCGAGGCGCTCGAGGCACTGTCGAGAGTCGCGCGCGATGATTTCGGAATGGCGGGTGCGGTGCAGCACGGCGCATCGACGCTGCCGGAGAGCGCGTTCGACAACTTTCCGCGCATCGAGACGGCGGAGATCCATCTTGCCACGAACTTCCAGAATATTCTCTTCGAGCACATGCCTGCTGAGCTTCGCGCGCGCATCTACCAGTGGCTCGACGAGAACGCGAAGGATGAGCGCAAGAAGGGCGACTCCGACGAGCAGTTCTACTACAAGAGCCGCAAGAAGGCGCTCGGGCCGTTCAAGAGGGATCTCTGGGATCTTCCCGAGGCCGAGAAGGAGAAGTTCGCCGCGGCGTACGTCAAGACGTTCAGCTTTCTCTTCGAGCAGCTTCGTATCGGCGGTACGTCGGACGCGGTGACGCGCTTGGTGCAGGCGCCCGTCCAGCGCCGCCGCACTTCCGGAGGCGTCACGGTGGAGGCTGCGCCCGACGATCCGGACGCTGGCGAGTGAGGGGGTAGGCGACGCCTCGGCACTCTGGCTCTCCGCACTCGGGAGACTGGCTGGCCGGTCAGCCCATGAGCTGAAGAATCCGCTCAACGGTCTTGCGCTGAATCTCGAGGTGGTACGTTCCCGCTCCTTGCGCCCCGGAACCGAGGGATCGGCGATCGCGCCCTACGCGTCCGCCGCCGCTACGGAGCTCGAACGCACCATTCCGCTCGTGGAAGCCCTCCTGGCGTTGGCGCGCCCCCTTCCCACACCGGTAGATTTGCGCACTGCGCTCCAGCCGCTCGCGGTGCTCTACGGCGCCATCGCCATAGCGGCAGGCGGGTCGCTCAACCTCGAATATGGTACGGAACAGATGTTGGTGAAGGCCGATGGCGACGCCGTCCGAGCGCTACTGGCGGAGGCGCTCGACGTCACCGTGGGATCCAATCTCGAGGTCGCCGGGCAGCTGGGTGATTCCGACGGAATGATTTCTTTGCGCATGGTCGGCGGTGCCGGACGGCCCATCGCCGGCAGAATGGAACGATTCGCCGCTGAGCACGAGATTCGGCTCAGCTCCGATGAAGACGAAACAGCTCTCCTGTTCCCCGAGCGCGCGCGCGCTGGAGTCGATTCGCATACATGAACGCCAAGATTCTGATCGCCGACGATGAGCGCGCCATCACCGAAGGGCTGAGCGCCATCCTTCGCGACGAAGGCTACGACACCGAGATCGCCAGCGATGGGGAGCGCGCGCTCGAGCGCCTCATCGCCGAGCCGTTCGGTGTCGTCCTCGCCGATCTCAAGATGCCCAAGGTCGACGGCATCGCGCTCCTCCGCGAGATCCGTCAGCGCGAGATGTCCACCGAGTGCATCGTCATTTCCGGGCAGGGAACGATTCGTTCTGCCGTCGATGCCGTCACCGACGGCGGCGCATTTTATTTCATCGAGAAGCCGCTCAACGCCGAGAAGCTGAGCGAGCTCAAGGCGCTGATCAAGAAGGCGCTGGAGAGCTTCGAGCTGAAGCAGACGAACCGTGCGCTCACGACCGAGATCAAGACGCTCACACACTACGGCGACCTCACCGGGCAGTCGGAAGCGATGCGCGTCGTCTACGGCATCCTCGACGCCGTCGCACCCTCCACCGCCTCGGTCCTCATCCTTGGCGAGAGCGGCACGGGCAAGGAGTTGGTTGCACGCGCAATTCATCAGAAGAGTGACCGCGTGAAGGGGCCCTTCCTCGCGCTGAACTGCGCCGCACTGCCGAAGGACATTCTGGAGAACGAGCTGTTTGGACACGAGAAGGGTGCATTCACTGGCTCGACGAACGAGAAGCCGGGTGCCTTTGAGATGGCCGACGGCGGTACGCTCTTTCTCGATGAGGTCGGCGAGATGGCGACCGACATCCAGGTCAAGCTCCTCCGCGCCCTCGAGTCGCGCTCCGTGCGCAGGCTGGGCGGCAAGAAGGAGATCCCGGTCGACATCCGCGTCGTCGCCGCGACGAACAAGAATCTGCAGCAGGCGCTTGAGGACGGTGAGCTCCGCGAGGATCTCTACTACCGGCTCGCCGTGGTCGAGATCGAGTTGCCGCCGCTTCGCGATCGTGTCGGGGACATTAAGCTCCTCGCCACCGAGTTCCTCAACCGCTTCTCGCGCGAAAACAACAAGAAGATCCATACCTTCGAGGACGACGCGATCGAATGGATCCTCCGCCACAACTGGCCCGGCAACGTCCGCGAGCTCCGGAATACCATCGAAAGCGCTGTCATCATGTCGAAGGGCGCGAGCATCGGCACCGCGGACATCATCCCGCGCCGGCTTCGCGCACAGGCTGATAGCAGTCAGGCGACGGTCACGCTCACTGTGGGCGCGACCCTTGCCGAAGCAAGACGTCAGATGCTGCTGCGAACCTTCTCCGCGACCGGCGGCGACGTGGAGCGCACGGCAAGCACGCTCGGCGTCACGGAGAGCGAGGTTCGCAACGAGCTGGGGTCACTGATCGGGCCGGGCGTGAAGGCGCATGGGAAGGGAGATGGTAAGCCGGAGGCGAATGGCGTGAGCAAGCCCGCGTCGAAGGCCGCTTCCGCGAAGGTGAAGGGAACGGAGAAGGCGAAAGGGAAGGCCAAGGGACGTCGGTAACAGCCAGGAGTTCGTATGTCGCGACACGAGGAAGATGAGGACGAACGCTATTACGTGATCGAGCAGGAGAGTGGCGGATCATTCGGATCCTTCCTGCTGGGCGCCGCCCTCGGGGCGGGGATCGCGTTGCTGCTGGCGCCGCAGTCGGGCGCGGACACCCGTCGCGACATCAAGCGGAAGGCGGGCGAGATGACGGACGCCGCGAAGGACGTCGCGGGCGACCTCGGCGACACGGTCGTCGATCGTTACTCGAAGGCGAAGCGATCCGTCGGAACCACGATCGATTCGGCCCGCCAGGCGATCGACATCAAGAAGCACCAGGCGACCGAGGCCATTCGCGCCGGACGCGAGGCTGCGGCGCAGGCGCGGCAGGAGCTCGAAGCGCGGCTAGCCGAAACGAAGGCGGCATATCAGGCGGGTGCCGATGTGACGCGCACAGCACGTCGCGCGGCGACCAACCTGCCCGCGGACTCCGAGCCAGGCGATCCGCACGTCGGCTAGCAGCCGCGAGATCGGCACTCCGACCGGATGATGGTTCGCTCGCTTCCCGTCCGCATCTGGTGGGCGGCGAAGGACTACGCGCGTCGTCTCTGGGATGTCGCCGGCGAAGACAACATCTCGTTTCTCGCCGGCGGCATTGCGTTCAACCTCCTGCTCGCCGCGGTGCCTTTCATGCTGCTCCTCCTCGCCGGGCTCGGCTACGTCCTCAATCAGTCGCCCGAGCAATCGTCGAGCACCGTCTGGGCGTTCATCGACAATTTGATGCCGCCGCACGCGGAGACCGGCGACGTGCAGCTGCACAAGATGCTCGACGGTGTGATCAAGGCGCGCGGCTCCGTCGGGCTCTTCGGCGCGATCGCCTTCATCTGGTTTTCCACGCGCCTCTTCGGCACGCTGCGCTCGGTGCTCGGTGAAGTCTTCGACATCGAGCAGGGGCTCGACTTCATCAAGGGGAAGCTGTTCGACATCCGCATCACGATCGTGTCGACCGTGCTCTTCGTCGCCTACGCCGTTCTCTCCGCATACATGAAGATCGCGACGTCGAAGGCGCTCGCGGCGATCACGACGGGGAAGAGCTTCCGCATCACGCTCGAGTACTGGTTCGGAAACGCGCTTGCACTGATGTTCATCCTCGGAATGTTCTTCTCGCTCTACAAGTTCCTGCCGAGCAGGAAAATTCGGTGGCAGGCGGCGCTGATCGGTGCGGTGTTCACGAGCGTCCTCTTCGAGCTTGCGAAGCAGCTGTTCACGGCCTACATCGGCTCCTTCAACCCGTCGACCCTCTATGCCGGCACGCTAGCGGGAATCGTGATCGTGGTGTTCTGGGTGTATTACGCCGCGCTCATTTTCATCCTCGGCGGGGAGGTTGGGCAGGTCTACGAGCTACGGCGCACGCGGCGGTTGCAGCGGGAAACGTTCGAAGGCTGAGGTTGGCTCGAACGTTGCTCCGCCAGAGCTCATACTCAACCGGAGTCGCGCCCGTGAATAATGTCCGACTGGTAACCGTCGCCCTGCTTGTGGTGTCTGCGGGTGCGCTCACCGCGTGCACCAAAAACGCAGATGGCGACCTCGTGGTGCAGACGCCACGCATGGAGACGCACACCGACACGGTCAAGATGCCGCGCGTCGAGATGTCGAAAGACACGATCATGACCGTCACGCCCACGATCGTGGTGAAGAAAGAGACGAGCTTGGTGGTCGTCCCGCACGCGACCATGACCACGGCACCGAAGTCGAAGCCCTGATTGGGGCGAATTCGGGGGCGGCGATTATTGTCGCGCCACTCGCGATTTCGTATATTTGGCTCGTCCCAGGTCCCGAGGGAAGTTCGCCCTCTAACTCCGTCAGGACCGAAAGGTAGCAGCGGCATGAGGTGCCGTTCCTCGCCTCGTCAGACCTGGGATATCGCGCGGAGGCTGAGCGCCGAACGGCGGCAGTTCCGCGCGACACGACACTCGCAGTGCACCGGTCGAGGAGAGCCTGGCGGGTAGACCGCCGGGCTCTCCTCGCATTTCCCGCCGCCATGTACATCTCGCTCGCCCGCAAATACCGTCCGAAACGCTTTGCCGACGTGGCGGT